>CAZZWE010000090.1:0-19782 GCA_964657675.1 uncultured Steroidobacteraceae bacterium
ACAGAAAGGGAATGGCGAGGCTTGCCATCAGATGATCCAAGGTGAGCGAAGCGCGCGCGCCCTTGCGCGCCACTCTGGCCCAAGGCCGCACGTCGCTGTGACCGGCATAGAAAGTCACCGAGTCGGCATCGCCGTAGCACGTGGAGCAGATGCCGAGCGCCTGCAAATGCCCTTTGTACAAACTGCGCGGAATGCCATCGAAGTTGAGCTTGATCTTCAGAAGTTCCCACAGCGGCGTATTGTCGAACAGCGAGTGCGGCGGCTGCACCAGCCAGCCACCCGTCATGAAGGCCAGCAGCCAGTGCAGGCCTGAGCGGAACATGCTCACCGGGTCGGCCTTGAACACATGGTGCACGCGGAACTCGCGCCACACACTTTCGATGGCGTACACCGAGCGCCGGAAGTGCGCCGCGTCCGAAGCCAGGGCGACCGCACTCACTGCGCCGGCGGAAGTACCGGTGATGATGGGAAAGGGACAGGCCGAGCCGCGCCGCAACAGATCGGTCAATCCTTTGAGCACGCCGACTTGGTAGGCGGAGCGTGCGCCGCCACCCGTCAGGACCAGGCCCAGCTTGTGCGGCTCGAGCGGCATGCCGCTTAGCCCGCGGGCGGCCGCGCGCAGGCGCTCAATTCGGATCCCATCGATCGCACCATGCACTCCTTATTCAATGGGCGCTGGGTCTTACTATCACACCGCCCTTCATCACGAAGGCCACCCGCGTCACATTCGCGATGTCCTCCAACGGCGACCCCGGCACCGCGATGATGTCGGCGTAGTAACCCGCCTTGAGCGCGCCGATCTGGCCGCCCCATCCCAGCAATTTGGCGCCGTTCAGCAGGTCAGCCTGCAGCGCGGCCAAGGGCTTCATGCCGTACTTCACCATCAGCTCCAACTCGCGCGCTTGGGTACCATGCGGGAACGGACCCACATCCGAGCCCACGGCAAAAGGCACTCCCGCCGCGATCTGCCTTTTGAACTCCTTCACCTTGTAATCCAGCATTTCCTGCTCGCGCGCCGCCCGCTCCGGCATCGCGTTCATGAAGTACTCGAACACCGCGAAGGTCGGCACCGCCGGAATGTTTTTCTCTTTCATCAGCCGCATGGTCTGATCGCTGAGCTGCGTGGCATGGTCGATGGACGCCACGCCGGCTTGGGCGGCATAGCCGGTTCCCGGCTCGCCCTGGGCATGCACCGCCACCGTGCCGCCGAAACGCGCCTCTTCGGCGACCGCGGCCCGAAGCTGCTCCACGGTGTACTGATACGGGGTGTGCAGCGTGCCGTCGCGCATCTCATCGTGCCCCGTCTCGTACAGCTTGGCGAAGTCGGCGCCCTGCTTGTGCTGCTCGCGAATCACCGCCACCAGCTCATCGGCCGAATTGGCATACGACGCGTTCGACAGCACGTGTTGGTCAGGATTGAAGTGATTGGCGTCTTCGTGTCCGCCCAAGATGTCGATGGCATTGCCGCTGATACGCAGGCGTGGCCCAGGAATCAGTCCTTTGTTGATGGCGTCACGCACCGCGGTGTCCGCCGAGCCCGCCCCCTCGGTCCCCATGTCACGCTCGGCCGTGTAGCCGGCCATCAAGTCCGCCTTGGCCGCTGACGCCGCGATCAAGGTGCGCATCGGCACCGACTCCAGCACCGTCTGCAAATCTTCTTCGCCCGGATGCAGGAACAAATGCACGTGCACATCGATCAGGCCGGGCATCAAGGTGGTGTCGCCGAGATCCACCACCGCCGCCCCTGCCGGACGCGTCACGCTGCTGCCGACCGCGACAATGCGCTCGCCCTGCACCAGCACTTCGCCCGGTGAAATAATCCGTCCCGTCTCGATGTCGAGCAACCGGGCGGCATGCAACACGCTACCAGGTCCGCCAACCGGTTCACCCCCGGCGACGGCAACGCTCGCCACCGCGGCGGCGAACACCGCGCCCATCCCAACAATTACTTTCATCCCGATCCCTTTTAAGTCAAAGCGTCAATGCACTGATCCAGGCCCGCCAGGGTGAGCGGATACATTCTGCCTTCCAGCATATCGCGCGTCATGTCGATGGAGGCGGTTTGCCGCCAGCGCGACTGCGGCTGCGGATTGATCCAGGCGAATTTCGGGAAATGCTTGAGCAGGCGGTCAATCCACACGCTGCCGGCTTCCGCGTTCCAATGCTCCACGCTGCCGCCGGGATGGGTGATCTCATAGGGGCTCATGGTGGCATCGCCCACGAAGATCAGTTTGTAATCGGGTCCAAAGGTACGGATCAGGTCGGTGGTGGTGGTGTGATCGTTGAAGCGGCGGCGATTGTCCTTCCACAGCGCCTCATAAATGAAATTGTGAAAGTAGAAATGCTCCAGATGCTTGAACTCCGCTTTGGCCGCGGAGAACAGCTCTTCGCAGGTCTTCACGTGGTCATCCATCGAGCCGCCGATGTCGAGCAGCAATAAAATCTTGATGGCATTGCGCCGCTCAGCCTGCATCTTGATGTCGAGCCAACCGCCGGAACGCGCCGTGGCATCGATGGTGTCGGCCAGGGCCAGCTGATCCGGCACGCCCTGGCGGGCAAACTTGCGCAGGCGGCGCAGCGCGATCTTGATATTGCGGGTGCCGAGCTCGACCTTGTCGTCGAGATTGGCGAATTCGCGCTTGTCCCATACTTTGACGGCACTGCGGTTGCGACTGCCCTCCTGACCGATGCGCACCCCTTCCGGGTTGAAGCCATGCGCGCCGAACGGCGAGGTACCCGCCGTGCCGATCCACTTGTTGCCGCCCTGATGGCGCTCCTTCTGCTCTTCGAGACGCTTCTTCAAGGTCTCCATGAGCTTATCCCACCCGCCCAAGGCCTCGACCTGCGCCTTCTCCTCGTCGGTGAACTCGCGCTCCGCCAGCTTCTCAAGCCACCCGGCCGGCAATTCGCGCTGCAACGCCGAGAACAAATCCTCGATCCCTTTGAAATGAGTGGCGAAGGCGCGGTCGAAACGGTCGTAGTAGCGCTCGTCCTTCACCAGACAGGTGCGCGCCAGATAGTAGAAGCGCTCGGCGCTCAACTCGCCGAGTCCGGCCTTCAAGGCCTCGAGCAATGTCAGTAATTCGGTGATCGAGACCGGGACGCCGGTCTTGCGCAGCAGAAAGAAAAATTTAACGAGCATTCCGGCGGTTTAAAAATACGAGCTGCTCGAACAAGTGCACGTCCTGCTCATTCTTCAGGAGCGCGCCATACAGGGGCGGTATCAGTTTCTTGGCATCGTCGCTGCGCAGGGCTTCGGGAGAAATATCGTCGGTCACCAGCAGCTTGATCCAATCGAGCAACTCGGAGGTGGTCGGCTTCTTCTTCAAGCCCGGTGTTTCGCGGATCTTGAAGAAGGTCGTCAGCGCTTCGTGCAGCAGCTCGCGCTTCAGGTTCGGAAAGTGCACATCCACGATCTGCGTCATGGTGGCGGCATCGGGAAAGCGGATGTAGTGAAAGAAGCAGCGCCGCAGAAAGGCGTCCGGCAGCTCTTTCTCGTTGTTGCTGGTGATGATGATGATGGGCCGGTTCTTGGCGCGCACCGTCTCGCGGGTCTCGTACACATAGAATTCCATGCGGTCCAACTCGCGCAGCAAGTCGTTCGGAAATTCGATGTCGGCCTTGTCGATTTCGTCGATCAGCAGCACCGGCTGCTCGCCGCAGTCGAAGGCTTCCCACAGGTTGCCCTTGAGAATGTAGTTATGGATGTCCTTGACGCGCGGGTCGCCCAACTGCGAATCGCGCAGGCGCGACACGGCATCGTATTCATACAAGCCCTGCTGCGCCTTGGTGGTCGACTTGATATGCCATTCGAAGAACGGCTTGTTGAGCGAGCGCGCAATCTCGGTGGCGAGCAGCGTCTTGCCGGTGCCGGGTTCGCCCTTGATGAGCAGGGGCCGGGAGAGCACCACCGCCGCGTTCACCGCGGCCATCAATTCATCAGTGGCAATGTATCGATCAGTCCCGCGGAATTCGTTCGCCATATTACTTGCGCATCACCCGTAAGATTTGCATGGAATTGGTACCGCCGGAGATGCCGCTGAGTTCGCCCTTGGTGAGGATGATGTGATCCCCCTCGGCGACCAGGCGCATGCCGAGCAGGCGGCGGAAAATCGAGAAATACACCGCCTCGCCGCGATCCTCGATGTCATAGGCCACCGGGTGCACGCCGCGATACAGCGTGACGCGGCAGCGCGTGCTCTCGTGGCGGGTGAAGGCGTAGATCGGTATGTCGGCGCGGACGCGCGACATCCACAGCGCCGTCGAACCGGATTCGGTCAGGGCGACGATGGCTTTGACATGCAGGTGATTGGCCGTATACATCACCGCCGCGGCGATGGCCTCGTCGGTCTGCGCGAAAAATCCGTCCTGCCGCTGGCGCGCCCGCACATGCGCCACCTGGTATTTTTCAGCGCCCATGACGATCTGCGACATGGCCTCGACGACTTTGACCGGGTGCTTGCCCGAGGCCGATTCGGCCGACAGCATCACCGCATCCGCGCCGTCCATCACCGCGTTCGCGACGTCGGAGACTTCGGCGCGGGTCGGGATGGTCGCGGTGATCATGGATTCCATCATCTGCGTCGCCATGATGACGACCTTGTTCTGATGGCGCGCCTCATGAATGATGAGTTTCTGCAGGCCTGCAAGCTCCGCATAGCCCATTTCGACGCCCAAATCGCCGCGCGCCACCATCACGCCATCGCTGGCCTTGGTGACTTCGGCCAAGTTGGTGATGGCTTCGGCGCGTTCGATCTTGGCCACCAGCAGTCCATGACCGCCGGCCTGGCGCAGCAAGCCGCGCGCTTCATCCATGTCCGCGGCATCACGGGGAAATGACACGCCCAAGTAATCGACCTTCAAACGGGCCGCGGTAATGATGTCCTCACGGTCCTTGTCCGTCAGCGCGCCGGCCGACAGGCCGCCGCCCTGGCGGTTGATGCCCTTGTTGTTGCCAAGCTCGCCGCCCACCAGCACGCGGGTCTTGATGCGGGGACCGTCGATGCCGATGACCTGCAAACTGATCTGGCCGTCGTTGAGCAACAGCACGTCATTGACGAACACATCGGTGGGCAACTTCTTGTAGGCGATGCCCACGGACTCGATGGTGCCGGCGTCCACCGCCAAAGCGGCATCCAGTGTGAACTCCGCGCCATCCTTTAATTCGATCTTGCCGTTCTTGAAACGGTCGATGCGGATCTTGGGGCCCTGCAAATCGCCCAGTACGCCCACATAGCGGCCGGCCTGCCGCGCCGCCTCGCGCACCAAGGTGACCCGGCGCTCGTGGTCGGCGGTTGCGCCGTGGGAGAAGTTCAGACGCACCACATCCACGCCCGCGCGCACGATGCCCGACAACACTTCCGGATCGTCGGTAGCCGGACCCAAGGTCGCGACGATTTTAGTACTGCGCAAATTCGAATTCATGCCGCCCGTTGCTCCAAGATGTCGACCGCCGGAAGCTTCTTGCCTTCGACGAATTCCAAGAAGGCGCCGCCGCCGGTGGAAATATACGAGATGCTGTCCTCGATACCGTATTTTTCGATGGCCGCCAACGTATCGCCGCCGCCCGCCAGCGAGAATGCCTTGCTGCGCGCGATCGCCGTGGCGATGGTGCGCGTGCCTTCGCCGAATTGTTCGAACTCGAACACGCCCACCGGTCCATTCCACAGAATGGTGCCGGCCGAGGCCACCAGCGCGGCCATGGCTTCCGCCGAATCCGGTCCGATGTCCAGAATCATGTCTTCCGAGCCCACCGAGCCGACCGGTTTCACGTCGGCCTCGGCCTTGGCCGAAAATTCTTTGGCCACCACCACGTCGGTGGGCATGGGAATCACGATACCCCGCTTCTTCGACTGCTCCAACAGGCGTTTGCAAATATCCAGCATGGCGGGCTCGTACAGCGATTTGCCCACCTTGAACCCCAAGGCCGCGAGAAAAGTGTTGGTAATGCCGCCACCGACGATCAGTTGATCGACCTTGCCGAGCAGCGACTCGAGCACGGTGAGCTTGGTGGACACTTTGGAGCCCGCCACGATGGCGAGCAACGGCCGCGCCGGCTTTTCCAGCGCCTTCTCCAACGCCGACAATTCGCTCACCAGCAAGGGGCCGGCGCACGCAATCGGTGCGTACTTGGCCACACCATGGGTGCTGGCTTCAGCGCGATGCGAGGTGCCGAAGGCATCCATCACATACACATCACACAAGGCCGCCATTTGCTTGGACAGCGCCTCATCGTCTTTCTTTTCGCCTTTGTTGAAGCGCACGTTCTCCAGCAGCACGATCTCGCCCGGCGCGACATCGACGCCCTTGAGCCAATCTTTCTTGAGCGCCACCGGCACGCCCAACAGCTGCGCCAAACGCTTGGCCACCGGGGCCAGCGAGAACTCTTCGGAGTATTGGCCCTCATCGGGCCGGCCGAGATGCGACATCACCAGCACGCGCGCCTTGGC
This sequence comes from uncultured Steroidobacteraceae bacterium, assembly GCA_964657675.1. Classification (GTDB taxonomy): domain Bacteria; phylum Pseudomonadota; class Gammaproteobacteria; order Steroidobacterales; family Steroidobacteraceae; genus Bog-1198. Next base: position 6,450 of record CAZZWE010000090.1, read on the forward strand.
ATTCAAAGCGGCCTGCAAGGTGGGCAGCGCCGCGCGGATGCGCGCATCGCTCGATACCTGCCCATCCTTAATCGGTACGTTCAAATCCTCGCGAATCAGCACGCGCTTGTCGCGCAGATCCAAGCTCGACATTGTTTTGACTTTCAAGGGACACCTGCTATGCCGCTTTCGACCACGCCAGCGTGGTGTCGAGCATGCGGTTCGAAAACCCCCATTCGTTGTCATACCAGGAGCACGCCTTCACCAGCGTGCCCTCGATGACTTTCGTGAGCGTCGCATCGTAGGTCGATGAGGCCGGGTCGTGGTTGAAGTCCACCGACACCAGCGGTGCATCGTTATAGGCCAGCACGCCCTTCAATTCACCGCTGACCGCGGCTTTCATGGCCGCATTGATTTCATCGATCGAGGTTTTGCGGGCCGCGATGAAGGTGAAGTCCACCAGCGATACGTTGATGGTCGGCACCCGGATGGAAAAGCCGTCGATCTTGCCTTTCAGCTCCGGCAACACCAGACCGACTGCGGCGGCGGCGCCGGTTTTGGTCGGGATCATGGAATGGGTGGCGGAACGGGCGCGGCGCAGGTCGGCGTGATAGACATCGGTCAGCACTTGGTCGTTGGTGTAGGAGTGAATGGTGTTCATGGTGCCGGCGACCACGCCAATCTTCTCGTGCAGCACTTTGACCAGCGGCGCCAGGCAATTGGTGGTGCAGGAAGCGTTCGAAATCACGCTCATGCTGGACTTCAGCACCTTGTCATTCACGCCATAGACGATGGTGGCATCGACGTCATCGCCGCCCGGGGCGGAGATCACGACCTTCTTCGCCCCTGCGGTCAAATGCGCCGAGGCCTTGGCCTTGCTGGTGAACAAGCCGGTGCACTCGAGCACGAAGTCCGCGCCGAGCTCACCCCAGGGCAACTTGGTGGGATCGCGCTGTGCCACCACGCGAATGCGATCGCCGTTCACCACCATGGAATCACCCTCGACGGAGACATCGCCGCGGAAGCGGCCATGCGCCGTGTCATAGCGGGTCAGATGCGCGTTGGTGTTGGCGTCGCCCAGATCGTTGATGCCCACGATCTTGATGTCGTTGCCGTGCTTGCCTTCGTACAGTGCGCGCAAAATGTTGCGGCCGATGCGTCCGTACCCGTTGATGCCCACTTTGATTGCCATCGTCTTTAAACCTCCAGCACTGTGTCGATTGCTTCAGTAACCTTGTCCACGGTGAAGCCGAATTGTTGGAACAAAATCTTGGCGGGCGCCGACGCGCCGAAATGATCGATGCCGACGATCTGGCCTTTCAGTCCCACGTAATGCCACCAGGCGGCGCGCACGCCGGCCTCGACCGCCACGCGGCGCGTCACGGCGGCGGGCAGCACGCTTTCCTTGTAGGCATCGTCTTGAAGGTCGTAGGTGTTGGTGCTCGGCATGGAAACCAGACGGACCTTGCGTCCCTTGGCATTGGCCACGCGCACCGCTTCGGCAGCGATGCCCACTTCGGAGCCCGTGGCGATCACGATGGCTTCCGGACTTCCTGGAGGATCGATCAACACATAACCGCCCCGCGCAATATTCGCCACCTGTGCCGGCTCGCGCGGCTGATGCGTGCATGCTTGGCGCGTCAGCACCAGCAGCGTCGGACCGTTGCGATTGTCCACCGCCACGCCCCAGGCCGCCGCCGTTTCCACGGCATCGCATGGCCGCCACAGGTCCATGTGAGGGATGACTCGCAGACTTGCAAGGTGCTCGATGGGTTGATGCGTGGGTCCATCCTCGCCCAAACCGATCGAGTCGTGGGTGTACACATAGATGACCCGGATGCGCATCAGGCAGGCCATGCGAATGGCGTTGCGCGCGTAGTCGGAGAAGGTCAGGAACGTGCCGCCGTAGGGAATCAGCCCGCCATGGGCCGCGATGCCATTCATGATCCCGGACATGCCGAATTCGCGCACGCCCCAATGGATATAGTTGCCGGTGATCACTGAGGGGCTCAAGGTCACTGAATCCTTGCGCCAGGTGCCGTTCGAGGGCGTCAGGTCCGCCGAACCGCCCAATAGCTCGGGCAGCGCCGGGCCGATGGCATTGAGCGCCGCCTGTGAGGACTGGCGAGTCGCCAAGGTCTTGCCTTCCGCTTGAGCACCGCCCACATAGGCGTGCAGCATCGGATCAAAATCCGCCGGCAGATCGCCGGCCATGCGCCGCTGTAGTTCTGCGGCCAGCGCCGGGAACTCTTGTTGGTACGCCGCGAAGCGGGTACGCCATTCCTGTTCCACCTGGGCGCCCTTCTCGCGCCGGTCCCATGCGGCGGCGATGTCGGCCGGAATCTCGAACGGCGGCGCGGTCCAGCCCAAGGTTTTGCGCGTGGCGGCGATGTCCTCCAAGCTCATGGGTTCGCCGTGCATGGTCTGGGTGCCCTGCTTGGGCGCGCCGAAGCCGATGACGGTGCGCGCGCAAATCAACGAGGGTCTGTCGGTCACCGCACGGGCGGCGGCGAAGGCCGCGGAAATCGCGGTGCTGTCCTGACCATCGACATGCGGCACCACGTGCCAGCCATAGGCTTCGAAACGCTGCGCCGTGTTGTCGTCGAACCAACCGACGACTTTGCCATCGATGGAAATGCCGTTGTCGTCGTACACCATGATGAGCTTGCCGAGCTTCTGCATGCCGGCAAACGAGGCGACTTCATGCGAGATGCCCTCCATCATGCAGCCATCGCCCAAGAACACATAGGTGTGATGATCGATGATGGTGTGGCCGGGACGATTGAAGGTGGCTGCCAGCGAGCGCTCCGCGAGCGCCATGCCCACGGCGTTGGAAAAGCCTTGGCCGAGCGGACCGGTGGTGGTCTCGATCCCGAGATGAACTTCGCGCTCCGGATGACCCGCGGTTTTCGAGTTCCACTGGCGGAAGTTTTTGATCTCCTCCATCGACAGCGGATAGCCGGTCAGATGCAGCACGGAGTACAGCAGCATCGAGGCATGACCGTTGGAAAGTACGAACCGGTCGCGATCGATCCAGGTCGGATTGCCGGGATTGAACTTAAGCACATCGCGCCACAGCACCTCGGCAATGTCGGCCATGCCCATTGGCGCGCCTGGATGCCCAGAATTGGCTTTTTGCACCGCGTCCATCGACAGAGCACGGATGGCGTTGGCAAGTGCGCGGCGGGTTGGCATTCAGGGCTTCTTGTATAGCGAGCGAGCCGCCTATTGTCGCCGATGCGTCGCCTAGCGGCAAATGCGCGTGACTTCGGTCGCAAATTAGGCAACGTAGGCAAATTGCGACGGAACGTGTTCACACAACGGTAGTCTGTTTATGTATAACGCATTCAACCGCCTACATGACCCAGTTCACCGTCGAAGCACGGGTGCTTTGCTACCATTTCTCATGATGCAAATTCTACAAATCACTGATCCCCATTTATACGGTAGCGCGGTCGGCCGCTTGCGCGGAGTCGAGACAGATTCGAGCTTGAACGCGGTGCTCGATGATGCCTTCGCGCGCGTGCCGGATTACGAAGCCATGTTGGTGACCGGTGATCTGGTACAAGATGATAAGTCGGGCTATCTGCGCTTTCGCAGCATCCTCGGCGGTCTCACCAAACCGGTGTTGTGCATTCCGGGCAATCACGATGAACCCGAGGCGATGCGTGCCGAATTGAACTGCGCGCCGTTTCGAATTTGCGGTTCGCACGAAATTGGCGACTGGCAGTTCGTGATGCTGGACAGCTACGATCCAGGACATGTCGGCGGGCGCCTCACGCAGAGCGAACTGGCACGTCTCGACAGCGCACTCAGCATTTCAAAAAAGCACTCCATGGTATGCCTGCACCATCATCCAATCCCGATGGGCAGCCGTTGGTTGGACGGCGTGGGCTTGGCGGAATCAGACGATTTTTGGCGGGTCATCGATACTCACGCCAATGTACGCGCGGTGAGCTGGGGCCATGTGCATCAGGTCTATGACGGTAAGCGCGGCACTGTGAAATTATTCGCCACGCCCTCCACGGGCGCGCAGTTCCTGCCCAAGAGCGACCGTTACGCGGTGGACTCGCGGCCCCCGGCGTACCGCACTTTCGATTTGCACGCCGACGGCCGCATCGAATCCGAGGTTCACTGGGTTCAAGCCCAGGCCATGCGTCACAGCGCGACCGGCTGACGCACTAAAACCCCCGACATGCGACGAATTTTCGCGCTCGCATGGTTATTGGCAGTCTGCGGCGCGGTGCGCGCCGATGGCACCGCGCACGCCTTGTGGGAAATCCACGGCAAGCACAACACCGTTTATCTCTTAGGCTCCATCCATGTGCTGCGGCCCAGCGACTATCCGCTGGCCCCCGAGTTGGTGGCGGCGTATCAACACGCGCAGTCGCTGATCATGGAAGTGAATCTGCAGGACGTGGACCCGCAAAGCATGCAAACCGAATTGCTGGCAAGCGCCATGCTGCGTGACGGCAAGACCCTGCCTGCCATCTTGGGTAAACAGCGTTATGACAAAGCCACCGCCCTGGCGCACGACGTCGGCGTGGACCTGGCGCAGTTCGATCAATTCGCGCCCTGGTTCGCCGCCGAAGCCATCTCACAACTGCAGCTGATGCAGTTGGGCTTCCAGCCCCAATCGGGCGTAGAGATGTATTTCCTGCAGCGCGCCCAGGGTGATTCCAAATCGGTGGCGGGCTTGGAGACGGTTCACGACCAGATCGCGTTGTTCGACGCGCTGTCGATGGATGCCCAGTCGGAGTATTTGCTGACCAGCCTCGAGGAGGCGCATGACCTGCCGAAAGAGGTCGACTCCATGGTCAAGGCTTGGAACCGCGGGGATACGCAGTGGTTCGAGCGCCAGATGAAGTCGGAGTTCGGACGCGATCCGACGCTGTATCAATCAGTACTGGTGGCGCGCAACCGCAAGTGGGTGCCGAAGATTGAAGCGCTGCTGAACGAGGATAAGAACTATCTGGTGATCGTCGGTACCGGCCACTTGGTCGGTACCGGCAGTGTGATCGACCTGCTCAAAAAAGACGGGATCGGCGCCATCCAACACTAGCTCGGACGACGACGATCCCGCTCGCTTCAAACTACTGCGCGGTGCCTTGCGGATGGGACGCTGCCCAAGCCTGCTGACGCGCCGCCATCTTCGCCTTCATTTCCGCCTTGAGCGTCGCCAGCTGCTGCTGCTGTGCCGGCGTCAAAATCTTGTAGATACTGGCCCGCACGGTTTCTTTCTGCGTGACCATCTGGGCGTACAGCGCGGCATTGGCCTGGCTGACTTCCGCCATGACAGCGGCGTGACTGCCATCCGTCGGCGAGACATCGCTCAGCTTCTCGCTGTTGGCGCGCATCTGCTGATGGATGCTCTTCATTTGCGGACCGGCGGCCTGCATGATGCTCTTGACCTGCGCTTTCTGGGCATCGGTCAGGTTCAACTTGGACAGCATCCAATGACCGTGGCCATGCCGGTGATGATGATGCCATCCACCGGGGCCGCCACCCGGCGCCGCGGCCGCGGTTTCATCGGCTGCAGTCGCGATCGAAATGCTCACCGCAGCAGTCACCAGCACCCCGGCGGCAAGCAGACTTCCGGCCAGCAATTTGCGAATCGAATTCATGCGTTTGCTCCAATACGGTAAAGAGGTTCGACGGGGGTTATCCTAAGCCGAGCCCGTGCAAACATGTGTCGGAACCGGCGCAGAAATCTGTTAAGAAATGCAAATTCGGCGAGCTGTTCTTCGGCCGGGGCGCCGCTGTGCGAAAGTAGCAACTTATGACCACTCAAACGACCCATTCATCCCCCGATACCGCCGCCCGCGAGGCCCGGGTTTTACTGGTCGATGACGACCGCGAACTGTGCGCCATGCTGTCCGAATATCTGCAGGCCGAACACTTCGAAGTCAAAAGCGTCCATGACGGCGGCGATGCGCTACAGCAGCTGCAGCACGGCGAATTCGAGATCGTGATTCTGGATGTGATGCTGCCGAGCGTCGGCGGCTTCGATGTGCTGCGCAAATTGGGCGCAAGCTACGAGACCCCGATTCTGATGCTCACCGCGCGCGGCGATGACGTCGACCGCATCGTCGGCTTGGAATTGGGTGCCGATGATTACCTGAGCAAGCCCTTCAACCCACGCGAGTTGGTGGCGCGCATCCGCGCCATCCTACGGCGCGCCAATAATCGGCTGGGGTCCAGCCGCACACCGGACGAACTGAGTGTCGGTCCGATCGCACTGAACACCGGCACGCATCAGGTGCATGTGAATGGCCAGTCGATCCCGCTCACTGGCGCCGAGTTTCGCGTGCTGGAATTACTGATGCGTTCCGCCGGTCAGGTGATTTCGCGCGAGTCGATGACCGAGCAGGCCCTGGGACGCAAGTTGGTCGCCTACGACCGCAGCATCGACACCCACATCAGCAATCTGCGCCGCAAGTTGGATCTCGAAGTGGGCACGAACCCTGAGATCAAGAACGTGCGTGGATCGGGATACACCCTCACCTGGGCACATGCATAGCTTGTTCTTAAGGATATTTTTGCTGTTTTGGGTCGCCATGGCCCTGATCGTCGGCAGCAGTATCGCCACCACCTACACCATCACCTCGCGCGAGTTCGATCCGCCCGAAGCGTTGCGGCGCCCGTCGGCGGCGATTCAAGCCTCCGAGGTGCTGGAGGCGGGCGGCGTCACGGCGCTCAAACGTTGGCTCACCGTCAATAAGGACGCGCTGCCAGACCGGGACGTGTTCATCGTCGGCGCTGATGGCAAGGATCTGCTCGGCCGCGTGTTGCCGGAGGGCGCCGTACGCCGCATGGAATATTTGAATCGTGACAACACCCCCGGCAACCGCAATTTCCGGCCGTCGCGAGTGGCGCCGGAAATCGTCGGCGCGGATGGTTCGACCTTTACCGTGCTGTTCACGCCGCGCCGGCCCAGTATTTTCGGCGCGCTCAGCCTGCCCGCCATCTCGCTCACCATTTTGCTCATTGCGCTGGTGGTGAGTGCGGTGACCAGTTGGTGGCTGGCCGAACATCTCACCGCACCGATTCGCCGCATCCAGGCCGGTGCCCGCGCGCTGGCGTCTGAAAATCTCGACGTGCGCGTGAGCGCGGGCTTGGAGGATCGCCGCGACGAACTGGCGGTGCTGGCGCGCGATTTCGATGCCATGGCGGATCAATTACGCGCCAACCGCGCCGCCACCACCCAACTGCTGCGCGACATTTCGCACGAGCTGCGCTCACCCCTGGCGCGCATGCGCGTGGCGTTGGGGTTGGCGCGGCAGCCGCCGGCGGATTTCGTGCGGCAGCTGGACCGGCTGGAAAAAGAAATCGAGCGCCTGGACTCCATGATTGGTCAGGTGCTGAAGCTCGCGCGCCTGCAAGGCACCGATGCCTTGGGCAACCGCGAAAATTTCGAGTTCGACGAAATGGTCGACGAAGTGGCCCGCGATGCGAACTTCGAGGGTGCCATCAAGAACTGCGAGGTCAACTTGCACGGCGTAGCCAATGTGTCCGTGGTCGGAAATCGCGAGTTGATGAGCAGCGCCATCGAGAATGTGTTGCGCAACGCGGTGCGCTACAGCCCCCCGGGATCGAAAGTCGATATTGCCGTCGCCCGCGGCAGCGGCATCGACATCGTGATCCGCGATCACGGACCGGGCGTGCCGCCGGCGGATCTGCAGCGTATCTTCGAGCCGTTTTATCGGGTGGCTGAATCGCGCGACCGCGACAGCGGCGGCGAAGGCATTGGTCTTGCCATCACCGCCCGCGTGATGCAGGCCCATGGCGGCAGCGCTAAAGCGAGCAACGCGGCGGGCGGCGGACTGGAAGTGCGACTTAGCTTGCCGGAGGCCAGTCTCGCTGTTTAGCATGGCTTCATGAGCCTATTTCAAGAAGCCTGTAAATACATCCCTGGCGGCGTCAACTCTCCGGTACGAGCGTTTCGCGGCGTCGGCGGCGAACCCATCTTTTTCAAGCGCGCCAAAGGCGCCCACGTCGAGGCCGCGGACGGACGCCGCTTCATCGACTATGTCGGGTCCTGGGGACCGATGATCTTGGGTCACGCCCATCCGCAAGTTATCAAGGCCGTGCAGGAAGTCGCCGCCGACGGCTTGAGCTTCGGTGCCCCCACCGAGCACGAAACCCAACTGGCGCGCCGCGTGACCGAACTCATGCCCTCGATCGAGTTGGTGCGCTTCGTCAGTTCCGGCACCGAGGCCACCATGAGCGCCATTCGTCTGGCGCGCGGCTTCACCGGGCGCGACACCATCGTCAAGTTCGAAGGCTGCTACCACGGCCATTCGGACTCCTTGCTGATCAAAGCCGGCTCCGGCGCGCTCACCATGGGGGTCCCTACCTCTCCCGGCGTTCCGAAGGCACTGGCCGCCCACACCATCACCTTGAATTACAACGATTCGGATCAGGTGCAACGTGTGTTCCGCCAGATCGGCGAACAGATTGCCTGCATCATCGTCGAACCGGTGGCCGGTAACATGAACTGCATCCCGCCCGCGCCGGATTTTCTGCAGACCCTGCGGCGCGAGTGCGACCGGGTCGGTGCGCTGTTGATATTCGATGAAGTCATGACCGGCTTTCGCGTGGCCTTGGGCGGCGCGCAGGCTTTGTACGGCGTGCGCCCCGATCTCACCACCTTGGGCAAGGTCATCGGCGGCGGCATGCCGGTGGGCGCCTTCGGCGGCCGGCGCGATGTGATGGAATTACTATCCCCCTTGGGACCGGTGTACCAGGCCGGCACCTTGTCCGGCAATCCGGTGGCCATGGTCGCGGGCCTGACCACCCTCGATCTGATCAGCGTGCCGGGATTTCACCAACACTTGGCCGCCATGACGGCAGTGCTGGTGGAGGGATTGGCCGACGCGGCCACCGAAGCCGGCGTGGCCTTGAGCACCAACCATGTGTGCGGCATGTTCGGCTTTTTCTTCACCACCGAGCGCTACGTCGACCGCTACGAAAAAGTCATGGCCTGCGACGTCGAACGTTTCAAACGTTTCTTTCACGGCATGCTCGAGGAAGGAATCTACCTCGCGCCCTCTGCCTTCGAGGCCGGCTTCCTGTCGGCGGCGCACACCGCCGCAGACATCGAAGCGACCACGGCGGCAGCGGCGCGCGTGATGGCGAAAGGCTGATCGGTTGCGTGCATTTGCCTGGTTCGTAGGCGCCATCGTGCTGGCCGGGGTGATTGCTGCTGCCCTCTCCTACCCGGTGTTCGAACTCACCACGCATTTTGCGAACTTCGCCTTTCATCGCGTGGCCAGCCGCATTGCCATGCTGGTGCTGATCGGCGAGCTGGTCTGGGTTTGCCGACATCTGAAACTCACCACCAAACGCGACTTCGGCTACGGCCTGCCCTGGCGTCAGTTCTTGAAAGTCAGTATCGGGTGGTCACTGATCGGCATGGGCACGGCGGCGCTGGGCGCCACGTTTCTTCTCGGCACTGGCCTGCGGGTCATCGATCCTGCCTTCGTGATCTCTGCATCCAGCCTGCTGAAGATCTTCGGCGTCGGCGTCGCCTCAGGGATCGCCGTCGCGCTGCTCGAGGAAACGGTGATGCGGGGCGCGATGCATACGGCCATCCAGCGCGAGGCCGGACCCTGGACGGCGGCGCTGCTCACCGCCCCCTTGTTCGCCGTGCTGCATTTTTTCGCCAAGGTGCATATACCGCTCGAGGAAGTGGGCTGGGGCAGCGGCTTTGATCTGTTGGCGCGCTCGTTCGCACCCTTGGGACACGCCTCCTTGGTGTTCGACTCGTTCGCCTCTTGGCTGTTGCTCGGCCTGATCTTAAGCTTGACCCGCGTGCTCACCGGCAACATCGCCGTGGCCCTCGGGTTGCACGGCGGCTGGGTGATCATCTTGCGCATGCTGCAAGAAGCCACCAACGGCGGCAGTGCGCCGGACTGGCAAGCCTGGGTGGGACGTTTCGACGGTTTGCTGGGTTACTGGCTGCTGCCGTGGGGATTGGCGATTGCCGTGCTGTTGTGGATTTCCCGCACTACCTGGGTGCCGGTGGCCAAAACCCGCTGATTTTCTAACCGGAGGACGAGCGAAGGCATGCGAGGTTTATATTTGACGCTGGCAGTGTTCGGCGCAGTTCTACCCTACTCCCAATTCATTCCCTGGCTGATGGAACACGGGCCAAACGTGATGCTGCTGTTCAAGGAAATCTTCTCCACCCACGCCGGCGCCTTCTTCGCCCTCGACGTTCTCATCTCCGCCGTGGTGCTGATTGGATTCATCCGCCGCGAAGGCGCCGCACGAAAAATGAAGTCATTGTGGCTTCCGATCGCGGCCACGTGCCTGATCGGTGTGAGCTGCGGGTTACCGCTGTTCTTGTATTTGCGCGAGCGGCACAGCGCCGCGTAAAAGCCTGCGCCAAACATCCAACCTAAGCGTCCGACTTTTTCTTCGCCAACGGCTCGAGCATCTCGAGTCGTTGAATCGGATCGTCCATCTCCAAACTGAATTGCTTCTCCGCCGCTGCGATCGGCAGAATTTCCGTCAAACGGTGCCCCACCCAGGCCGCGTCATCCAAGTGCATGGGGATGCCGGTGTACACCTCGCCCAACTGCGGCAGCACGGTCTTCAGCAGCTCAGCCAGATGCCCGAACCGCGGCGGCAGCGCAACCACGGGCTCATTCGACAACCAATCGACTTCCGCAATGTTGAGGCCGTCGGTTTGGCGGCTGCGGCGCTGGATGCGAAAGCGCTGCTCGCCGATGCAGGAAAGGCCGAGAAATCCGTCCGACAATTGATGAAAGTCGACAATTTTTGCGGTGGTGCCGACCTCGAAGGTATCGGCCGGCCCGACTTCGTCGCCCTCCTTGATCAGAACCACGCCGAAATTCAAATTTCCGCGCATGCAGTTGCGCACCATGTCGATGTACCGGGTTTCAAAAATTCGCAGCGGCAATCGGCCTTCCGGGAACAACACGATGTTGAGCGGAAACAACGCGATGGATTCGGGCGCCCAGTTCACGTGCGCGCTCGAAGCGCGGTCAGAAGCTTGTCGTGCAAGCCACCAAACCCGCCATTGCTCATGACCAACACCTGATCCCCGGACTTAAGCTCACGTGTCAGCCCCTGCACCAAGTCCTCGATGGTGGCGCCGAAATGCAGCCGATCGCCCAAGGGCTTGAGCGAGGCGGCCAGATCCCATCCCAACTCGGGCGCGCTCAAGAACCAACTTTGATCGGCCCCCTGCAACGACGGCGCAAGCTCATCGCGATGCACGCCCAATTTCATCGTATTCGACCGCGGTTCCACCACCGCGATGATGCGCGCCTTGCCGACGCGTGCCCGAAGGCCCCCGACCGTGGTCTCGATGGCGGTGGGGTGGTGTGCGAAATCGTCGTACACGGTAATGCCGTCCACCACGCCGCGCACCTCCATGCGGCGCTTCACGCCGCGAAACACACCCAATGCGGCGGCTGATCGCTCGGGACTCACGCCTACGTGATGCGCGGCGCCGATGGCCGCGAGCGCGTTCAGGACATTGTGCTCGCCCAGCAAAGTCCACTGCACCTCGGCCACCCGCTCGCCCTTGAAATGCACGGCGAATTGGGCGGCCGCTGAACCGGGTTCGATTTGCGCCGTCCAATCGCCGCTGCGCATGCCGAAGGTTTCCTGCGGCGTCCAGCAGCCCATTTTGAGCGTGGCGGCCAACTCCGCATCCTGGCCATTCACGATCAGCCGGCCCGCGCCGGGCACGGTCCGCAGCAGTTGATTGAACTGACGGCGGATCGAGGCCACGTCGGGATAAATATCGGCATGATCGTATTCGAGATTATTCAGAATCGCAGTGCGTGGCCGGTAGTGCACGAACTTGGCGCGTTTGTCGAAGAAGGCCGTGTCGTACTCGTCTGCCTCGATCACGAAATACGGCGACTTGCCCAAGCGCGCGCTGCTGTTGAAATCACTGGGCACGCCGCCGACCAGAAAACCCGGTTCAAGCCCCACATGCTCCAAGATCCAGGTGAGCATGGAGGTGGTGGTGGTCTTGCCGTGAGTCCCGGTGACCGCGATGACATGCCGCTCGTGCAGCACCTGCTCCGCCAACCACAACGGTCCTGAGGTATAGGGAATGCCGCGGTCGAGCATGGCTTCAACCACCGGCGCACCGCGGCTCAACGCGTTGCCCACCACCACGATGTCTGGTTTCAAATCGAGCTGCGCCGCGCCGTAACCTTGAATGAATTCGATACCCAAGGTCTCGAGCTGAGTGCTCATCGGCGGATAGACGTTCAGGTCCGACCCGGTGACCTTAAAACCTGCCGCCTTGGCGATGGCCGCAATGCCGCCCATGAAAGTGCCGGCGATGCCTAAGATATGGATGTGTTTGCTCATGACGCGGCCATCAATTCTTGTCCCATCACCAGTTGCATCACCACGTAGCCCAAGCTGATCAGACCGGCGGAAATCAAGCCGGTATCGAGCGCCGAACGCCACACGTTCATATTGGCCATCAAGTAGGCGATCAAGCCGGCGTAGGACAGCAACGCCAAAATGGCGGCCGGTAACGGGCGGTCCGTGCCTACCGCACGGACCAGCTCATCCAACGGCAGCAGCACCAAACTCAAGATCACGTCGATGCCGAGCACCGCGCTGCTGGTTTGCAGAAACCGATGGCTACGTTTCGTCAGCGCCAACACGAACCAGGTAAACGTCAGCGGCGCGAGCACGGTCAGCAGCAAACCGAGCAGCAGGCGACTGTGCGGAGCGGGCACCAGCCAGGCGCCGAAGGCGGCGACCACCACATCGGCGATCGCCACCAGCGCCAACAAGAAAGTGGATGCAGGTAAGGTTGCCGGGGTTTTGCGCCACAGCGCGATGTCCAAGAATGCTTTTACCAGTGGCGACATATCTATTCAGTCATAATCCAATCCAAATTGTACACGCGGTATCGTATGACTGAGGCGATTTGGATTGATCGAAATGACGAGTTGCCCGGTCTTGCGAGCGCCATGGCGGCACAGACGGCGGTCGGCCTCGACACCGAGTTCCTCCGCGAGCGCACATTCTTCCCGAAGTTGTGCCTGCTGCAGCTCAGTGTCGACAGCAAGATCTACTGCGTGGATACGCTCAAAGTAGGCAGCCTTGACGCCTTGATGCCGGCGCTCACCGCGCCTCACACGCGCAAGCTCATCCATGCCGCGCGGCAGGATTTGGAAGCGCTGTACCTGTCGAGCAAGCAGGTGCTTACCCCGGTGTTCGATACGCAGATCGCCGCCGCCTGCGTCGGCCTCAAGCCCCAGATGGGCTACGCGGAATTGGTGCTCACCCTGTTGGAAGTGACGGTGCCTAAAGGGCAGACGCGCACCGACTGGTCGAAACGCCCGTT
>CAZZWE010000091.1:0-19582 GCA_964657675.1 uncultured Steroidobacteraceae bacterium
GAACGGCGAGACCCTCAAGGCCTCGATCGTAGGGCTTGCGCTCAATTATCACCTCGTCAGCGAATTCACCAGTTTGATCGCCGTTGACGATGCCCCGGTTAAACCGGCGGACTCGGCCGGGCATTCTGAGCAGGCGGGGACGTCGGCACCGGTGGGTGGTGCTTGGGCGAGCACGGGGTTTGCCAAGACGGCGACTTCCGCTGAGCTTTGCCTGATGGTCGGGCTGCTTTGCCTGGGATTGGGCGGACTGCTGCTCATCACTCGATATCGGTTGGCGAGTCTGCGGTGACCGCAATGAGTGGCCGCGCTGGCGCCCGCCTTGATGGAGTACTCAAGGCGAGCGCCGGCGCCGCGCTGGTGGTTGGTGCGCTGTGCCTGTTGTCGGCGGGCTGGATCAACGTAAAGGCGGAAGCGGCCCAACTGCTGATCAGGGCCGCCTGGCAACGGGAGCGGGCATCCTTGTCGCGCGACGCGGCGCCTTGGCCCTGGGCCGATACCCGGCCGATTGCGAAAATGACCTGGGGTGAGGGGAGCGCTGCTTCAACGCTCATGGTGCTGGAAGGTTCCAGCGGCCGTAACCTGGCTTTCGGTCCGGTCCACGATCCGGCCAGCGTATCCCCAGGCAGCGTCGGCAACAGTGTGATCGAGGGTCATCGCGACACCCATTTCAAGATTCTGCGCGATGCACACCCTGGCGATTCATTCACGATCGAATCGGTCGACGGCCTGGTGAGACGGTTCATCGTCAGTGATGTGCGCGTGGTTGACAGTGCTAGGGCGCGGATCTTGCTCGATGCCGACCGGCCGCTGCTGACATTGGTGACCTGTTATCCCTTCGATGCCATCACTCCGGGCGGACCGCTTCGTTGGGTGGTGACCGCCCACGCAATGAGTGCCTCAAGTCATGGTAAGGAAATGTTGGCACAATAAAAATGTCATAAAAGATATCCACGCTACGGTCCCTTCGCACCCATTCTCGCCAGGGATATCAACAGACACATGAAAAAGTCGTTCACGGCTCTTTTTGCCATTTGCGTACCGATTGTCGCCTCGGCCCTCCCGAGTGCGGGAGAACCGGATCCTGCGCCGGCCACCAGCGATACGGCGCCGAATCCCTCAAGCACGTCGAACACGACGACGACCGTCCGCACACAACGCGATGAAGACCAGTTGGCCGAAATCGTCGTTCAATCAAAGCGCCTGAGCTTGGGTGGCGGATTGATGTCGGTGCAATCGGCGCCCAAGGCCGTGTCGACCATTACGCGCGACTCCATCGAAAAGGCCGCACCGGGCGCGAACTACACGGCGTTGATTCAAAGCATTCCTGGGGTGCTGGTGATCACGGACGATGTCACGGGCCTGAACGATGCCAACTATCAGATCCGCGGGTTCACCAATGATGAAATCGGGGTGACGGTGAACGGCGCGCCGATCAACGACAGCGGCAACTATCGCGTGTATCCAACCGAGTACGGCGACACCGAAAACATCGGCGACATCACCGTGCTGCAGGGTTACCCCGATGTGGATCAGCCGGTGGCGGGTGCCGCGGGCGGCACGATTGCTTGGGCGACCATCGATCCCTCGCACACACCAGAAGCCGACTTGAGCTTCTCCGGCGGCACCCATGCCTATCAGCGCGAATTCCTGCGGCTGCAGACGGGCGACACCGGGCCGCTGCGTTCCTGGGTGTCTTTCTCGCACAATCAGGTCGACCTGTGGCGCGGCGATGGCAACGCCAACGTTCAGAAAATTGACGCCAAGACCATATTGACGCTGAGCGACGCTGCCACGATCTCGGGATCGGTTCAGTACAACCACGAATTGAAATACGCCTATGACACCTTGTCGAAGGCGCAGGCCAATGCGAATTACTACGCCAATTGGGACACCACCCTGTTGACCCCCACGGACACGAACTACTGGCGACTGCACACCAATCCGTTCGACAGTTACCTTGCGAGCCTGGACGGCGAATTCCGCGTCACCCCGACCACGCGTATCTCCGTGGTGCCGTACTTTCAATACGGCGGCGGCGGGGGCGGCGCCGGTACCACATTTACCGAAAGCACTGCAGCCGGTAACGACGGCAGATATGCCTACACCAATGAGGACGTCGATCACAACGGCACGATCGGCGGCAAGGCCTTGGTGTATGAATTGGCCCGAACCTATACCTGGCGCCCGGGCGTCATCGCCAAGGTGATCCAGCAGATCGGTCGCGACGACACTTTGGAAGCCGGCCTTTGGGTCGACGTGCCGCGTCAGGAACAGAACGAGCCTTTCACAGGTACGGTGGCCGGCGATCCCACCGATGTATGGATGAAGAACGGGGCCAACATTCTCACTTACATTGGCACGGGCGGCCCGCAGTTCCTTTACAACGAGTACACCAAAACGACTTTGTATCGTGGGTTCCTGCAGGACACTTGGACGCCCACCAACCAATGGACGCTGACGGCGGGTGTTGCCTACACGACCATCAAGCGCGACGGCTTTGACTTCGAGTTCTCAGGAGCGACCGGCGGTCCGATTTATCAGCAGAGTTTCGGCGGCTATAGCTCGGAGAGCTACAGCAAGTTCACGCCGACGGCGGGCATCAAGTTTCAACTCGATCCGCAGAATCAGTTCTACGCCGGTTTTGGCCGCACGTTCCGTGCACCGATCAACGGTGCGGTGCTGCAGAATGCCGCAGTGCTTTACTATTACGAGGCCAATCCCAGCGAGAAGGGATTCAGCGGCATCACGCCGACGCAATTGGCGGCCATCGCCAACAATCAGCCGGAAACTTCGGACACCGTCGATGTGGGTTGGCGCTATTACGGTGATCGCGTTTCGGCCAGCGTCGATGCCTACGCCTCGAACCTCAAGAATAAACAAGTCTCTGGCTTTGATAATGCCACTGACCAGACCATCTATCTCTCAGTGCCCGAATTGCATCAGCGCGGTGTGAACGCGGAAGCCAGTTACAAGATCATCGAGTCGGTCACTCTGTATGGATCATATGCCTACACGAAGTCGATATTCGCAGCCGATCTAGATTCGATCGGCGATGGCTACTATCCGGTGAGAGGCAAAACCTTCCTCGACACGCCGAAGAACACGGCCTTTGTGCGTTTGAGTTACGATCATGGACCGCTCTGGGCGGGCTTGGATGTGAGGTATCGCGGTTCATTCTGGGCCGATTGGATGAATACTGAGCAGTCCGGCGGATTTACGACTCTGGACTTTAATGCCGGCTGGCGATTACCCGACTTTGCGTCGTGGTTCACGAAGCCACAGATCAAGCTCAACCTGTTCAATCTGACTGACAAGCGCGCGTTGACCTTCGACAGCGCGACGACGCTGCTGGCGACCAAGGGTCCCTTGGATCCGAAGACGGGCACGCCGCTGTATGCCAGCGGCGCGTATTACAACTTGCTCGAGCCGCGCACATACATGGTCACTATTTCCGCATCATTGTTCTAAGGGGGGGGCGCTGCCTGCGAAGCCGTGCAAGAACGTCATGACATTGCGATAATGATCGCTCTCGGATCGCTCAACGTATTTTTCAGGAGTTTCCCCCATGAAGGCATTACACACCGTCGCTTTGACTGCGGCATTGCTCCTCGGCATCGCGGGCGTCACCCAAGCAGCGGATTCGCCAGACGTCGCCGCGTATAAACAAAAACTGCACGATTGCTCGACGCAGATGAAGACTGACCATCCCGAAATGAATCATTCCGCCCGTCGCAAGGCCTGCCACAAGCAAGTGGGTCCGATGCCGAAGTCGTCCGCGGCGACGCCTGCCCCGACACCAACGCCCGCGCCGTAACGCCCGCGCCCGCAGTTGCCGCAGCTTCCTGTGGCAACTGCTTAGCGTTCGAGGTGACTACGAAACGCGGCGCATCCAGCGTCGCTGCCCTCGACCGTATAACTTTGGATCACACCTTGCGCGTTGAGGGTCACCTCCAAGGTGCATTCGTGCTCGACGGTCATCAGATGGCTCTCGGTGACTCCGTTGGCAGATCCCGTCGGCAGCACCCCTTCGCTGCTCACGGACCATACGTAGACACGTTCTTCAGCGGTTTCTCGCTTGCCGGTGGGATTGCCCAAACGCGCGGTCAGTTCGTGAATGTCGCGTCCTACGTAGGGCTTCATTTCATGGGAGAGTCGGGCAGTCGCGCAACCCATCAGCGCGGTGGCCGTTACGGCGGACAATATCGTTCGATAATCGATCTTGCGCATCGGGGGATAACTCATTCGTTGGCTGGTCGGTTGACATCGCGTGGGTCAGTTTGTCATACCGCCGACAGCCTGGCGCGGCTGAGCCTTCAAGAACCGCGCCGGGCGCGATCGAGTAGACCGCCTGCCTGATTGCAGGCGGTCTACATGCGTGACTAGAAACCAGCGCGCAGTGTCAGACCGAAGGTGCGCGGCTGAATCCGGTATCCCGTCGAGACGTTGAACGACGATGCGTCCAAGGCCGATGCTAGTCCGTAAGAGTTTGTGAAATTGTTGACGAAGGCAATCACTTCCACGTGCGGAAGTTTCACGCCCGCACGTATATTGCCGATCGTGTAAACCCCAAACTTCAGGCCATTGTCATTGAAGTCGGTGTACGCATCGCCGACGTATTGACCGCTGATGCGCACGTATGACGGCAGGGTAGCAACGTGGAAATCAGCTTCTCCATAAATGGATCCTTGAACCTCCGGAGAACCCGGAAGCCGATAGCCAGGCACTACGCCATTCGTAGGTGCTGCATCCGGTTCCCCGGTGCCGACGCTGACGCGGCTGATCGACGCTGACGAGGTGGTTCGTGCTTTATCCAGCGATACCGTGCCGCCGAATTCGAGCCACGGCATTGCCTTGAAGGCCATTTGCTCTTCGATGCCGTAGATGCGAGCTTTACCGCCGTTGCCGATGTAGTTGAATCCTGCCGGAGTTACCAGACCCACTTGAATGCTGTTCCATTCAATGTCATATAGCGAAAAGTCAGAGGTCAGTCGCCCATCCATCAGGCGAGACTTGCTGCCCAATTCGTAGTTCCACAGGCTGTCGGGTGAGTACGATTCCTGCGGGGTGTTGCCAGCCGTGACGTTCGGGCCGCCGATGCGGTAACCCTTGGCAGCCTGCACATACCACGTCTGGTCGGTATTCTGCCGATAGGTGATGGCCGCACGCGGAGTGACCGGCTTGTCCACTTCGTTGCCACCCGTGGTCTCCCCTGAACCCAAGAAGCCGTCTTCGAAAGTCGTGAAATGAACCACGTCTTTGCTGACGCGCACGCCGGCGGTGAAATCGATGCGGTCCGCCAGGGTGTAAGTCACGCTGCCGAACACAGCTGCCTGCCATTGAACCGCTTCCACGTACGCACCCAACAGCAGCGGAGATCCGATTGCATTGGTGCCCACGATCTGGCTGGGGTCGCTGGCATTGTGCGAATAATACGCGCCGACGTTGTATCTAAACGGGCCCAGCTGCGGTGAATCGAATCTAAGTTCCTGTGAAATCTCGTGAACCGTGTTGGGTCCGATACTCGGCGCCGAGGGCGTAACTCCGGGCGCAAACGCCAGATTGAAGGGCGGTGGGTTGGTAGGCGGTCCTACGAATGCGGGAAGAATCGCACCGAGATCTTGCGTTCCGTTGATGTACCGATCGAAGTAATTCGTCGACGAGGTGAGGGTGCCGAAGCCGGGAGTCCAAGTTTCCGTCAGGTTGAAAATATTGGTATTCAGCCTTCCGGTGCCTTCAGAATAGTAAGGCTGCTGCGTCTTGTAGTCGGGGATGCCCGGCTGTGGGAAATAATAAGATGCCGTGCTGCCTTCCTCATTCGTTCGGTCAATCATCGCCGTGAAAGACACGGACAGTTCATCGATCGGCTTCGCGAGCAGACTGAGACGGACGCCGTACGTGCGCACGTCGTTGACGTTTCCAATCCCACGAACTTGATCGTCGACCCAGCCGGCGTCGTTGTTGTAGTAAGCCGCGAGTCGGGCACCGAACACGCCGTCGATAATCGGGGCGTTGAGTACAGCGGTGGTGTCTTCCGAAGCGCCGCCGTGATACGTGGTGGCTCCTGTCACTTCGACCGAACCTGTGAAATTATTCAGATCCGGTTTGTTGGAAATGTAGCGTACGACGCCGCTCAAGGAACCGGCACCGAACAGCGTGCCTTGTGGGCCGCGCAGCACTTCCACTTGCGCCACGTCGATGATCTTCGGATTCGAGGTGCCGAAGGTCACGGAGCCAGGATTCAAGTCAACTTCATCCAGCATCAACGATACCGTGGCTTGGGCCAGCGTCGACCCAGCGCCGGTGGCGACGCCGCGCATGATGAGATTGTTGTTAATGCCCAAACCCTGCGAGGGATTGGTGAGGCCGGGCGTGTTGGCGATGATGTCGCTGATATCCGTGGCGCCGCGATGCTGGAGTTCCGCACCGCTCAGCGCGGTGATGCTCATGGGAACATCCTGCAGACGTTCTTCCCGCCGGGTCGCTGTTACGATGATTTCGGCAAGGCCACTGTCATCCGATGAACTTACGGCCGTTTGCCCGATTGCAGGCTGGCTAACAAGGGCTGCGATCCCCACGCAGGAGAGAGTGGCGCCGGTCAAGGACGCGAACAGTTGACGCATAAAATGATCCCCATGTTTTCGAGACTTCTCGATTCTGACATATTTTTCTTTTTTGGAAAAAAATCTTTCGTAAAGGAATGTAAGCGCAACGGCGCCTCGCCCCTATCGGTGCACCCACATTGCTCGTTCGCCAGACCCATGCGTTCCGCGTTGGTGCGCTGGCGCGCGCGTTGACGCGCCTTGCGGCGCAGCGTGCCCGGACTGGTTTAACCCTTGTTAGGGTGGGTCATCGAGCATCGGGCGGTGCTCACAATTTGATCAGGGCCGCAAGGCGCGGGTATCCGTTTGCGATGCCGCTGGATTGGCCCAATACGGCTCGCCGAACGGCTTTTTATCGGGCCAGGCCTGGTCGAGCGTCATGCCGTCGTACAGTCGCCCGCCTTTCATGACGGACTGGATATCGGCCGTATTCCTGATGTCATCGAGTGGGTTCGAATTAAGGATGATCAGGTCTGCGATTTTGCCGACCTCGATCGACCCCAGGTCCTGCTGCATGCCGAGGAACCAGGCCCCATCAAGGCTGGCAATTTCCAGGGCGCCCATCGGCCCGGTGGCGCTTGCCGTGGCCCAGACCTCCCACTGCGATCCGATACCATGCTGCTGGCCATGCCCGCCGATCGCGCCGTGGCCGCCGGCCGCGACCACATCGGCGACGCCCTGCGCGAGCAGAGGAAAGCTGTAGTCGGTCTCGGGACGCAGCTCACGGCGTCGCGTTTGCGGCAGCAACTCAAGCCAGGGCGTCCAGCGCGCGAGCTTCTTGTCCTTCCATAAGTCGCTGCTCTGAAAGAAATAATCCTGACTCCAGGGCCCGGCGCCACCGACCACCAAGGTCGCCGAATAATCGATGTGGGCCATGCCGAAGAACGTCGTGGCATCCCCGTACAGCGGGACATAGGCGATGGGGTGTTCCCAGCCGGTCTGCCCATCGAGCGTGGTTCCGACGTTGTATTCCAGCGTATCGCCTTCGCCGGTCACGATCAGTCCGCGCCTGCGCGCTACATCCACCACCCACTGGCGCTGATCGCGGCGCGGCTGCAGATATTGCTTCAGGGTGATGGCCCCGTAGCTCGCGAGCCGGGCGATGGCATGGTCGGCCGCCGCATACTCGGTCAGCTCATTTTGGCGCGCACCATCGCCGTTGTAGAGCGGATCGCCGGTGCTGAAGGTGCGTGGCCCAATCATGCCGCCGGTCTCGGTGAGCTCGGCGATCGGGAACACGTTTTCTGACCAGGTGGAAGGGTCCAGGTTGGTCGTGACGCCATAGGCGAGATAGGATGCATGCTCGAAGTCATGCGGCGGCGTGATGCCGTTGTATTCCCGAAAATGATGCGCATGCATGTCGATGAAGCCCGGGATGATGGTCTTCCCCCGGACATCAATGGTGCGATCGACGCCGCTCTTGTCACACGTTCCGACGCAAGTGATTCGGTCGTTCTTGATGAGGACGTCCCCGCTCTCGATGACCTGGCGGTGGTTGAGCGTGACGATGCGGGCCCCGGTGAGCGCCAAACTGCCGTGCGGGGTGTCCCGGGCCACTCTCAGGTGAATTTCGCTGCTATCCGTGCGACCGCTGCCCACGTGATAGACGAAGAATCGATTGGCGCTGCCGAAGGTCAAGGTATCCGAATCGCGCCAGTGCGGAAAGTTACCGCCTTCGGTGCTCAACGTCTTGGTGGCGAAAGCGGGGTTGCGGTGGTCCACATGCATCGGGCCCGTCGCGCCGGAGAATCCCGGAAACGGCATCAAATACATGTTGTCGCCTTCTTGATAGGCAATGGATTGTCCGTCCGGCGACACCACGGCTTGACTGGCCGCATCGAACACCAGGTGCACGTGGCGATCCGTGCCATCGGGTCGAACCGAGACAAATTCGGTCTCCGAGAGTTTGCCTTCCGCGTGGGCTGGCGCCAGTTCCGGATAGTAAATGCGGCCTTCCGCACCGAACACGGGTTCAGGCAACTCACGGCGTGCCATCAATTCAAACACCTCGCTGAACGGCCGGTTCACGCGGATGACGAGACTGGCCGCGCCGCCGTTGGCCGGCACGCGCACGATGTCGTACCACGGGTTGTTGGCCCACGAACGACCTCGCAGCGTCTCACCGGCACCGCGCGCCAGCACGAGTTGCGAGCCGTCGGCGCTCCACGAGGGATTGATGTATTCGGCCGCCTCGGTGGTCAGCCGATGCGGCGTGCCGCCGGCGGAGGGCACTCGCCACAACTGTCCGCCGTCGCGCTCATCCCAGGTGGTGAACGCAATCGAACGGCCATCCGGCGACCACGCCGGCGAATATTCAAAGGCGACGAACGCGGCCGGAGTGACGCGACGCGGTGTACCGCTGGGCAGATCCATGACCCATACATGGCCAACTGCCTGAAAGGCCACGCGCTTGCCATCCGGCGATGCAGAATGCCAGCGCAGCGCGTGCGCTTCGAAGGTGCCCTCGCTGGACGCAGGCCGGGAGGCATACGCCATCTCCGACAGCGTGCGGTGCACATGCGCGGTGAATGGAATCGTATCCACCTTGCCGCCGTCGACCCAGACGCGCGTGATGTGCCCGCCTTGGGAGGCCACCAAGGATTTACTGTCGCGCGCCCAACCGTAGCCGGGAAGCACGCGCGAGGCCTTGATGGTTTCGGACATATCGCCTTCGATCGGATCGAGGAGGATGCGCTCCGCGCCGCTCTTCAAGTCGCGCAGCCACAAGGCGGTGCGAGGTCCGAATGAGTGGCCTTTGAATGAAATCGTGCCATTGGGGATGCGGCGCGCAAAGGCGAGCCAGCGTCCATCCGGCGATAATTCGGGCGCGATTGCCCCGCCCGTGGACCCTCGATACATGGTCGAGGCGCGGCCGGCGGATATCTCCTGGAATTCTCCGCTGCGAAGATCGAGCCGCCTGAGTTGAAAGGCGCCGGCGACCGCATCGCGCAGCCACGGCTCTTCCTTCGGATCAACGGGTGCGTGAAAGTACAGGAAGCGACCGTCCGCCGACACGGCGGGCCAGTCCGCTTCAGGCTGAGACTTGCCGACCAGTTCCATGCCCAGTCCGCCATTCTTGTTATACGCCCACAGCCCCGTTTTCCCGCCAAAGCCGGGGCCTGCCGTATCGCGTCGAACCACGATGTATTGGCCGTCGGGCGTCCAGGTCGGCTCGTACATACGCACGGCGGGATCCAACGCGACCGCGCGCGGGTTGGCGCCATCCGCGTCCATCAACCAAAGATTGTTCTGCCCTTTGCGGTCGGAGACGAAGGCGATGGTTTTACCGTCAGGCGAATAGCGAGGCTGAAAATTGAGCGCGGCGCCGCTGTTCTGAGTGAGGCATTGCGCGGGGCCACCGCTCACGGGCACCCGATAGATCTGAGCCAGCAGGTCGAAAACAATCCAACGCCCATCGGCCGAGATGTCCATGGACATCCATGTGCCTTCCTGGGTGTCGAAGTCGATGTCGCGGGTTTTGCCGCGCGAGGCCGTGGTGTCCCAGGGAGTGGCTTTGACCTCGTCGGCGGCACAGGCCGCGGTTCCGAACCCAATGGATAGCGTGGCGCAAGCCACGCACGCGACCAGAAGTCTTCTCATGCGCACGTCAATACCTCGGTGTGTCTAACGGGTGTCCACAGTGGAACGATCGATAGTACTGACTTTGCGCACCGACACCAGCACCCTGTTGATGCGAGTTAGGTCATCGCTTTGATCACCGCGTCGAACTGGGTGTGCAGAGAATGATCATGGGCAGTGATGGCTGGAATCGGCTGATCGATCGAGAGTAATTGGTAGACCGCGATTTGCGCGGCGCGAACCGAGTACTCGACCGTGAACACCACATCATCGGCGATCTCCACAAATTGGCTGACGAATGCCAGGTTTTTACTGTCTCGGGGCACGGGAAGCGGGCGATCACTGCGCTGTCGTGGCATGAACATGCTGGTGATATAAGGCATCCGGCACGGGATGCAGTTGTACGTCCCGGCTGGCTCCTGGTCAAAACGCAGGTGGCCCAATAATTCGCGGATGATCTCCGCTCCGGTGCATTCAGCCATGGACTTGTTGACGAAATTACCCACACGATCGGGGAACAGGCCGTAGCCCCAAAATACGTGAACGAAGTCGGGCTGATCGATGAAGTGGGGTTGGTGGGCCAACACGATGGACATCAGCCAGTTCGAATCCTTGAAGGTGACCAGTCCTCCGGTGCCCGCGGAGTTCTCGCTGAAGCGCTCCATTTGTTCGAAAAAGCACGAGTGGGTCAGCGTCACGGTAAAGGACTGCCAACACGACTGGGCAATGCAGCCGTTGAACGCGGCAGGATTGCCATATCCCGGCTTCCCGTCGGATAACTGCTCCCACAAATTCCAGCTGTGGCTGTCGCGTTTTCCAAGGGCGGGCGGCGCGGCGCTCATCGAGCCCAAGCTCGAGGCATCCGTCATGGACCCATTTTGAATGATCACCAAGTCATGTTCGTCGACATCGATGACCGTGGGTTCGGCCCGAGTTTGGCCATGCAGTCGGGTGACGACGAGCTGCTCATTGCGGTACTCGCGATCGAGGCGCGTGATGGTGGTCTCGTTCAATAGCAACACACCGTGACCCGCAAGCCACGCTTGCAGCGGGCGCACCAAGGAATCGAACTGGTTGTAAATCGTGCGCTTGACGCCACCGAGGGTTTCTATGCGGGTGAACTCCAACATGAAGCGGTGCAGGTAGCGTTTGAATTCCGTGGCGCAGTGCCACGGCTGAAAGGCAAACGTCGTGGCCCACATCGCCCAGAAGGCCGTTGCAAAAAAGCCCGGCGATAACCAGTCGGTGATGCGGGTGGAGTCGAGCGCCTCTTCGCTGGCCAATGCGAGTTTGAGCAGCTCCGCGCGGTCGTGCATGCTGAAACCCATGGACTCGACGGGCACCCGCGCTCGCCGGCTGTCCACCAAGCGTGCATGCGCATCCGTTTTGAGTTTTAAGTTGAACGCCATGGTTTCCTCATAGACGCTGCAATTGGGCGAGTTCAGCGAGGGGATGGTCTTTAACAGCGCCCACATGCACTCGTAATTGTCGCTGGTGAACATGCGGCCTCCGCGCACGACATAGCCGTCGATTGGATTGCCGTTTCCATCCAGGCTGCCACCCATGGTGGAGGCAGACTCGAAAATGGTGATTCGCTCGCCCGCCATGCCGCCATCGCGGATCATGAATGCGGCCGCGGCAAGCGATCCGATGCCGCCCCCGATGAGGTAGGCTTTGCGCTGTGTTGAGTTCATGCGCGGCATCTACTCATAGTTGGGGATCGCAGTCTGTGCGGTAGGGTTTTTGAAGGAGTTTGGTTGGAACACACGATTGTCATTCTCGTGGTGACCCTGATGGTCATCGCGGCCGCTGCCTGTCTCGCGCCGCGTTTAGGGGTGCCGGCGCAGCTGATTCTGGTGCTCGCGGGAATCGGCTTCAGTCTGCTGCCATCCGCGCCCGAAGTGACGGTCGATCCTCAGCTCATTTTGCTGGGATTGCTGCCGCCGCTGCTCTACGCCTCCGCGACGACGATTTAGGCCACCAATTTTCGGCGCGACTTCCGCGCCATCAACGGACTCTCTATTGTCCTGGTGGTGCTCTCGTCAATGGCGCTCGGAGCGCTGTTTACCTGGCTGATCCCCGGCTTAGGATTCGGCTGGGGTGCCGCGCTTGGCGCGATCTTGAGTCCCACTGACGCCGTGGCCACATCGATTATCAAGGGGCGCGGCGTGCCGGGTCGCGCGGTGGTGATTCTGGAAGGCGAAAGCCTGCTCAATGATGCGAGCGCATTGGTCGTGCTGCGCACCGCCATCATCGCAACGTCCATCGGCTTCTCCTTCTGGCAAGCGCTCGCCTCCTTTGCCTACTCGGTGGCCATGGCGGCGGCAGTTGGGGTGCTCGCGGCCTTGCTCAACATCGCCATCAGGCGCCGTGTGCATGAGGAGGCCGTCAATACCATCCTCTCATTCACCGCACCGTTCCTTGCCGCCGTTCCGGCCGAGTTCCTGCATGCGTCCGGTTTGGTGGCCGCGGTCGTGGCGGGACTGGTCACCGGGATTCGGGCGCCGCGTGATCTGCCGCCCGGACACCGCATGTCGGATGCGCGCAATTGGGCCAGCGTGCAGCTGGTGTTGGAAGGTTTGGTGTTCCTCACGATGGGTTTGCAGCTGTCGCCGATTTTGCGTCACGTCGAACGCCAGGGCGCGGGCATCGGGCATGCGGTTGCGATCGCCGGCATCGCACTGGCGGCGATGATCTTGATCCGCGCGGCCTATGTCGGACCACTGCTGTGGGGTCTGCAACGCAATACCCGACATTGGAGGTCCCGGCAGCCGACAGTCATGGCGATGCAGGAGGACTTGAAAGCGGGGCGCATGTCGAAAGACATTGCGCGGTATTCACGCGCCTGGCGCGGCAGTCCGAGTCAGGGCGCGATCAGGCGGTTGGGCAACCAGCTGCGGCGGGGTCTGGCCGACATCGATTATCTGTCGCTGCAGCCGCTCGGTTTTTCCGAAGGGCTGGTGGTCATCTGGGCTGGGATGCGCGGCGCCGTAACGGTCGCGGCCGCGCAACTGCTGCCGGCCGACGCGCCGCAGCGTTCGTTGTTGATCTTGATCGCGTTCCTGGTGGCGAGCTTTTCCCTGATCCTCCAGGGAGGGACCGTGGGCCTGGTGGTTCGAATTCTGTTTCGCGGTGACGGCGGTGACCCGATTCGCCAGCACGATCAAGCGGAGCGTGACCGGATTCGAGCTTTGCTTGAGCAAAGCTCATCAGCCGTCGAACGCAAGGACGGCAGCTCGGAATTGACGCATCGCTTGAATATTCTATCGGCACAGCGCAACGCGCTGCTCGATGCGCGGGATGATGGGATGCTCGATGAGGATCATCTGCGGGTGGCATTGCGCGACGTGGATGTCGATGAACTGGTGCTGCGGTTGCGCGGGGTTCCGGACGCGGCGGCTCAATCAGCCTGCATCGCCGCCAACTCATTGCCGGAAGGATCTCGAAAGTGAAATCGACGACCGCCCGGAAAACTGAAGATTGCTTTAGTGATGGTTCCGCCAGCCTTCTTGACTGCGGCCTCCGCATTCTCCAACTCGCCCACTTGAATGACCGGCAAAGGCGCGCGCGTGCTTTCTTTGGCATCCGCCTGAAGCCCTAAGTCGACATCGCCGCTCATGGTGCAGGCGTACGTGGGCCCGAAATCGGTCATCGACAGTCCGAAAGCGCCCTCGTAGAAAGCTTTGGTTTCGCGCAGCGCGGTTGCGGGAAGCTCAACGAAACTAATTCGGGTGGTCATCGTGAGTTCCTTGCACGTTTAGATTTAAGGGCGTTCCCTACAGTCTACAAAATTTCGTGCGCGCGGGTGGGAGCGGTAGACTTGCGCAACATATGCATCCTTCCGATTCGACGGCTCAACGCCGTTCACAGCTCGAATTCCTCACTCGTTTGGCGGACTCGGTGGCGGCGGGCGTCATCAACTTGCCGGCCTTTCCGCAAGTGGTCATCAAAGTGCAGGAAGCCTATGGCGATCCGAACTACTCGCCGCAGAAGGTGGCGCGTCTCATTTCCGCTGAGCCGACGCTGGCGAAACGCTTGCTCGACATGGCGAACTCGGTCGCATTCAACGCCACCGGTCGCGTGATCATCGATTTGGGCCTGGCACTGGCCCGTCTCGGCGCTCAAAAAGTGTATGGCGTGGTCATCGCGCACGCCATTCAGAATTTCAAACGTAATGAGAAGCTGCGACCGATCGCCGCGCCTATCGATGAGCTGTGGTCGGACAGTGTGATCGTGGCGCATTTTGCGCAGGCCGTCGCCAAACGGACCTCACTGCCCGCGGACGATGCGTTTGTCGCGGGACTGCTGCACCGAATCGGGCATTTGTACGTCTTGGTACAAAGCGTGGAGCAGAGCCCCAACGGACATCCGCTGGTCTTGATCGAGGATCTGGTCGATGCGTGGCATCCGGTGATCGGTAAAGCCATCCTGAAGCACTGGCGAATCAGTGCTGAGGTGTGTGAGGCCGTGGGTGCTCAGGCGGATGTGGAAACCGTGCGAACCGGCAGTGCGACACTGTCCGATGTTCTGATTACCGGCATCCGCATGGCCAAGCGGATGAGACATCATCACGATGCCACCATCTTGAGCGCCGGCGGTGTGTTGGCGCGTCTCAATCTGTCGGTGGAGGAGGGTCATCGACTGGTCGATGACTCGGCGGCGGACGTGAAGGCGTTGGAGCGGGCTTTACGCTAACCGAAAAGGGCCCGGCAGCAGCTGGCCCACCGTGGTCTTCACGCTGTTACCGTGTAGATTGGCGAGCACCACGACCATTTGCGGTCCGCCCAGTTCATCCATGACCTGTCGACAGGCGCCACAGGCCGACACAGGCTCCGCCGTGTCAGCCACCACGGCGATGCGCGTAAAATCACCTGGTTTCCAGCCGGCGGCAATCGCCGCGAATAGCGCGGTGCGCTCTGCGCAGTTGCACAAGCTGTAGGACGCATTCTCGATATTGCAGCCGCCAATGATAGGGCCGTCTTTAACCTGAAGGGCTGCACCCACTCTGAAGCCGGAATACGGCGCATAGGCATATTCACGGGCCGCGATCGCGGCCAATACCAGCGCTTCTTCATCGCTCGTTAACGGTAAATCGGGCGTTGCAGTGGTGTCAGACATGGGCCTCTTAACTCAGTAACGCGCCAGCGATGGTGGCGCTGGCTCAATTCGCCAGCGAAGCCGCCGCGACCGCTCGCAATCCATAACGCGCGATCGACGCACGCAGCTCCGGAGCGACCGCGCCGAAGCCGCCGGCGAGAATGGCGATGGAGGAGAAATTGGCAAAGCCGCACAGTGCGAACGATACAATGACGATGGTTTTGGCGTCGAGCACCATCAAGCCAGATGCGAGGACTGTGGCTGGGTCTTTGAGGTAGGGCGCCAACCCCACGTAGCCGACGAACTCGTTGAGAATGAGCTTTTGCGCGATGAGACTTCCCGCCACGCCGGACTGTTCCCAGGGTACGCCGATCAACCACGCCAGCGGTGAGAAGGCGTGGCCGATGAGTATCTCCAAGTTCAGTTCCGGGTGCCCGAACCAACCCATGACGCCGCTGACCATGCCATTGAGCAATGCGATCAGGCCGATGAAGGCAATCAGCATGGCACCGACATTGGCGGCGACTTTCAGACCCAGTACGGCGCCGCCGGCTGCCGCTTCGATCACATTGGCCGACGGTTTCGGGTCGAAGTGCAGATCTTTAAAATCAATCGCGCTGGGTTGCGTCGAGGGGACGATGAGCTTGGCGAACAGCAATCCACCCGGCACCGCCATAAGGGAGGCGGCCAGCAGGTAATCGGGCCGCACGCCCAAGCCGATGTATCCCGCGAGGGTTGAGCCGGCGACCGCCGCCATGCCGCTGCACAGGATGGCGAACAATTCCGGCCCCGCCAGTTGCGCCGCGAATGGGCGCAATGCCACCGGCATTTCGCTTTGACCTAAAAAAATGGTCGTCACGGCCGAGAACGATTCGATTTTGCTCACCCCGATGAGGGTTTGGAACACGCTGCCCAGCGCTTGCACGATCCAGCGCATCACGCCCAGGTGATACAGGATGGCGATTAGCGCCGACACATAGATGATGGCCGGCAGAACTCGGAATGCGAACACGAACCCGGTGTCGCCGAAGAGCTCATGCATCCGCGTGCCGACCAGAGCCCCGAACATGAAATCCATGCCGGTGTTGCCATAGGCGATGACGTGATTGACGGCCGACGCACAGGCCTGCAGCGTCATTCGACCCCACGGCACGAACAGAATCAGTACGCCGATGGCAATCTGCAGCGCCAGCGCTGAGATTACGACGCGCGGCTTGATGGCGGTACGATTCTCAGAGAGCGCGATGGCAATGAACACCAGCACGACCAGACCCAGCACCGCTCGCAACACGCCGGTCATGGGTTGAGAACCCTACGGGATGAGATGCGCAGCTCTCAGCGTCGCGAACAGATCGAAAAAACTGTCATCGGTTGCCTGGTAGTCGAGGAAACCCAGCTTGCGGCTCTTGCTCATGTCGGTCACCACTTCAACGGGCCGTCCCAAGTCGGCATCGGTGTGCCACGGCGAGGTTAAATCCGTCAACTTGGGTTCGAGCAACTTATTATCTTGCGCGATTTTTTGCCACATCGGTGCGGCGTCGGCCAGTTGTTGTTCCAAGGGGATGCCATGGCCGCCGAACGCTGCAGGCTTGATGTCAAACCAAGCCGCCAGTTGTCCCCACATCCAACTCCAGCGAAATACATCGCCGTTCACCACATTGAAGGCTTGGTTCTTTGCCGCCGCACTGGTCGATGCCCAGGTCAAATGCCGCGCCAGCAGGCGGGCGTCCGTCATATCGGTCAGGCCGTTCCATTGCATCGCGGAGCCGGGAAATACAAAAGGACGTCCGGCATAACGGCAGATGCTGGCGTAGGCGGCGAGCGTGACGCCCATGTTCATGGCGTTGCCCACGGCGTAACCAATGATGGTATGGGGCCGATGCACGCTCCAGGAGAATCCGTCGCGCGTTGCTGCAGCGAAGACTTCATCCTCCTGCGCATAATAGAAATTCTCGATATCGAGGCGCGGTTGGCTTTCTCGGAACGGTGTCGCGGGCAAGGTGCCTTTGCCGTACGCCTCGAAGGGGCCCAGGTAATGCTTCAAGCCCGTCACCAGCGCCACGTGCTGCACGGACCCCGCCGGGGAAACCGCCGCCAGCAGATTGCGCACCATGGCGCTGTTGACGACGATGTTCTGCGCTTCGGTGGGTTGGCGCATCCATGTGGAGAGAAAGACATGGGTGGGCCGAATGGTCTGCAGCGCTCGTTGCAGCGAAGCAGGGTCTAACAAGTCAGCGGCAAGCGGCCGCACGCCATCGATGGCCGGCGGCTTTCGTGCCAACCCATATGCCGACCAGTCCGGCAGCGTGCGGAGATGGGTGGCGAGGTTTCGACCGACGATGCCGGATGCCCCGACGATGAGAGCTATTTTGGTGGTCGTTTGCGAATTCCTGCGCTTCGATTGCGCTGCACTAAGCCATGAACATCTGTGGCGTGATTTGACGCGGGTCCACTTTAAGTTCGATCAACGCCGCGACACCTGCCTGCTGCGCGCGCTCGAATGCGGCAGGAAAATCATCGCTGTGCTCGACGCGCTGCGCATGCGCTCCGAAGGAGCGGGCCAGTGCGACGAAGTCGGGATTGACGAGCTGCGTGGCTACGATTCGGGTGGGATACTGCCGTTCCTGGTGCATGCGGATGGTGCCGAACATGCCGTTGTTGACCACGATGAGCACCAGCGGCGCGCCGAACTGCATCGCCGTTGCGAGTTCTTGCGGGTACATCATGAAGCAGCCGTCGCCGGCGAAGCTGATCACGGTGCGAGCGGGGAAGCGCAGCTTGGCGGCGATGGCGGCCGGAAAGCCATATCCCATCGCGCCATTGGTCGGGGCTAGTTGCGTGAAGGGCTGGCGATAGCGGTAGAAGCGGTGCACCCAAGCGGTGTAGTTGCCGGCACCGTTGGCGATCACCGCATCATCCGGAAGTATCTCGTTCAGGTGCGCGACGACCTTCGCGAGATCGACGCCGTTGTGGCGTGGATCGAGCGCCTGCGGAGTGGAGTGGACCAGATAGTCTTGCCGGGCTGCGTGGGTCCAGTCGCCCCAGGCCAACTTGCGCGGAGGCGCGAGTTGATCGAGCGCCGCCGCAAAGGCGCGCATGCCCGCATTGATCGGCAATGCGGCGTGATAGACGCGGCCGAGTTCCTCGGGATCGGGGTGAACGTGGATCAGGGTCTGTTCCGGCTGCGGACTCTTGACCAAGGTGTAGCCGGAGCTCGTCATCTCACCCAGACGCGAACCGATCACCAGCAGCACATCGGCCCTTGTGACTCGCTCCGCCAGTTTCGGCGCTACACCGATGCCCAACATGCCGCAGTAATGATCATCGCGGTTGTCGAATAAATCCTGGCGACGAAACGAGGCGCTGACCGGTACATTCCAAGCGGTGACGAAGCGCTTGAGCTGTACGCAGGCGCGTTCATCCCAAGCGGTGCCGCCGACAATCACTAGGGGCTTTTGGGCATTGATCAACAACGTGCGAAGTTGCTCCATGGACTCGGGCTGCGGCGCGGCTTGGATGATGGTGGCGAGCGGCGCTTGCGCCGGCGGCGCGTCGCCGAACAACACCCCTTCGGGTAAGGCAATGACCACGGGCCCGGGACGGCCGGACAGTGCGATGCTGAAGGCTTTGGCGATGATTTCCGGGATGCGATCGACGCTGTCGATCTCGGTCACCCATTTCGCCAGGCCGCCGAACATCTGACGATAATCGACTTCTTGAAAAGCCTCGCGTTCTCGGAAGTCTGCGTCGATCTGGCCAATGAATAAAATCATCGGAGTCGAATCCTGTTTCGCGGTATGTACGCCATTGCTGGCGTGGGTGGCGCCGGGCCCGCGGGTGACGAAGCAAATGCCGGGCCGTCCGGTCAGCTTGCCGTAGGCGTCCGCCATGTTCGACGCGGCACCTTCATGTCGAGTCACAATGGT
This sequence comes from uncultured Steroidobacteraceae bacterium, assembly GCA_964657675.1. Lineage (GTDB taxonomy): Bacteria > Pseudomonadota > Gammaproteobacteria > Steroidobacterales > Steroidobacteraceae > Bog-1198. The sequence goes on from CAZZWE010000091.1 coordinate 19,202, forward strand.
GCGTATGCCGGCGGCGTCGCTCAAGGCATCGAGCACCGGCAGAAAGCTTTCGCCGGGCACGCAATAGACGGTATCCACGCCGTTATGAACGAGGGCTTCAACGAGGCTGTTGCCGCCGTGGCGGTTGGGAATGGCATCGGACATGAATATTTCCGTGATAATTGACGTGAATTTCGGTTTAAATCGGTTGCTCTAGGGAGCTATACGCTGTCAGGAACCGGGATGGAGTCAAAAGTTAGCGTTTGGGTCGGCCGTCGTTTTTATTTGTGGGCTGCCTTGGCATGCGGGCTGATTGCGGTCGGCGGATTTGCACAGAGCTATTATCTCAAAACGCTTTTCGAAACACCCGCTTTACCGACGGCGCTGCATTTGCACGGCATC
>CAZZWE010000092.1:0-19439 GCA_964657675.1 uncultured Steroidobacteraceae bacterium
CGGCGCCTCGTCATTCCCGGCGACAACCCGACCCACGCCATGATGTCGGCGGCCAAACCCGCGGGTGATCTGCCGGTGGAGGGCGAAGTGCCGTCCTTTGCTGGGGCAACGCTCTGGTTGAATTCGCCGCCGTTGACCACCGAGGGCTTGCGCGGCAAGGTGGTTTTGGTCGATTTCTGGACCTATTCCTGCATCAATTGTTTGCGCGCGCTGCCGTACGTGCAGGGTTGGTATGACAAGTACAAAGACCACGGATTGGTGATCGTCGGCGTGCATGCGCCGGAATTCGCCTTTGAGAAGGATGTGAACAACGTACGTCGCGCGGTCGCGGATCTCAAAGTCACCTATCCGGTGGCCATGGACAACGATTATGCGATTTGGCAGGCCTTCAACAATCAATATTGGCCGGCGCATTATTTCATCGACGCCACCGGCAAGATTCGGGCGCACCATTTTGGCGAAGGCGACTATGAAGGATCTGAAAACATCCTTCGCCAATTGCTCACCGATGCGGGCAATACCAACCTGCCGCCCGCGGGCATGGGGGCCATGCAGGCCGATGGGGTGAAAGCGGCGCCCGATGAGGCCCATGATCAATCGCCGGAAACGTATGTGGGCTATCAACGCGCGCAAAACTTCGCATCCCCGGGCGGGTTTAGCCAAGACCAGGCGCATGCTTACTCAAAGCCGGGCGCCCTTAAGCTCAATCAGTGGGCCTTGAGCGGTACGTGGTCAGTGGATGCAGAACGGGCGCTTTCAACCGCACCTAAAGCCAGCATCACCTTTAAATTCCTGGCGCGGGACTTACATCTGGTGTTGGGGCCCGGTCCGGACGGCAAACCGGTGCGCTTTCGTGTGACCCTGGATGGGGCAGAGCCCGGCGCGAGTCATGGCGCCGACACTGATGCGTCAGGCGCGGGAACGGTCAGCGGGCAGCGCTTGTACCAATTGATCCGCCAGAGCGGTGATGTGGGCGAGCACGTGTTCAGCATCGAGTTTTTGGATTCGGCGGTTCAAGCATATTCCTTTACGTTCGGATGAGGTCAGGATCATGAGTGAAGCCTTTGATCGTAGAAATTTTCTGTTAGGTCTAGGTGCCTTTGCGATGGCGCCACTGGTGCAGCGCGCTGCGGCGGCCACGCTATCCGGTCCAGTCATGTCCAACAAGGATGTGTCCATCGAAAACTTTTCACCCGCCGGGAAAAGCCTGGGAGTGGTGCGCGTCCCCAAGGTTGTGAAGACCGACGCCGAGTGGCAGGCGCAGCTGACCCCGTTGGCATTCAAAGTTTCGCGGCAGGCCGGAACCGAAATGGCCTTCACCGGCGAGTACGACAAGAACCACGCGGATGGTATTTACCACTGTGTCTGTTGTGGCACGGCGAGCTACGATTCGAAAACTAAATTTGATTCGGGTACCGGTTGGCCGAGTTTTTGGCAGCCGATTTCCGCCATGAATGTCGTCAAGAGCCCTGACTCCACCTTTGGTATGCAGCGCGATGCCATCTCCTGCCGGCTCTGCGATGCCCATCTGGGGCATGTATTTGACGATGGACCGAAGCCGACCGGCTTGCGTTATTGCATGAACTCGGTGGCACTGCACTTTGTTGCGCGCGCTTAATAGGAAACGAAACATGACAATCCACTCAATTCGTAATTCTTGGCGATTTAGCGCAGTCCTGGGCCTTGCGGCCGCGGCGCTGCTGTTATGGCATGCGCCGCTGTTCGGCGCCGAGCCCCCGGTGATTATCGCGCCTCCCGCGGTGGACAATCCCAAAGCACCCGGTCCCCTGCAGACGGCGGTGCTTGCCGGCGGCTGCTTTTGGGGCGTGCAGGGCGTGTTCGAACATGTGCGCGGCGTGAAGAAGGTGGTTGCGGGCTACGCAGGCGGCGAGAAGTCCACGGCGCACTATGAAACGGTGAGCTCGGGCGCGACCGGACATGCCGAATCGGTGCAGATCACATTTGATCCGGCTGCCATCTCCTATGGGCAAATACTGCAGATTGCCTTTTCCGTGGTGCACGATCCCACTCAGCTGAACCGTCAGACCCCGGACGTCGGCACGCAATATCGTTCCGCCATCTTCTACGCCGACGATACCCAGGCCAAGATTGCAACGGCTTACATCAGTCAGCTGGACAACTCGCATGTGTTTGCCCGGCCCATCGTTACCCGCGTCGATCCGCTGAAAGGCTTCTACGCGGCGGAGGATTATCATCAGGATTATCTGATCCACAATCCCAACCAGCCTTATATCGCTGCTTACGACATTCCCAAAATCGAGAATTTCAGGCGTACTTTTCCGGAGCTGTATAGTGGGGCACCGGTCCTGGCTCACAATTAGAGAGCGTTCGTGAAAAAAATCCTCGTTGCCTGTTGGCTGTTATGTATGGCAGTCAGTCAGACGACGCTGGCGGCTGCGGAGTCCAATCCCGCCATCACGGTGTTTGCTGCCGCTTCGTTGACCAATGTCTTGCAAGACTTGGGCGATGCATTCACCAAGGACTCCGCGGTCGCAGTGCGCTTCTCCTTTGCAGCGAGTTCCGCACTGGCGCGCCAGATCGAGAACGGTTCACCGGCCGATCTATTTTTTTCCGCAGACTTGGAATGGATGGATTATCTGCAAAATAAACAGCTGATTCGGATCAACACCCGTCACGATATATTGGGCAATGAGCTGGTGCTGATCGCCCCCGCTGCGAGCACCGTGAAACTGCGGATCGAGCCGCACTTCAAGCTGTCCGCAGCGCTCAGCAAAGAGCATTTGGCGACGGGTGATCCCGATTCGGTGCCGGTGGGACGCTACGCGCAGGAAGCGCTCACCCACTTGGGTGTTTGGGATGAGGTCGCGCCGAGAGTCGTGCGTGCGGACAGCGTACGCTCGGCCTTGGCCTTCGTGGATCGCGGCGAGGCGGCATTCGGCATCGTCTACGCCACCGATGCTTTGATCGACAAGGATGTGCGCGTGGTGGACGTGTTTCCCAAAGACAGTCACAAACCGATTATTTACCCGGCGGCGCTTACCAATAACGCGAGTCCTGCGGCGGCCAAGTTTCTGGCGTACCTGCGCAGTCCGGCCGGCGATGTGGCCTTCAAACACTACGGATTTATCCCGCTCCACTAGGGCGTGAGCGGCGGGATGCCCTTGCGAATGTCTTGCGAGAAGCTGTCGCTGTCGCCCGATTGCCTGGCCCGGTCGGTAATGCGGCCCAGGGTGCGCAATTGTTCCAATGTGTAGCGCTTATCCAAGCCGCCGACCTTGTAGACATAGCTCGGCAGGTAGCCATCGAGCAGCACGCGGTAATCGAACGGCAAGTAACCAACGATGCGTTTCATCATGTGGTAAACCAGCGTGGTGCAATTGGCGGTGATGGTGTTGTAGAACCGCGGCGTCTCGATGAGACTGTTGGCCTCCGACACGTAGCCGAGAAACAAAGAGCGAATGGCCGCGGCGGGCATTTGCAAGTGGTACAGATAATCGTCTTCGCCACGTACGTTGGTCCGTACTTTGATGACGTCGCGCTCCTCGGCTGCAATGATGCTGAGCTCGAATTGTTTGAAGAATCCGCCTAATTCGGAGTACGAACCGCTTTTGAGGCGGCGCACCTCCACAGAGAATACGACGTACTGCCCGTCATCGAATCCAAACGACATCAGCATGTGGGCGATGGCCGGCCCTGCCCAGTAGGACATCACCATGTCCACCGAACGCAATTTATCCAAGTCATACACATGCGTTTCCCAGCGCTGCGTGTAGTCGGTGTTGGTCCGCCAGGCGAAATTGCGCACATTGTGCAAGGTTACGAGGTTCCCGGACACGACCCCCGTGGTCATTTGCGCCACATCGTCGGACCACTGGCGGTCATTGGTCGGTGTGAGTCGATTCCACCACGTGAGTAGCAAGACAAACGCCACGGCAAAGCCCAAGAGGGCGCCGACGGTCCGCCCGTGCCAAAGAATCACGACGATGAACACGCTAAAAGCCAGCCAGAACACTACCAAGATGATCTTGACGGCCTGATTGCCGGGCGCCATGTACCACAGTGCAAGGCCGGCCCAGACAGCCGGCAATCCGATCAGTAAGCTTGCGAGCGAAGTAGTGACGATACGTAAAATACTGGCGGCGCCGTCGGTCATGTCGGGTGCATTGTGCCAGCAACGACCGAACTTTAGGACGGGGTGATTCATTGACACATGCGGGCGCTGCGGAGTACGGTTTCCTGTGGACCAATCAAGCGCTTTTCAACTCAATATCCCATTCATCAACGACCTCGGCATCGAGTTCATCAGCGCCGCGGCAGGCCGCGCAACGGTGGCTCTGGATCTCAAGCCGCGGCATTTAAACAGCTGGTCGGTGGCGCATGGCGGGGTGCTGATGACATTGCTGGATGTCGCCATGGCGGTAGCGGGGCGCTCGCTCGATCCCGATGCCGGCGGCGGCGTCACGGTGGAAATGAAGACCAGCTTTCTTCAGCCCGGCAAGGCGGGCACACGCTTGACGGCAAGCGGCCAGGCCTTTCATCGATCGACAACGCTGGCGTTTTGCGACGGGGAAGTTCGCGACGCTCACAACAAGCTCATCGCCAAAGCGATGGGAACATTTAAGTATCATAGAAAAAAGGCAGAATAAAATGACTCAAAATTATCAGCGTATTGTGTTGGCGTCCCGTCCGCGCGGCTGGTGCAGCGAGGAGAACTTCAAGTTAGAACAGGTGCCCATTCCAACCCTCGGCGATGGCGAGGTGTTGGTGCGCAATCATTTTTTGTCGCTCGATCCTTACATGCGCGGCCGCATGAATGATGCGAAGTCGTATACCGCACCGCAGAAGCTCAACGAGACCATGCAAGGCGGCACCGTGGGCGAAGTGGTCGAGTCCCGGCATCCTGACTTCAAGGCCGGAGACAAGGTGCGCGGTATGCTCGGATGGGCGGAATATGGAGTCGCCACTGCGCCGGGCATTGCGAAAATCGACACTCGTCAGATTCCGATTTCAGCCTACCTCGGTGTCGTCGGTATGACCGGCATGACAGCCTGGTATGGCATCAACAAGATCATGGAGCCCAAGGCAGGGCAGACGGTGGTGGTGAGCGCCGCCGCCGGGGCCGTCGGCAGCGTCGCGGGTCAACTGGCGCGCATCGCCGGTGCGCGGGTGGTGGGCATCGCGGGCGGTGAAGAGAAATGCCGTTACGTCACCGAAGAACTCGGATTCGACGCCTGCGTCGATTACAAGAGCGCAACGGATGTGAAGTCGCTGGCGGCGCTGATTGCGGCCGCGGCGCCCAAAGGGGTGGATGCGCACTTCGAGAATGTCGGCGGCGATGTGTTAAATGCGGTGATGAACTTACTCAATCCGTTCGCGCGGGTGGCCATTTGCGGCATGATCGCCGACTACAACACCCCGCCGGGCACGGTACCCAAGAGCGCCATATTGAATCCCGCCATGTTTTTAGTGGCGCGCTTTAAAATGCAGGGTTTCATCGTGTCCGACCACTTGGATTTGTGGCCGCAAGGCTTGGGTGAATTGGCGGCTCACTTAGGCGCAGGGCGCCTGAAGTATCGCGAGAGTATTGCGCGGGGACTCGCGGCCGCGCCGGCCGCCTTCATCGGCTTGCTGAAGGGACATAATTTCGGCAAACAACTGGTGCAGTTGATATAGCGATGCAACAGCTCATCTTGCACCATTATCCGAATTCCCCATTCGCGGAAAAGATCCGTTTGGTATTCGGATTTAAGAAATTGTCCTGGGCCTCTGTGCTGATTCCCAACATCATGCCCAAGCCCGATGTCGTGGCGCTGACCGGCGGCTATCGAAAAACGCCCATCCTACAAATCGGCGCCGACATCTACTGCGATACCGCTTTGATTGCCGATGTGATCGAATCGCTGACGCCCGAACCCCCGCTCTACCCCTCCCGCATTGCGGCCGCCTCGCGTATCTTGGCGCAGTGGGCCGACTCAACGCTGTTTTGGACCGCCATTCCTTACACGTTGCAGCCTTCGGGGATGGCGCATATGTTCGCCGGCGTGCCGCCGGAAACCGTCAAAGCCTTTGCTGAAGATCGCGCGGTGTTTCGCGCCAATAGCGCGCGCATCCGGCCTGCCGAAGCGCAAGCGGCGATGGGCATCTATCTGCGACGCTTCGAGCGGGTCTTGGACGGTCAGCGTTACTTATTCGGCGATGCGGCAAGCATCGCGGACTTTTCCGTCTACCACTGCTTGTGGTTCATTATGCGGGGCGGCCCGGTGGCGCAGATCTTTGAACCGTTTGCCAACGTACGGCGCTGGCGCGACAGCATGGCCGCCTTCGGCCATGGCAACTTTGAAAAACTCGACAGTGGTGAGGCGCTTGGCATCGCCCATGCTTCCACGGCGAAAGCTTCAGAGGGAGTTCAATTCGATGCGCATGGGATTGCGGCAGGAGAGAAGGTGGTGATCGCGGCGACCGATACCGGCGTGGATCCGATCGAGGGTGTGTTGTACGCCGCCACCGATGATCGAATCGCCATCAGCCGCGAAGATCCGCGTGCCGGCAGCGTGGTGGTCCACTTCCCGCGGCTCGGCTTCGAAATGCGGCGCGCTAAATAGCGCCGCCGCGTGAGGGCTTGGCCCAGACGCGAAATCCGCCGAGGAAGGCAAAGTCGTTGCTGCCCAGCCGGGCATTCTTCGGCATCTTCTTCAGCTTGCGTGCATTGCCGCCGCCGAGCACCACGTAGTCCGCTTCCAGGGCGCGTCGCAATTGTTCGACGATGTCGACGACGACCTTGCGCCACTTCTTCGGGCCCAGGCGCTTGCGGCCCCGGTCGCCGACGTAGTCCTCATAACTGCGTCCGCGCTTGTAGGGCAGGTGTGCCAATTCCATGGGAGCGACCACGCCATCGACGATCAGCGCCGAACCTAAACCAGTGCCTAAGCCCAAGAACAACATGCGGCCGCCTTCGTAGCTGCCAATGGCTTGCATGGCGGCATCATTCATGAGCTGCGTCGGCCGCCCGAATGCCTGGCGAAAATCGAAGCCCACCCACCCACGCCCTAAGTTGAAAGGCTCGGTGATGATTTTGTTGTGCACGACGACGCCGGGATAACCGATGGAAATGACGTCGTACTTCAAGTCGCCGTTCATCTCCAGCACCTTGGTGACCATGCGGCTGGGGGTCAGGGTGGGACCCGATTCGAATTGGCGCATCTCGCGCCGTCCTGACACCCGGGTTTTAACGTGACTACCGCCGACATCGATGGCCAGCACGCGCTTCTTTCTTTTCATCGCCATGCCCACAGAATACTACATTCATCCCGGGGACTTAAGGCGTCAGGGCGGCGCCTTCTGGGAGTCGGCCGACGACGATTCGATTCCGGCTTTGGCGCTTGGCATCTCGCAGGGCGTTTTCTGCCACTGCATAGCTGCTCTTCCATTCGTTGGCTGGATCGCGCGAAATCGTCAGACCGAAGCTCGCGGTGAGCTGTAGCGACGCCAAATCGGTTTCGATGGTTTGCGCGATATTCAGCAGCAATTCCTCATCCAGTGCGCCAAAACACAGGATGGCGAATTCCTCGTTGCTGAGCCGCGCGGCGACGTCGCGGTGGTTGCGCAGCTGGGTCTTCAGCATGCCCGCCACGGTGCGCAGGAGTTTGTCGCTTTGATCATGGCCGTAGGACTCGTCGATCTGCCGGAAATTACCCAAATCGAGCAGGATCAGTCCGAACACTTCTTGACGTTTCTTGCAGTGTTTGGCCGCCTCTTCGCCGCGCAAATGGAAAACGCCGCGGTTCGCCAATCCCGTCAGCGCATCCGTGGCGCTGCCGTTGGTGAGCTGTGCATTGGCCGCTTGCAGCGCCAGTTGCACATTACGCGATGCGGTTTGGTCGGTGACGAGAACAAAAAAGCCGCGAATTTCTCCCCCGGCCGCATCGAGATCGGGTATGTAGCGAACTTCGAGGAAGGTTTCCGTGCCGTCAACTTTCAGTTGTCGGCGATCGAAGCGCTGGTCGCGGCCTTGCAACGCCAATCGCACATGCGGCGCCGTCGCTTCAAATAAGTCGCCCAGTAGATCTTTCATGTTCATGCCGACGATATCTTCAGGCGCGATACCAAACCACTCGCGATAGGCTTCGTTGGCGAACTCGCATTCCAGATTGCGATTCCAATAGCCGATCATGGCGGGAACGCTGTTGGCAATAGCGCGCAGGCGCTGTTCCATGCGGCGTACGGATTGTTCGGAGATCAGAAGATTTTTCACGTGAGTGCGCAGCGCGTCGCTGCCGGAATGAATGCGCTGCGCTTGATCGGTGACTTCCTTGAGCAACGCGTCGCGCGTCGCGGTCATTTCATCGGCAGCCTGGTGTTTCACTGCGATGTCTTCGATCACCGCGATCATGTACTCCGCGGCGCCATAGACCGAGCGCTTTGCCGCCACGGACAGATGACACCAGATGTACGTACGGTCTTTACGCTGCAGTCGCTTGTCGATGTGATAGCGATCGACATTGCCGGTCGAGGCGCGGCGAAACGCATCGGCGGCCCGAACGATGTCCTCGGGGTGGGTCAAGTCAATGACTGACAGTTTTTCCAGCTCCGCAGTCGTGTATCCCAGCATTTCACACACACATTGATTGACTCGCATAAGCTTGCCGGACAAGGCCACGTGCACCACGCCTGCGGCCGCCATGTCGAAGGTGTCGCGGAACAGGCGCTCGCGGTCCTGCGCGAATTGCAGCACGCGCTCGGTGTGCGCGGCTAACTCGCGGGTTTGAATGGCATCCTCCAAAATTTGCGCCAGATCAGTGAGCGCGTCGATGTCGTCCTGGCTGAATTCCCTGGGCCGCTGATCCAGCGCGCACAGCGTGCCTACCGCGTGCCCTTCGACGGTGAATAGCGGGATGCCGGCGTACGCCCTTATATGGGGACTGCTGGTGACGAGCGGGCTGGCGGCGAAACGGGCATCCAATGTGGTGTCGGGAATCAGCAGTGGACGCCGCTGCGCGACCACATGCGTACACATCGATATGTCACGATGGGTCTCATCGACATCCAATCCAAAACGCGATTTGAACCATTGCCGGCTTTCATCCACCAGAGAGACCATGGCGATGGGTACATCGATGATTTTGGCGACGAGGCGCGTTACCCGGTCAAACGCGTCTGAGGGCGGGGTATCGAGCAGCGCCAGGCTGCGCAGCGCGGCGATCCGGTTGGCCTCGGTCAGCGAAGTGGGATCGACGGCATTGGCCATGGGGTTTTGCGTGGAATCGTGGAGAACGTGAGATAATCAATTTGACCCGCCGGGCGCCATGTCGCGCGTGTTCCAGTGCTGCTTTTTCGCGCGTGGCGGTGCAGCAGGGATAGGCCACCAGGAAGTCGGACATGAGTATTTCTTCTACGTCAACGATCCTTGCAACGTCGCTGTGCCTGTTATTGACCGCCTGCGCAGGCGGAAAAAACCTGAAGCGCGATGACATTCCCCCAGCGCTTCAAGTGCCGCAGGGTCAGCAGTTGGTCTTGAAGGTGCATGCCACAGGCGTGCAGATCTATGCGTGCCAGCCGAACAAGGATGATCCCACCCGCTTTGAATGGGCCTTCAAAGCGCCTGAGGCCGCGTTGTTGGGTCGCGGCGGCCGTCAGGTGGGCAAACACTATGCGGGTCCGTCCTGGGAATCCAACGACGGCAGCAAGGTTGTGGGCAGCGTGGTCGCCAAAGAAACTCCCGATCCCCAGTCGATACCCTGGCTGTTATTAAGCGCCAAGTCGAACGCCGGCAAGGGCGTGTTTAGCGATGTGCGATCGATCCAGCGGGTGCGCACCGTGGGGGGCATCGCGCCTTCGGGGGCCTGCGGGCCCAATCAACTGAATCAAGAATTGCGTACCTCGTACAGCGCCGACTACTTGTTCTACCGCTGATGGCCGACGATGCCCTCGAGGTTCTGCAGTCAAAGATCGCTTACCTTGAACGGGCGACCAATGAGCTCAGCGACGTTGTATATCGCCAGCACACCGAGATTAAGACGCTGGAAGCGCAGGTGAAGGCGTTGCGGGAGCGATTGAACGGCCCGCAGTTCGACGAGGCCCAAAGAACACCGGAGCAGGAACGACCGCCGCATTATTGAGACCTATGGCATCATGCGTGCCCATGCCGTCCCCGATTGATCTCGTCCAGAGCGTCGACAACGCCGCGAGCCGACAACCCGATCATCTCTTCATCAAGTTGCCTGAGGGCCGCGAGCTGTCCTACCGCAGCTTGCGGGAACAGTCGGCGCGCATCGCAACCGCCCTCGCGCGGCAAGGCGTGGTCGCAGGCGACCGTGTCACCGTACAGGTGGAGAAGTCCGTTGAGGCGGTGTTGCTATACGTGGCGTGCTTGCGGATGGGCGCCGTCTACGTGCCCATCAACGTGGCGAACACTCCCCATGAGGTTCTGCACTTCTTCATGGACTCGCGGCCGAAATTGGCTGTGGTCAGGCCGCAGGACCGCCGATTGGCGGAGCCGGTGGCGGTGCAAGCCGGTGTCCGGCACATCGAGACGTTGGGGATGGAGGGGGACGGCAGCTTGATGGAACTGGCCGCGCGTTGCGATGAGAGCCGTGCATGGGTCGCATCGGGCGGCGACCTGGCAGCGATTGTCTACACCTCCGGCACCACGGGGCGCTCGAAGGGCGCGATGTTGACCCGCGGTAATTTAGCCTCCAACGCCGCCGTGCTGGTATCCATATGGCGTTTTACACCCGACGACGTCTTGCTGCATACGTTGCCGCTATTTCACATCCACGGTCTGTTTGCCGCCATCAACACCGTGATCGCATCGGCATCGGCCATGCTGCTGCTGCCAAAATTCGACGCCGCCTCCACGTTGGCGCATCTGCCCCAAGCCACCGTGTTCATGGGCGTTCCCACGTACTACACCAGGCTGCTGCAGGATTCCAATCTGAATCGGACGACGACTGCCCGCATCCGCCTGTTTGTGTCGGGTTCGGCGCCACTGCTTGCGGAAACACATCGAGAATTCTTTGCGCGCACCGGGCATACCATTCTCGAGCGCTATGGGATGACTGAAACCTTGATGAATACGTCCAACCCCTACGAGGGCCTGCGGCTGGCCGGCGCGGTGGGAAAGGCTTTGCCTGGCACCTTGATTCGAGTCAGCAATCCGCAAACCGATGCCATCGAAACTGAACCGGACACCATCGGCCTTCTCGAGGTCAAAGGTCCGAACGTATTTGCCGGATATTGGCGCGACCCGGAAAAGACCCATCAGGAATTCACCGCTGATGGCTGGTTCAAGACGGGCGACTTGGGACGGATCGATCCGCAAGGCTATGTGCATATCGTCGGGCGCGCCAAGGATTTGGTCATCAGCGGGGGTTACAACGTTTATCCGAAAGAAGTGGAAGCTGAACTCGACGCAGTGAGCGGCATCCTCGAGAGCGCCGTATTTGGGGTCCCCCATCCAGACTTCGGCGAGGGCGTTACGGCCGCCGTGGTGCCAAGGCCCGGCATGACACTGTGCGAAATCGACATCATCGAATCCATCAAGACGCGTCTGGCACGCTATAAGGTGCCGAAGCGCATTATTTTGATGGACGAGTTACCGCGCAATACCATGGGAAAAGTGCAAAAGAGCGCGCTGCGCAAAACCTACGCGACGATTTATTTACTCGATTGACTGCCAGGCAGCGTGACCATGGTGAGCGCTCGCGCTCCCAGCGTCGAGCCCTCCTCGGGGGCATCGATCACCACGTAAAAGCTCTTGTCCTGTTCATGCTCGGTGTCGGCCACACGGATGCTCAACGTCGCCGTGGATTTGCCCTCATCGAAATACTCGAGGTGCGGGGCCACCGGCGAGAAGTCGGTTGCGGGTTTTGCGGTGCCGGATTCCGTCCACCAGGTGAATCCCACCCGTGAACGCAAATTTCCCTTGCGATGCACGAGCACGCTCGCTGAAGGTTCGTGGGGCGGCACATCGACGGTGTCTGCGGCCAATTCGATTTGCGAACCCATGCGCGCCGGCGCCGGCGTTGACTTCGGCGCTGCAGCTGCGGTGCTCGAGGCAGAAGTCACGGGCGTCTGCGAGGAGGCCGTGGGGGTGGCTGCAACGACAACCGGTTTGTTAACGGGTGCCGCGGACACCGGCGCGGTGACCGTTGCGGCAGGCGCCGCACGCGTTGCCGGGCTCAGGCTCGACAAGCTGGGCGCGGGCTCGCGCGAAGCGGCTGCTGGTTGAGTTTCGACGGCGAGCGGCTCGGCAACGCGTGTCGATGAGTTGCTATTGACGATCGCGGCGACGCGCTCCGACACCTCATCGTAGTGAGTGGCGACCCAATATCCGACGGCCAGTACGCCCAGCGCCGCGGCGGTGAGTGCCAGCACCAATCCCACCCGTCGTCGCGCCGGTGCCGGACGGTTGGCGAGTTCTCCCAGGGGCGGCAAATGATCCGCGGCACCCCGTAGATCCAGCGCCTGCAGCCATGCGGCCACATCGGCAGGACGTTTTTCCCGATCCCAATTGAGCCCGGCGCGCAGTGCGCGCCATTGTCGCCCACTCAGTTCGGCCAGACGCTTCGGCTTGATGTTGCGTGAGCGGGCTTCAATCGCCGTGTGACTCTTGAAGGGGTGCTCGCCGCTCAACAGCAGGTAGGCGACGCAGGCCAAGGCGAACACATCGTCGCGAGCATCGGGCCGCGCGCCTTCCAATACTTGGCAGCTGACGTAGCCCGGCGTTGCAAACGAGGCCGAATAAATCTCGCCCGCGGTCCCGGATTTGGACACTGCATGCGAAGCGCCGAAATCGAGCACGCGCACGTTGCCACGTTGTGTGATGAAAATATTTTGCGGATTGATATCGCCGTGCACCACATTGCGCGAGTGCGCATGGGCGATGGCGTTGCCTACATCCCTGACGATAGCCAATGCGTCCGAGGTGTCGAGCCGCTGTCGATTTCTGCTCAACAGCACCTGGCTCAACAGAGCGCCGTTGAGCAACTCCATGGTAAAAAACGCCAGCGGGCCGTCGCGATCGAATTCAAACGCGCGCACGATATTGGGGTGCGACAGGGATTGCAGATGCTGAAATTCCCGCCGCAGTTCACTGAACAGTTCGGCGCGCTTCGTGACGGAGGTATGCAGGACCTTGATGGCCAGACCTTGGCCGTTCGGCGGAATGTCCAGCCGGTAGTTGTCGTCCGCCTCGTACACGGTGCCCATGCCACCCTTGCCGAGCACGCCCACGATGCGATAGCGATTGCGCAACACATCGCCGACGATAATCTCGCGTGTGACTTCCGCCGCGGGGGTTTTTTTCGCGTCCGCTCGGACTTCACGGGCTACTGCAGGTGCGGTGACGGTATTGGCCTCCGGGATTAGGACCTGCGGCTGCGCCGGGGGCGGCGGCGAGCTCGGCGTCGGTATCGGTATCGGTGAGGGTGTCGGTGCGGCTGTCGGCGGCGCGACCCGAGCTTGCACACGTGGCGCCTCTTCGCGGTGCAAGCCGAGCGCGACTTGCGCCAATCCGATGCGGACTTCTTGGTACAGCTCTTTGGAAATTTTTCCGCGGCGATAATATTGATCAAGCAGCGAAAGGACTTCCCAATTGCCCGTTGAGTCGGGTCCCATCGGGTCGCGCATCGACGCCAAGAAAGTCGCGCCGTCGCAGCGACCGCTGGCCAAGGCATCGACTAATTCTTGAACGGTCGGATCTGGGGACAGGAGCTCGGATTGGCCGCCCGTTGGCTGCGTTGCGTTCATGCTAGTCCTTGATATGACACGGCTGGCATTGTACCGATTACAATCCCTACGTTATTCGACTGCAATGCCAAGCTTGCACTGCGCGGGTCGGAATAGCTATTTGTCATTTTTCGACCCCTAGGAGTTCCACTATGTACCTGCTTTACTACTGGCCGAGTATCCAGGGCCGCGGCGAATTCGTGCGGCTGAGCCTCGAGGAAGCAGGCGCCAGATATCGGGACATTGCCCGCGAGACCGGCAAAGGCAACGGCATATCGGCGATGATGAAGCTGCTCGATTCAAGCAGCGTAAAGCATCCCTCGTTCGCGCCGCCGTTTCTCAAATCCGGCCGGCTGTTGATTGGACAGACGGCCAATATTCTACAATTTTTGGGTCATCGGCATAAGTTGGCGCCATCCGACGAGGCGGGCCGTTGGTGGGCGCAGGAATTGCAGCTGACCATCGCGGACTGGGTCGCCGAAGTGCATGACACGCATCATCCCGTGGCAGTCAATCTTTATTACCAGGAACAGAAGAAGGAAGCCAAACGGCGTAGCGCCGACTTCCTTGAAAATCGGGTGCCTAAGTTTCTGAGCTATTTCGAAAAGATCTTGGCGCGCAACTCGCGCGGCGCGCATTACCTGACGGGCAGCAAAGTCAGCTATGTGGATTTGTCCTTATTTCAGATTGTTGCCGGTCTCAGCTACGCATTCCCGAAGTCCACTGCGGCGCAGGCGCGCAAGTTTCGCCGCGTGTTTGCACACCACGCGAGAATTCAGGACCGTGAACGCATCGCGGCCTACCTGGCCTCAGATCGGCGCATCGCATTTAACAATGACGGAATCTTTAGGCACTACCCGGAGCTCGATGCGCGCTAGGGGACAGCGCGTGGGGAATAAAGTTATGATGCAGGCTTCCTCCTCTTACGGTGCACTGTAGTGAAAAAACAGAATTCTTGGATTGCGGTGGTGTTGGTGTCGGCCAGTCTTGCTGCCTGCGCGCAAATGGGCGGTGGTTCTTCCACAAAGTCGGATTCTGCGGCACCTGCCTCCACGAAAGTCCCGCCTGGCATGAATGCCAGCGGCGAAGTGATCGATCCGTCCGCGGTTGAAGCCGGTCACGGGCAGACGGTCAAGGGGATCAACGATTTCGAAGGTGAAATTACCGGAATACCCGTACAGGGCAGTCCATTTCCCAAAGTGCAGATTGGGATGGGAATGCGCCAGGTCATGGACATTTGCGGACCTCCCAGCGATCAAGGTGCATATGTAACCGGCAAGGCCTGGATTCCATTTTACTTTGGCAGCGACCGCAACCGCTATGAACTGTTTTACAAGGGTTGGGGCCGGCTCATATTTGCGGGCGGCAGCGTCGGCAATTACAGCGGCGGCAACCTCATCTGGGTTATCAATTCCTCGCACGAGTCCGGGTATCGCTAGTACGGCGTGTCAGCGCACGGCGTGGGTCGCGCTGCGCCACGCCGGGTCTTGCCAGCGGCCAAACCCGGGGACTAACGCGGGGGTGCCGGCTTGATGTTCGGTTTGCAGTGAATCGAGCGCAATAGATTCGAACCTGCGGTGAAAGCCACCGGCGGAGCGAAGCTCTCGTACGACCAACATCTGCGTGGTCTGCGACGGCCAGCCGGCAAACTCAATGTATCCCAGAGTCGGTCCCTCATTGCCGGGCGGCAAAACATCGACGCTCCACCGGCTGCCGGAACGCCGAAATACCCATAACTCCCGCCAGGTATCGAGGGGTTGAACGGACAATGCCAGCGCGCTGCCGGCATCATTACTTCGGGCCGATGACAACCAAACCACTCCAAAGGTGCAGCGTTGCGCGAGTTGCTCGGCGCCGCGTTGCGTGTCGATCAACGCCACGCAGGTTTGGCCCGGTTCCCCCGGCATCAACTCAATGGCCAAGCGGCCGGCTCGCTGAACCGCGGGCTCGGCGGCCAGCCGCGATGCGCCGACGCGAATGGCAGCGTCGGCATACTCGTTCTGGTCGAGTTCATTCAATGCGGTTTTGCTGATGGCGCCCAATTCATTCAGTGATTGATCCGCGGCGGCAAGCGCCTTGTCGCCGTGCCGAGTCTGCCAATAGGCCACCGCGGCCAGCACACCGGCCTGGCGCATGTGCAGGCGATTTTTGAGATTGACGCTTAAGGTCGCAGTGTTGACGCCGCGCAGAATGCCCGCGCGCCACTGGTCGAGCGCGTAGCGTTCGGTGGGGCCTAAGTCAGGATTGACGCATTCATGCCGGGTCAAACCCAACGCCGCACGCGCCTGTTGCGCAGCATCAGCCGAGGGCATCGCGAGCACTTGTCGGAACATGTCGCCGTCGTAGCAAACCTGCACGCTGCCGTTCTGCTCATAGCTGCGGAATCGAACGCCGAGCTGAGTGGCCACCTCCAGATGTGCCGCAATGAGGGGTGCGTTTGTTTTGGATTGATGCACCGAGGCGCGCTGCGCCAGGCGTTCTGCCATGACACCGATGGCATCGAATGGCTCCGCAGTGATTTGCGTTGCCGGTGCGGCCTTCAGGTAAGCGGCCGCGTAACTGATGCCTAATGCCTCGGAGCCCGGCGCGTCGCGCAGAAACTGCATCACGGCCAGCAACGCCGGGGCGTCCTCGGGTTGCAGAGACGTGGGGCGTAGCTGGTTACTGCGGATGAACCCGGCACGTTCGAGCCGATGATCATAAACACTCAAGTACTCGCCACGCTCGCCGCGCACTTCCAGCACTTCGCCTTGCCAAAGAACCGCCTGCTGCGGAGCTGTGTCCTTCGGGGAGACGCGCAACGCGACCTGGTTTTGAGTCACGATGGCCAGGGTCAACGCGGCCAATGCCAGGGGTGTCACTTGGCACCCAGCAAGGTGGAGCCGATGAAGCCGCCGTTGGCCGGCGGCGGCGCAATGATCACCTGCACCTTATCAGACAGCTTGTCGGCCAGGGTTTTCTGGATCAATAACGGGTTCTTGGCGATCAGTTCCCCCTCGCGCTCCATTTGAGCGCTGTTGGCTTTGCCGACTCGCTCTAGCCGATAGACTTCGGCATCAGCCAGTCTTTGACGAGAGTCAGCCTCTCCCGACGCCTCGATGCGGCGGGCTTCGGCGTTGCCTTCGGCCATGCGAATGCGCGACACCTTGTCAGCGTCAGCCTCCAGGCGGCGTTGTTCGATTTGTTTCTGTTTGAACGGCAGGACGTGCTTCATGGCTTCCTCCTGAGCGCGTGCGGCAATGATTTGCTCACTGCTGGCGGCTTCTGCAGCCTTCTCGCGGCGGACTTTGTCGGCTTCGCCTTCCAAGGCGGTTTGCTTGACGCGCTTTTCCGTGAGCTCCAAGGTGTAGCGCATTTTTTCGCTTTCCAGCTCCTCGGTCAGCATTTTGTCCATGCCCACCCGATAGTCGTGCGGCAGATCCACTTGTCCCATTTGCACGCTGCGTAGGATGATGCCGTCCGCTGCCAGCCTGGGCCGCAGCTCCGCTTCGATCGTTTGCTGAATTTCCGAGCGTTTGCTCGAGAAAATCTCGCGTACCGTGTAGCGCGCCAGGAGTTTGTAAATAACGCCTTGTACCGCGGGTTCGACGACTTCGCCTGGGATGTCATCGGGGAGGTCCTTGGCGGTTGCCGCGATCTGTAAGGGATCGATGGCGTAGCGCACGGTCAAATCCACGCCCAGGGATAATCCTTCAATGGATTGAAAAGGCGCCTCGCCATTGGCTTTGCTGCTGTTCTCGGGACGGTAAACCTGATCACGGAGCGAAAAATGCCGCACCTGATAGAAAGTGGGCACCGCCCATAGGCTGCCGGCTGTGAAAACATCCACGTGTCCTGTCAAGTAGCTATTTCTGACTGCCACCTCCCCGCGGGGCACCGTTTGGAGCGGCGGGTAGCGCCAGATTACAAACGACATGGCAGCCAGCGTTGCCGCACCGATCAGTGCCCTGTGCACCGGCTTGCGGCCCATAAAATCCAGCACTCGCGTGTTCCATTCAGCCATGATTGCTACCTCCGATCGCCACTCTGAAGGCCGAATCTGCCGTCGCGGTGATGCAACTGTGGCAAAGCGGTGGCAGGGCAGGGAACTGCCCTGGGCAGCGCCGTTCCAACGATCGGGTTGAATAGGTAAAAAAGGATGGTAATGACACAGAGCCCGAGCTCGAAAGATAAGGATAGGATTGCTGCCGCATCGGTATGGATCGTGCCGCTGCAGCAGGAAATGGCCCGCGTCATCGTCGGCCAGACCTATCTGCTGGACCGATTGCTGATCGCCTTGCTCACCAATGGCCACGTGCTGCTGGAGGGTGTCCCTGGCTTGGCCAAGACGCTGGCACTGAAGACGTTGGCAAGCTGCATTGCAGTGCAATTCAAGCGGCTGCAGTTCACGCCCGACATGCTGCCCGCCGATATTGTCGGGACCATGATCTACAGTCCGCAGGACGGTGCGTTTCGCACCAAGCACGGACCCATTTTCTCAAACCTGGTGCTGGCGGATGAAATCAACCGGGCGCCCGCCAAGGTCCAGAGTGCCTTGCTCGAAGCCATGCAAGAACGCCAGGTCACCATTGGCGATGAGACCTATAAATTGCCGACGCCCTTCATGGTGCTGGCGACGCAAAATCCTTTGGAGCAGGAAGGCACCTATCCACTGCCCGAAGCGCAGATTGACCGGTTCATGCTCAAGGTGGTGGTGAACTATCCCAGCCGCAGCGAGGAGCGCGCGATATTGGATTCAATGGCCACTACCGCACCGATGGTGGTGCCGCGTCAGGTGGTAAGTGCTGCTCAGATCATCGAGGCGCGCCAAGTCGTCGATTCAATTTACGTGGATGAGAAAATCCGCGACTACATCGTCGATGTCGTGCTGGCCACGCGGCCGCCGCTGGCGGCGACTTTGAAGATGGACGGTTATGTGCAGACCGGTGCCTCGCCCCGGGCCACCATTGCGTTGACGTTGGCAGCGCGGGCGATGGCTTTTTTAAGCGGCCGCCACTTCGTAGTCCCCCAGGATGTGAAGACCGTGGCGTTGGACGTGCTGCGTCACCGGGTGGCTGTCAGCTATGAAGCGGAGGCTGAGAATATTTCGCCTGAGAATGTCATCGAGAATATTCTCAACACCTTGCCTGTTCCTTAAGCAGTGATGGCGACGCCTCCGGCCAAACCCTCAAGTATGAGCAGTATGCGGCAGCTCGAAATCCGCACGCGCCGCCTGGTCAATGACAGTCTGTCGGGCGCCTATCACTCGGTGTTCAAAGGCCGCGGCATGGACTTCGACGAGGTGCGCGAATACACGCCTGGGGATGAGATCCGCACGATCGATTGGAATGTAACGGCTCGTGCAGGACGCCCGTTCGTCAAGAAATTCACCGAAGAGCGGGAATTGACGATTTTTTTGCTGGTGGATATCAGCGCATCGGGGAACTTCGGTTCCGGTGCGCAGAGCAAACGCGATTTAGCGGCGGAGCTCGCGAGCGTGTTGGCATTCTCGGCCATTCGCAACAGCGATAAGGTCGGGTTGCTGTTGTTCACCGATCGTGTTGAACGTTACCTGCTGCCGAAGAAGGGTAGGCGGCATGTGCTGCGGGTGATCCGCGACATTCTTTATCACGTGCCACAAGGCAGGGGTACCGACAGCGTCAAGGCGTTGGATGTCGTGAATCACGTGCTGCATCGACGCGCCATCGTGTTTCTAATTTCCGATTTCGAGACCAGTCAAGATCCTCAGGTCG
>CAZZWE010000093.1:0-19431 GCA_964657675.1 uncultured Steroidobacteraceae bacterium
CGCGCCGGGCGCCGCCGCGCCCTGAACCATGCCGTTTCGTTCCCTATTTGCCACCTTGGTGTACGAGGCTGCGCTGCAGAGAAACGGCGCCGCTGCCTTCAATCGACAGTTGATCAAGGAGGCGCATCAACTGCGTGAAGACGATGACGCCGGACGACGCTGGTCAAAAAAGAACTATCCCGGCGGTTATACCTCCTATGGTTCGGTGCATCGACTGCAACAGGTTTCGCCCACCTTTCAACTGCTGCAGCGCAAGTTGAAACGCCATGTGGCGGCGGTGGCCACCGCGGCGCAGTGGGATCTGACGGGCCGCAATCTTTAAATGACTGATTGCTGGATCAACATCATGCCGCATCAAGTGGTGCATGGATTGCATTTGCACCCCGCATCAACCCTGAGCGGCACCTACTATGTGAAGGTGCCGAAAGGTTCACCGGGCATCAAATTCGAAGATCCGCGCCTCGATCGATTCATGGCGGCGCCGCCGCGGCGCGCCGATGCATCAACGGACGCCAAACCCTGGGTGACCATCGCGGCTGCTGCAGGGCGCTTGGTCTTGTTCGAGAGCTGGCTGCGCCATGAGGTGGCCCCGAATCCCGCGGATGCTGAGCGAATCAGCGTAAGCTTCAACTACAACTGGTTTTAAGGTTATTTGCATGCCGACGACGAAAGACACCGAAGCCACCATGGCCGTATTTCTAGATTTGGAGAACATTGCGCTCGGTGCGCGCGATGCCAAGTATCCAAGCTTCGACATCGAGAAGGTGCTGGAACGATTGCTGCTCAAGGGGCATATCGTGGTCAAGAAAGCCTACTGCGATTTTGACCGCTACAAGGACTTTAAGCGCGGCCTGCACGAGGCGGCCTTCGAACTGATCGAAATCCCGCATGTGCGTCAATCGGGCAAGAACTCTGCCGACATCCGCATGGTCGTGGATGCACTGGACCTGTGCTACACCAAAGGCCATGTGGATACGTTTGTCATCTTGAGCGGCGATTCGGATTTCTCGCCCTTGGTGAGCAAGCTGCGCGAGAACGCCAAGACCGTCATTGGTGTGGGCGTGAAGAATTCCACCTCGGATTTGTTCATCAACAATTGCGATGAATTCATCTACTACGATGACTTGGTGCGCAAGGACCCCTCCCGCGCACGCCGGCGCAGCGCCGCGCCGCGTCCCGTGGCCGCAACGGCCGCCGCGGCTGCCGACGGTGCCAATCCGCCGCCCGCCGACTCGAAACGCCCGGAACTCACCGAAGCCTTGGACTTGATAGTCGAGACTTTGGAAGCATTGACGGAGGAGCGCGGCGGCGGCGAGCAGATCTGGGGTTCCATGATCAAGCAGGCCATCAAGCGCCGCCACCCGGGATTCAATGAGCGTTTTTACGGTTTCAAGTCCTTCAACGATTTATTGGCCGATGCGGAAAAGCGCGGATTTCTCACGCTGCGTGCGGATGAGAAATCCGGTGGCTACACCGTGCGGGTGGGCAAGCCCGCCCCTTGAAACACCGTCCGCCACCCGCATTTAGTTCGGGTGGAAACATACAATCGTCGAAAAACTTGGATGTGGGCTGAGGCCTGCGCGCTGCTCGAACAGGCGGAGCGCAAGCATCGGCATTTCTTTGAACTCTTAAGCCTGCCGGCCGCCCTTCCCGCTTGGGAACCGCCGGCGGACATATTCACCGACGGCGCACAGTTTGATGTCGTCGTCGCATTACCGGGCGCGCGGTCCGAAGACGTCCGCGTACAAATGACCTCCAGTGGATTGCAAATCGACACCACCGTGCCGCCGCCCGCCGTGGCGCCAACGATGCAAGTCGTGCGATTCGAAATTCCCTATGGCCGTATGCGGCGTCGCATCGAGTTACCGCCCGGCCGTTACACACTCGTGGAGCGCCGATTGGATCGCGGTTATCTCCACCTTCGTCTTACCCGGGAGGCCGCATGAGCGCCGATGAAGATGTATTGATTATTTTGCCGGTGCGTAGCGCCGTGTTGTTTCCAGGCGTGGTGCTGCCGATTGCCATCAGCGACAAGCTCGCCATCGCGGCCGCTCAAGAAGCGGTGCGCACCCAGCGCCGCGTCGGACTGCTGCTGCAAAGCGACCTGAGCGCCGAAGAAGCCACGGCGGAGAACCTGCACCGGGTCGGCACCGCGGCCTCCATCGTGCGCTTCATCACCGCGCCCGACGGCTCGCATCACCTGATCTGCCAGGGAGAGGAACGCTTCACGGTGCTCGACTTCGTCAGCCGCGAGCCCTTTCTGGTCGCGCGCATCGATCCGCATCGCGAACCCACGATACTCGATCAGGACATCGAAGCGCGTGGCTTGAAGCTGCGCGAGAAAGCCTTGGAAGCCGTGCAGCTGCTGCCGCAGGCGCCGGGCGAGTTGACCAATGCTATTCGTAGCGTCGAGTCGATCCCTGCGCTCGCGGACATGATCGTAAGCTTCATGGATCTGAAGCTGGCCGATAAACAAGACATTTTGGCCACCTTCGATTTGAAAACTCGGCTCGACCGCGTGCTCACGCTGCTCAACCGCCGCATCGAGGTGCTCAAGGTGTCGCGTCAGATCGACGAGAAGACCCGCGAGGCATTCGATGAGCGTCAGAAGGAAGCGGTGCTGCGCGAACGCATGCATCAGATTCAGAAGGAGTTGGGCGAGTCCGATGGCTCGAAGAGCGAATTGGAGGACTTAAAGCAGTCCATCAAGGACGCCAACATGCCGGAAGAAGCGCTCGAGCAGGCGCAGCGCGAGCTGAATCGCTTGCAGCGCATGCCGGAGCAGGCGGCTGAATACTCCATGACCCGCACCTACTTGGAATGGCTGCTCGCCATGCCCTGGTCGAAACTCGACCCCGAGCAGGTCGACATCGAGGCGGCGCGCAAGATTCTCGACGAAGACCATTTCGGTCTTGCCAAGATCAAGCGCCGCATTTTGGAATTCCTCGCGGTTCGCAAGTTGAACCCTGAAGGCCGCAGTCCCATCCTGTGTTTCGTGGGTCCCCCAGGCGTGGGCAAGACCTCGCTGGGTCAGAGCATCGCCAAGGCCATCGGGCTCAAATTCGGACGCGTAAGCTTGGGCGGCGTGCACGATGAGGCCGAAATCCGCGGCCATCGCCGCACTTATATCGGCTCCTTACCGGGCAACATTGCGCAAGCCGTGCGCAAAGCCGGACGCCGCAACCCGGTGTTGATCCTCGATGAGGTCGATAAGTTGTCGGCCAGTCATCAGGGCGATCCGTTCTCGGCGCTGCTCGAGGTACTCGATCCGGAGCAGAACAACACGTTCCGCGACAATTACTTGGGCGTGCCCTTCGATCTGTCGAAAGTGCTGTTCATCGCAACAGCCAATGTGCTCGATGCGATTCCCGGACCGCTGCGCGATCGCATGGAGATCATCGAACTCACCGGCTACACCGAGGAGGAGAAACTGCAGATCGCACGCCGTTATCTGCTGAAGCGTCAATTGCAAGCCAACGGCTTGACCGCGGAACAGGTGCAGGTGAGCGATGAAGCGTTGCGCAAAGTCATCACTGACTACACGCGCGAAGCCGGCGTTCGCGGCTTAGAACGCCAGATCGGCGCGTTGCTGCGCAATTCCGCGGTCACCATTGCCTCGGGCACCGCCACCAGCGTGTCGTTGGAGCCGGCCGATGTCGAGAAAATCCTGGGTGCCGCCCGCTATGAAAGCGATGTGGCACTGCGCACCAGCGTGCCGGGTGTCGCCACCGGTCTGGCGTGGACGCCTGCGGGCGGGGACATCCTGTTCATTGAATCCAGCCGAGTACGCGGCAGCGGCAAGTTGATCCTCACCGGTCAACTGGGCGACGTCATGAAAGAGAGCGCACAGGCGGCCGTGACCTTGGTGAAATCACTGGCCGATCGGCTCGGGATTGATGCCACGCTGCTCGACCACAGCGACTTGCACATCCATGTGCCGGCGGGGGCCATTCCCAAAGATGGACCCAGCGCGGGCGTTGCCATCTCGACCTCGTTGGCATCCTTGCTGACGCAGCGAACCGTGCGCTCCGATGTCGCCATGACGGGGGAAATCAGTCTGCGCGGCGTGGTGATGCCGGTGGGCGGCATCAAGGAGAAGGTCGTGGCCGCCGCGCGTGCCGGAATTCGCACGGTGATACTGCCGGCGCGTAACCGTCGCGACCTGGAAGACATTCCGGACAGCGTGCGCGCGAAGTTGGAATTCGTGTGGGCCGAGAAGATCGAGGATGTGTTGGCCCGGGCGCTCGAAGCCCCGGCGCCGGCACCCCTGGCCAAGGCAACCGCGGAGTCGCCGGAGCTGGAGGCCGCTTAGGCGGACGCGGTGTTGGGCGACGCGGTGCTGGCTTTATAAGTCACCAGCACTGCGCCCGGTTCCAGCCTCACGCTCGAGCCTTCGGTACTGAGCGCGCGGGTGTTGTAGATCAGATCGCCGGGCGGCACCGTCATTCCCGCAGGCTCGGTGCCGAAGTGCGCGATGATGGTCCACAGCGCCTTATTCGGCAGCGACCATTGCGCGCAAAGCACGCCGCTGCCGGTCCGAAAGCGACCGCCATGCGTGATGCCGGTGAGATGCGGCGCCAGGAAGCGTCGCCGCAGCGTGAGCAAATCCCGAATCCACAACAGCCGACCCTGATGAGCGGGCTCATCGCGCTCGGCCCAGTTCAGTTTGCAGGCCTCGAAGGTCGATTCCTCATTGGGATCGGGAATACGCGCGCGTGCCGACGCATCGGCAAAGGCTGCGAAGCGGCTGAACTCACGCCGCCTGCCTTCAGAAACCGCGTGCGCCAAATCCTCACCTAGATCGCAGAAATACAGAAACGGCGTCGAGGCATCGAACTCCTCGCCCATGAACAGCATCGGCACTTCGGGATTGAGCAGCAGGCAGGCGTACGCGGCATTGAGCAGATGCGGATCAGCCAAGCAGTGAATCCGTTCGCCCAAGGCGCGGTTGCCGATCATGTCGTGATTTTGCAGAAAGCCGACGAAGGCCGCGGGCGGTAATTGCGCGCTCGGTTCACCGCGGATGCGATCGCGAAATACGGAATGCTCGCCCTGATACGCGAAGCCTTCCACCATCGCCCGCCCGAGTTTATCGAGCGGCTTCACCGCATAGTCGGCGTAATAGCCGTCGGCCTCGCCGCTGGTCAACACATGCAACGAGTGATGAATGTCATCGTCCCATTGGGCGGTGGCCAGCAGTGGGCGCCCCGCGGCATCGCGTTTGAGATAGCGGGCCTGATTGGCGTTGTTCTCGAGCACCAGGTGCACCTGGCGGGTGCGCCCCGGGCCCTGATCCAACGCCCGGGCAATCTCGCACACGATGTCTGGATCCGAACGGTCGTGCATGGCGTGCACGGCATCCAAACGCAATCCATCGAAGCGATATTCCTCGATCCAATACAACGCGTTGTGGACGAAGAAATCGCGCACGGTCACGCTGCGTTTGCCGTCGAAGTTGATCGCTGCGCCCCACGGCGTGCGATGCGCCGCATTGAAGAATTCCGGGCAGTAGGAGTGCAGATAATTGCCTTCGGGTCCGAAGTGGTTGTAGACCACGTCCAGGAGCACCATCAAACCCAAGCCATGCGCCGTGTCGATGAAGAACTTCAATTCATCCGGGCTGCCATAGCAGGCGGCCGGTGCGTACTGCAGCACGCCGTCATAGCCCCAGTTGCGCTTGCCCGGAAACGCCGCCAGCGGCATGAGTTGCAAGGCCGTGATACCGAGATCCGCGAGCGCCGGCAGACGCGCGGCGGCGGCGGTGAAGCCGCCCTCCTCGGTGAAGGTGCCGATGTGCATTTCGTAGATGACGGCTTCGGACCACGCCCGGCCGGACCAGGCGGCCTGCTGCCAGTTGTAGGCGCGCGGATCCACGATGGCGCTGGCGCCATGCACCCCATCGGGATTGCTGCGCGAGGCGGGATCCGGCACGACCAATGCGGTGGCCGCCTCAGCTTGCACCACGAACTGATAGCGCCAGCCCGCCGCGGCTTCGCTGACGGTCGCCTCATGCCAGCCGCGCACGCTGTGCATTTCCTGCACCAACGGCTCATCGGCGTTGCTGATACGCAGCTCCAATGACACGCGCGGACTGGAAGGCGCCCACAGACGGAATCGCGTGCCGCCGCTCGGCAGCAGCTGCGCGCCGAAGGGCATGCTGTACGCGAACTGACCGGTCAGAGGTCTTGGTCCTTGCGGTCCTGCGGCCACCAACGCTGCAGCATGGCGGCAGCCCAATTCTTACCGCCCAGCCCAAATGCCAACGCGAAAGCCAACATCAAGCCGGCCAGAATGACCAGGAACGCTCGTTGGACGATGTCCCCGCCGATCTCCACCTGACTCAAGGCAATCATCACCACCAGGGTCATGATCAAGTAGCGCACGATGCGCGCCAGCACGTCGCCGTCCGGGATTTGCGCATCGCTGCAATAGCTCAGCACGGCATTACCCACGAAACGTGCGCAATAGGAGCCAAAGATGACCAGCAGCATGGCCACCAGCAACTTCGGGGTGAACAGCACGGCACGCTGCAACAGATCTGTGATGTAGGTGAGTCCCAGGCCGTTGAAGGCGATGATCAACGCCGCCAGGATCACCACCCAGAACGCCAGCAAGCCAAACAGCGTCGTGGTATCGCCCCGCATGCCGGCCTGCTGCAGAAAATTGTCGGTACCGGCACGCTCCGTCAACACGCTGAAGTTGATCGCGCGCAAGGCGCGCTCCACTGCAAAGCGCACGACTTTGGCCAGCAGCCATCCGACCAATACGACGAACAACGCCAACAGCAACTTCGGCAGAAAGATCGCGGTTTGATGCAAAAACTCCCGCGTCGCATCCACGAACATATTAATTTCTTGCATCACATCTCCTCACTGGCCCGAATCCGCTTCAAGCACGCCTTGCAACGGAATGCCCACCCAGGTGGGCCGATTGCCGATTTCATAGCGAAGTTCATACAGCACTTTTTCCAACTCGAACAGTCCCAACAATCCGCGGCCGGGCTGCAGGGCGTCGTACAAGTTGGCATCACGCGCCGCGCCGTCATAGGCGCTGAT
Source organism: uncultured Steroidobacteraceae bacterium (assembly GCA_964657675.1). Lineage (GTDB taxonomy): Bacteria > Pseudomonadota > Gammaproteobacteria > Steroidobacterales > Steroidobacteraceae > Bog-1198. Next base: position 7,056 of record CAZZWE010000093.1, read on the forward strand.
GAATGCCTCGCGCGTCGCGATTTCCCATGCGCGCGCCAGCGGCGATAACCGAGCCGCCTCGGTCTCATTGTGCGCCACGCTGCGCAACGCGCTCTGCTGCACGTAGGCAAACGAGCGCAGCATGCCGGCCACATCGCGCAGCGGCGAATGCTTGGCGCGGCGCATTTCCAGGCTGTTACCGGGTTCGCCCTCGAAGTCGATGATGACGAAATCATTTTTCGTCACCAGCACCTGGCCCAGGTGGTAGTCGCCGTGGATTCTGATCTTCACGCCTTGGGTTGATTCCTTGGCGTAGGACTGAATACGCGTCAGGATGGCCTCGCGTTGCGCCAACACCCGATTCGCGCTGTCGCGGTCGGCGGCGGGAACGGTCTCGAGCGCCGCTGCCAACTTATCCAACGCCGAGTGAGCCTCTTCCAGCGCCCGCTGGCGGTAGGCATCGATGTCGGCACGGGTCAAGGGCTGCGGTGAAAACGCTGCGTCCTGGGTGGGCGCGGCCAATGCGCGATGCAACTCGGCGGTACGCACCGCCAACACGCGGATCATGATGAGAAAGGCCTCATGGGCGTTGGGCGGCAGCGCATCGCCGACCGGGGTGGTTCGATATTGCTCCAAATGCCGGCGCACGTACTCGAGTGCATAGGTCCAACCGTCACCCTGATTGCGCACATAGGCTTGCAGCATCATCAACAGCCGGTTCTGATTGTCATTGCCGATGTATTCCAGCACGCCGGCCAGCGCCGCGCAGTTCGGATAATGAGCGACTTCGGTCAGGTACAGGCCCATTTCCAGTTCCGGATTCATGCCGACGCGCAAGCGGCGATAGCCCTTGAGCATCAAGCGCTCGCCCATCGTCACCACGGTGTTCGAGCTCGAGCCGCGCGGCCGTTCAACGGGCAAGGTCGCGAAGTCGGTGCCCGCAATTTCCTTGAACGCGTTGGTCGGTCGGAACTGCAGCTTGCCTTGCGCGGTCGGAACTTCCTTGCGCACCGAAATGGCCTTCACCACGGCATGGCAGAAGGCCTCATCCGCAAAGGCATCGCCGATGATGCCGATATTGCCCTGCTGCCGTATCTTGACCACGGCGGCCGTCGATAAATTCTTGACGCGATCGTCCTCGCGTTCTTCCCACGCCATGGCCAGCGGTACGAAGTAGTCCTGACTCTCTGCGCCCGCCTTGTCACCGGCGACATCCGTGGCGATCAGCGGAATGAGCCACGACAATTTACCGTCCTGCCATAGCACCTGATCGATGATGCGCGCCTTGTCGATCGCGGTTCCCTTGGAGGGATACCAGCGCTGCGTCTCGATGTAGCGCGGCAACGTGTCGGTTTCGAATTGTTGGCGGGTTTTCTCCGCCATGCCAATGCGCCACGGCACCACGCGCTCGCGGAACAGGCTGCTCCACCCGTCGAACAACACCAAGACCGGCCGTTCATCCACCGAGACGATCTCTTGGTGCCAGGAGGGAACCGCGGCATCGGTGGACAACCTGAACCAATAAAACCCATAGGCGGAGATGGTCAAGAAGTACGGCAGCTCGCCCACCGGAGGAAAGGGATTACGCCCCAGCATCTCCACCGGTACGCGGCCTTTGAAGGCGGCCAGGTTCAATTCGACCGGCTGGGCGGAACGCGACAAATTGGCGACGCATAAAATCGTGTCGTCGCCGAACTCGCGCAGGTAAGCCAAAATTTTTCGATTGCCGGGCTTCAGAAAGCGTCGGGTGCCGCGGCCAAAGGCCTGGCTGGTCTTGCGCACAGCCAGCATGCGCTTGGTCCAACTGAGCAGCGAACTCGGGTCGCGCGACTGCGCTTCGACATTGGTCGACTGGTAGCCATACACGGCGTCCATGATGGGCGGCAAATACAGGCGCTGCGGATCGGCACGCGAGAAACCGGCATTGCGGTCCGGGCTCCACTGCATGGGCGTGCGCACGCCGTTGCGGTCGCCGATGAAGAAATTGTCGCCCATGCCGATTTCATCGCCGTAGTACAAAATCGGCGAGCCGGGCATGGACAGCAACAAGCTGTTCATCAGCTTGATGCGGTCGAGATCATTTTCCATCAACGGCGCCAGGCGGCGCCGAATCCCCAAATTGATGCGCGCCTGCATGTCCGACGCATAGGTCGTGTACATGTAGTCACGTTCTTTGCTGGTCACCATTTCAAGAGTGAGTTCATCATGGTTGCGCAGGAAGATCGCCCACTGGCAGCTGTCCGGGATGTCGGGCGTCTGCTGCATGATTTCGATGATGGGATAGCGATCTTCCTGCGCGATCGCCATGTAAATGCGCGGCATCAGCGGAAAGTGATACGCCATGTGGCATTCATCGCCGTCGCCGAAATACTCGCGCACATCCTCCGGCCATTGATTGGCCTCGGCCAGCAAAAACCGATTCTGGTACTTGGCATCGATGGCGGCGCGCAGTTCCTTGATTACCGCGTGGGTTTCGCGCAAGTTTTCATTGTTCGTGCCTTCGCGCTCGACCAGGTAGGGAATTGCGTCGAGGCGGAATCCATCCACGCCCATGTCGAGCCAAAAACGCATGATTTCCAGCACCGCTTCCATGACGTGCGGATTGTCGAAGTTCAAGTCCGGTTGGTGACTAAAGAAGCGGTGCCAGTAGTAGGCTTTGGCCACCGGATCCCAGGTCCAATTCGACTTCTCGGTATCGGTGAAAATGATTCGCGTGTCCAGATACTTCTGGTCGGTGTCGCTCCACACGTAGAACTCGCGTTCCGGCGATCCCGGCGGCGCGTTGCGCGCGGCCTGGAACCAGGGATGCTGGTCGGAGGTGTGGTTGATGATGAGTTCGGTCACCACCTTCAATCCCAGGCGATGCGCTTCCGCCAGCATGGCGCGAAAGTCATCCAACGTGCCGAATTGCGGATGCACGTTCTTGTAGTCGGCGATGTCATAGCCATCATCGCGCAGCGGCGAGGGATAGAACGGCATCAGCCAGATGGTGTTGACGCCCAAGTCCCGGATGTATTCCAACTTGGTCATCAGGCCTTTGAAGTCGCCGATGCCATCGTCATTCGAATCCAGGAACGACTTGACGTTCAGCTGATAGATGACGGCATCTTTGTACCAAAGCGCATCGTCCACGACGAGGCCTGTGGGGGGAGCTTGTTCAAGGACCGGGGTCACAACGTCATTCATCTAGGGCTTCACAGGTAGTAGTCGAAATCTTTTTCGCTGCGCACACGCTTGCGCAGGCGAAACACATGGGCCGGCGAACGGTTGGGATCGAGCAGCACGTAGTTGCGCCGGCCGCGCCACACGTAGCGCTGATCACTCAACAGGTCGTGCACCTGGTAGGGCTGTGCGGCATCAAACTTCAGCGCCTCGATGTCCAAGTCCACCCAACCGGATTGCGAATGGTACGGATCGAGATTGACGATGGTCAGTATGGCATTGCCGGAGGCCGCGTCGACTTTTAAATAGGCAATCAGCTGTTCATTATCGATGTCGCAAAAATGCAGGCCGGCATTGGACTGCAGCGCATCATTCTCGCGGCGAATCTGATTCATGCGGGCGATCAACGACCGTAAGCTGTCCGGGCGGTCCAAGCTCCAATTGCGCAACTGGTATTTTTCCGAGTTGCCGTATTCCTCGCTGCCGGGTTTTTGCGGGGTGCTTTCCATCAACTCGTAGGTCGGTCCATAGATACCGTAGTTGGCCGACAGCGTGCTCGCCAAAATCAAGCGCGCCGCGTAAACCGGGCGCAGTCCGCTTTGTAAAGTCTCCGGCAGAATATCCGGAGTATTGGGCCACACGTTCGGCCGGTAGTATTCACGCCCGGGACCGAGCGCCAACTCCGTGAAATATTCGGTGAGTTCGTACTTGGTATTACGCCAGGTGAAATACGTGTACGACTGCGAGAAGCCGAGTTTGGCGAGCCGGTGCATCACTTTGGGCCGGGTGAAGGCTTCGGCGAGGAACAGCACGTCCGGATCGCGGCGCTGGGTCTCGGTGATCAGCCATTCCCAAAAGGCAAAGGCCTTGGTATGCGGGTTGTCGACGCGGAATATGCGCACGCCCTGCGCAATCCAATAGTCGGTCACGCTTTTCAGTTCGTTCCACAAGGCACGCCAGTCGGCGGTCTCGAAATCAAACGGATAGATATCCTGGTATTTCTTGGGTGGATTTTCTGCGTATTGGACGCTGCCATCCGGCCGGTGCTTGAACCATTGCGGATGCTGCGTCACGTACGGATGATCGGGCGCGCATTGAAACGCGATATCCAACGCAATTTCAATGCCCACCGCGCGCGCCTTGGCCAGCAAATGCCCAAAGTCTTCCAGGCTGCCGAGTTGCGGAAGAATGTCTTTGTGACCGCCTTCGGCCGAGCCAATCGCCCACGGACTTCCCACATCGTCAGGCTTGGCCTGCAAGGTGTTGTTCATGCCCTTGCGATTCAACCGCCCGATGGGATGAATGGGCGGAAAATACAGCACATCGAAACCCATTTCCGAAAGATACGGCAGCCGCGATTCGACATCCTTGAAGGTGCCATGGTGACCCGGTTCGCCGGTTGACCGGGGGAACAATTCGTACCAACTGCTGAACGCCGCTCGCTTGCGATCCGCCATGACCTCCAGGGTCGTGGTCGCAGCCAAAGAGCGATCCGCGTGACGCGCGATCAACGAGGCACGCGCCGCATCGAGGGCCAAGGCTTTCTGACTGATCGCATCGCTTTGCAGATCCGTTGCCGAGGCGCGCAATTGCCCCGCCCACTCAGTGAGGATGGTGGCATCGCTGCCGCTGGCCCGCGCCGCGGTCTCATCGATCAATTGTGCGCCCACTTGCAGCGCGACCCGGATGTCCGCGGGATCATCGCGCCGTTCCAACTCGCGCCGCCAGGATTCGAAGTGATCCACCCAGGCAATCACGGTGTATTGATATCGCCCGGGTGCCGGCGGCGTGAACTGCGCAGTCCAGACATCATTGACCTGCGCCTGCATTTCCACTTCATAGGCAGTCGCCTGCGAAGCGGGCTGCAGGGCGTTCCAACGCAGCACCACCCGCAACTGGTCATGTCCATCGGTGAAGCAGTGGGCTTCCACGGCCACGGGCTCCCCGGCGATGCGCTTGACCGGAAATCGGCCGGCATCCACATTGGGCCGCACCGCATCGATCACGGCACGCACCCGCCCTTCACTCAAATTTCGAGTGGCATCTTGCACCGGCGTCGCTGCACGCTTGGTGGGCGCTCGGACGGCGGCGCGCGGCCCCTTGCGCCGCTCAACCATGGGCTTCCCATCTAAGCACGATGGTCGAGAGCGGCGGCAAGGTGAGATTCACCGATTCGACCCGGCCATTCGCGCTGACCGGCGCCGACTGCACCGCGCCCAAGTTGCCCCATCCAGACCCGCCATATTCCTGCGCATCCGTGTTGAGAATCTCTCGCCACAATCCGCGCGTGGGGACGCCTACCAGAAAATTGGTCCGCGGCACCGGGGTCAGATTGCACACCACCAGCAGCGGCGCACCCCCGTGGGCCGCTTTGCGCAAGAAGGCGATCACGCTCATCTCGGCATTGTTGGCATCGACCCACTCGAACCCATCGGGCGTGAAATCGAGTTCGTAGAAGGCAGGCTCACTGCGATAGACGCGATTCAAATCGCTCATCAGGCGTTTCACACCGGCATGTTCCGGCCGACCCGAGACCCACCATTCGAGCTCACCCTCGTGGGTCCACTCGCGGCGCTGGCCGAACTCGGATCCCATGAACAGCAGCTTCTTGCCTGGATGCGCCCACATGTAGCCATACAGCGCACGCAGGTTGGCAAACTGCTGCCAGTCATCGCCCGGCATTTTGCCGATCAAAGAACCTTTGCCGTACACCACTTCATCATGCGACAGCGGCAGCACGAAGTTTTCGTTGAAGGCATAAATCAACGAGAAGGTCAGCTGCCCCTGATGAAACTTGCGGTACACCGGGTTTTCTTTGAAGTACTGCAGCGTGTCGTGCATCCACCCCATGTTCCATTTCAAGCCGAAACCAAGGCCACCCATGTCGGTCGGACGAGACACCATCGGCCACGCCGTGGACTCCTCGGCAATCATGGTGCCGTCGGGATGATCGCGGTACACCGCCTGATTCAGCATGCGCAGGAATTCGATGGCTTCCAAGTTCTCGCGGCCGCCGAATTTGTTGGGAATCCACTCGCCTTCCTTGCGGGCATAGTCCAAATACAGCATCGAGGCCACGGCATCAACGCGGATGCCATCGATGTGGTACTTGTCGAACCAGAACAGCGCGGACGAAATCAAGAAACTGCGCACTTCGTTGCGGCCGAAATTGAAAATTGCCGAGTTCCACTCCGGATGAAATCCCTGGCGCCGGTCAGCGTGCTCATAAAGGTGAGTACCGTCGAAATAGCCGAGGCCATGCTCATCGGTGGGAAAATGCGAAGGTACCCAATCCAAGATGACGCCGATGCCGCGCTGGTGCAAATGGTCCACGAAATACATCAAATCTTGCGGTGTGCCATAGCGCGAAGTGGGCGCGAAATAACCGGTGGTCTGATAACCCCAAGAACCATAAAACGGGTGCTCGGTGATGGGCATCAGTTCGACATGCGTGAAGCCGAGTTCGACCAAGTAGTCGGCCAGCTGATGCGCAAGCTCGCGGTAGTTCAGAAAATTACCGTCTTGGCGGCGCCAGGACCCCGGGTGCATTTCGTAGATTGACATGGGCGAGCCCAAGCCATTGCGCGAGGCTCGCGAGTTCATCCACGCGGTATCGTTCCACGTGTAATCGAGCGCCCACACCCTGGAGGCGGTAGCCGGCGCCGCTTCGCACAAGGTGCCCAACGGGTCCGCCTTCTCTACGGTGTAGCCGCCGACGCGCGAGACGATGCGGTATTTATAGGCTTGGCCCTGGGCGACATGCGGTACCTGGCATTCCCATACGCCTGATCCGTCACTGCGCACCTGCATGGGATTGGCGCCTGCATTCCAGCTGTTGAAATCACCGATGACGGACACCGATTCCGCATTCGGAGCCCAGACAACAAATTCAGCGCCGCCCTCTCGATTTAAAGTGCAGCCGAATTTCTCGTAGAGTCGTGAATGGGAGCCCTCTCGGAACAGGTATATATCTTGATCAGTGAGCACGGGGCTCTCCTATGGTGTTCCGCGCAAAAACACCGGGCTCCGTGCCAACCCGGCCTATACTTCAAGCATACGGGCCATCACACCTGTGCGTTGTCCTTAACGAACCGCTTGTCAGTGTAGGACTACGCTGGCGTGGGAGCAGGCCTCAATAAACGACATATCAGCAGGAGTTTGCGATGGGGTTGGCGAATACATTAAAACTATTGAGTTGCACGATTATGGCATCCGCTGCGGTGGCCGCGGATGAATTATCGCCGCAAGCGAGCGCATTGATTGCGCCGGTGCACGCGGCCTACGCTTCCGTGGAAGCCACCCAGGCGACGTGGGAACCGGCCACCACCGCCAAGCAGAAACTTGAGCGCATGTATGACCTCGATCAGGCCGGCCGAGCGGCCATGGGGGCCGTGGACTTGTCCTCGTTGCCAAAGGCTGAGCAGGTCAAAGCCGCCAAAGCGATGAACCAGGAAGTCGAACGGCACGATGTGGCCAATCAACAAACGTTGAAGCAACTGATTCCCGCTGACGGCTGGTTCAAGGTCAGCACCGATGGCGACAAGGCAGCGCTCAGCGCCTTTTTGATTGTGCAGCATGCCAGCAACGACCCGCAGCTGATGCGCGACACCTTGCCGAAGCTTAAATCAGCACTCGATGAGGGCGAGGCGAGCGGCCAGTGGTACGCGATGATGTTCGACCGCGTTGCGGTTGAATTCGATCACAAGCCGCAGCGCTACGGCACGCAACTGCGCTGCGTGAAGGGGACTTGGAAGCTCGATAAGACCGAAGATCCAGCCAAGCTGGACGCGCGCCGCAAAGAGATCGGACTCAAAGAGACTGAGGATCAATACCTGAAGCATTTCTCCGCCACTTGCTAGCCAGGACGGCCGTGAAACCCGCCAACATGATGCCGAAGGGCATGAGGAAGCGGCATAAGACGGCGACGAAGTGAACCAGTTCAAGCGGCAAATTGCCCTTCAGGCTTGCGCCGTGAGCATCGGTCGCTACCGCCACCCCATGGCAGACGGCGAAGGCCACGGCGGCCCACAATACCGTGGCACGCCAGCGCGGCGTGGCAGCGAAGTTCAAAGCATCAGCGACTCGGTTGTGCTTACGGGCCATCGGTGATCCTTCCTTGAGGTCTCACGGATATTGCGCGCCCTCTCGGACCCGGACCGCGATGCACATCACGTGTTCAGACTCTTGCGGTTTGCACCAACCGGTATCCGACCGCCGTTTCCGTCAAAATGTGCTTGGGCTGCGCCGGATCATCTTCCAGCTTCTGGCGCAGATGTCCCATGTACACGCGCACGTAGTGGCCGTCCTCGGAATGGGCGGGCCCCCACACCTCGCGCAGTATTTGGCGGTGCGTCAATACCTTGCCGGCATTGGCGATCAAGTAGGTCAGTAGGCGGTATTCGATCGGCGTCAGGTGGACCAAGGCCTGACCCTTGTGTGCAGTGCGCAAACTCAAATCGATTTTGACGTCGCCAAACTCGAATACCGAGGCAATGTCCGAACCCGCCTGCATTCGCCGCCGGGAAGTCGCGCGCACCCGCGCCAGCAACTCCCCGACTCCGAACGGCTTGGTCAAGTAGTCATCGGCGCCCGCATCGAGCGCCGCAATCTTGTCCTGCTCGCCGACCCGTGCGGACAGCACAATGACGGGCACCTTCGACCAGTCGCGCAGGTCGCGCAAAAATTCCACGCCGTCGCCATCGGGCAAACCCAGATCGAGAATGATCAAATCGGGTTTGCGGGTACCGGCATCCGTCAAGCCTTGGCGCATGGTGTCCGTCTCGTGCACGCTCCAGCCCTCCGCTTCCAATGCCGCGCGCACGAAGCGGCGGATCTGGCGTTCATCCTCGATCAAGATGGCGACCGGTAAGGGATCAGACATGCGCTATTGTGCGCGATCCAAACGTTTTGTGAATATCAAGAGAAAAAGGCGCAGCTAAAAATACGCGCCAGAAACTGCTCGAAATCGGGCAAAATATTTGCAAAATCGGGGACCTGACATGTCGAATTCCACAGCGCAGACCGAGGCCATTCTCGAGCCCGATCTGCCCATCATCGATCCGCATCATCATTTGTGGGACTGGTCCCCGACACGCCAGATGCCCAAGCATGGCTTTTCCACAGTCGTCGGCCGCTCGATGCGCTATCTGCTACCGGAGTTTCTGGCCGACCTTAACAGCGGTCACAATGTTCGCGCTACGGTGTTCGTGCAATGTTCATCGATGTACCGCTCGGAGGGCCCCGAGGCGTTTAAATCCGTCGGGGAAACCGAGTTCGTCAACGGCGTGGCCGCGATGTGTGCCAGCGGCCGCTATGGCGAGGTGCGGGCCTGCGCCGGCATCGTCGGACACGTCGACCTGACCCAAGGAGCGCCGGTGAGCGAGGCGCTGGAAGCGCACCTGCGCGCAGCCGGCGAGCGCTTCAAAGGCATTCGTCATAGCGCCTCCTATGATGCGGATGCCAATGTGCTGGGTCCGCTGGCGCGGGCCGGCAGCGGTCTATACGAGTCGAAATCCTTTCGTGAGGGCTACGCGCAACTCGCCAAATACGGCTTGTCGTTCGATGCCTGGCTGCTCGAGCCGCAGCTGCCGGAGCTGATCGCGCTGGCGGGCGCGTTCCCCGAGACGCCCGTGATTCTCGATCATGTGGGTACGCCATTGGGCATTGCAAGCTACGAAGGTCGCCGCGAACAGCGCTTCGGAATTTGGCGCGACAACCTGCGCAAACTCGCCGCACTCCCCAATGTTTCGGTGAAACTCGGCGGGTTGGCAATGCCCTTTTGCAATTTTCCCTCGTTCATGCAAACGCCCTCCGCGCCCTCCAGCCAACTGGCGGCGGAATGGAAGCCCTACGTGGAGACCTGTATTGAATGCTTCGGCCCGCAGCGTTGCATGTTCGAGAGCAATTTCCCCGTCGATCTTGGCAGCTGCACCTATCCCGTCCTGTGGAATGCCTTTAAAGTGCTGGCCACCCATTATTCTGCCGCCGAAAAGTCTGCGCTGTTCAGCGGCACCGCCAGGAACGTCTACCGGCTCAAGGTTTGATCATGCACGCGTACGCTGAGATTCACGCACAGTTAAAAGCGCTGTTTGCAGGCGAAGCCAATGGCTTGGCCAACGCCGCCAACATGTCGGCGTTGTTGTATCAAGCGATGCCTGGACTTAACTGGGCCGGCTTCTACTTCCTACAGAATGGCGAACTGGTGCTAGGACCTTTTCAGGGCAAGGTTGCGTGCGTGCGGATTGCCATGGGCCGCGGCGTTTGCGGGACTGCGGCGCACACCCGTCAGACCTTGGTGGTGAAGGATGTGCACGAATTTCCGGGTCACATCGCATGCGACGAAGCTTCGCAATCGGAAATCGTGGTTCCCTTGATCAAGGATGGCCGCCTATTGGGCGTACTGGATCTCGACAGTCCCCACTTGGGGCGCTTTGATGAGGAAGACCGTATCGGTTTGGAAGCAGCAGCCGATCTGTTGCTCCAAGCGTCGGATTTAAGTCGACTGTCGTATCCATGATTTAAGGACGGGGTAATCGGATGAAACTCCCTGCGCGCACCGCGCTGCTGCTGACAACCGCGCTCGCCGTATCGGCGAGCATGGCGGAAACTTTTCCGTCCACCTATCAGGTGCCGAGCGCGCCGCCCGTGTTGATCCAAGGGGCCACGGTGCTGACGGGTACGGGCGAGCGCCTCGAGAGCGCCGACGTGTTGATCGTCAACGGGCACATCCAGGCCGTAGGTAGAGGGCTGAGCGCGCCAAGCGGCGCGCGTACCATCAGTGCGCAGGGCCGTTGGGTGACTCCAGGATTGATCGACATCCACTCGCACCTCGGCGTATACCCGAGCCCCGGCGTGAGCGGTCTTGATGATGGCAATGAAGCGACCAGTCCGGTGACCTCACAGGTCTGGGCCGAACATTCGGTATGGCCGCAGGATCCCGGCTTCCAAACCGCACTCGAGGGCGGGATCACCACCCTGCAAATCCTGCCCGGCTCCGCCAACTTGATCGGCGGCCGCTCGGTGGTGCTGAAGAACGTGGCCTCGGTCAGTTATCAAGGAATGAAATTCCCGGGCGCCGCCTATGGACTCAAAATGGCCTGCGGCGAAAACCCGAAGCGCGTCTACGGACAAAATCATCAGGCGCCGTCCACGCGCATGGGCAATGTCGCAGGCTATCGCCAGGCTTTTGCCGATGCGCAGGACTATCAGCAGTCCTGGGATAAGTACAACCGAGATCTCGCCGAGTACAACAAGAAAAAAACCGACTCCTCTGACGCGTCCGCTAAGAAATCCAAGGAGAAGGACAAAGCTAAAGACGCCGACTCGGGGCCGCCGGCACCGCCGAAGCGCGATCTGAAACTCGAAACGCTGGCCGAGGTGATGAAGGGCAACATTCGGGTGCACATGCACTGCTATCGCGCCGATGAGATGGACACCATGTTGGATGTCGCCGACGAGTTCGGCTTTAAGATCGTGGCATTCCATCACGCGGTCGAGGCTTACAAAATTGCCGATCGACTGGCTGAGAAAGGCGTCTGCGCCGCGATGTGGGCGGATTGGTGGGGCTTCAAGATGGAAGCCTTCGATGGCATCCAAGAAAATTTACCGATGGTGGATTACCCCGAGCACAGCTGCGCCATCGTGCACTCCGATTCGCAGGACGGCATTCAGCGCCTGAACCAGGAAGCCGCCAAGTCCATTGCCCATGCGCAACGCATCGGCATCTCTGTCTCTCCGGAGCGCGCCATTCGCTGGCTGACGCTCAATCCCGCCAAGTCATTGGGCCTCGATGACAGGATCGGCACGCTGGAACCGGGCAAGGCCGCGGACGTGGTGATCTGGAATGGCAGCCCGTTCAGCGTGTACGCTTTGGCGCAGCAGGTGTTCATCGATGGCGCCCTGGCCTTCGACCGCGAGCACCCAACTGCGAAACCGCGCTCCGATTTTGAACTGGGCACGGTACTTCGCGAAGGTGACTTATGAAAACGTTCGCCGCGTGGGTTTTGGTCGGCGGCATGGCGTGGGCCACCGCGTTCGCAGCAAGGGCGGGCGCTCAGGAGGTTTTGATACGGGGTGCGACGGTTCACACGGCCTCGCCCAAAGGCGTTCTGAAAAACACCGACGTGCTGGTTCGCGGCGGCGTGGTGGTGGGCGTCGGCACCTCCTTGGTGGCGAACAGCGGCGCCACGGTCATTGAGGCTAAGGGACGCGATTTGACGCCGGGCATCTTCGGCGG
>CAZZWE010000094.1:0-18588 GCA_964657675.1 uncultured Steroidobacteraceae bacterium
CCACGGCCGTGGCGCGCGGCGACTTGTCGCGCAAGATCACGGTGGATGTGAAGGGCGAAATCCTTGAATTGAAGAACACCATCAACACCATGGTGGACCAGCTCAACGGCTTCGCCGGTGAAGTGACGCGCGTGGCGCGCGAGGTGGGTACCGAAGGCAAGCTGGGCGGTCAGGCGCAGGTCCCCGGCGTTGCCGGGACTTGGAAAGATCTCACCGACAACGTCAACTCCATGGCGGGCAATCTCACCGCGCAAGTGCGCAACATTTCCGAGGTGGCCACCGCCATCGCCACCGGCGATTTGTCGCGCAAGATCACGGTCGACGTGCGTGGCGAGATCCTGCTGCTGAAAGAAACCTTGAACACCATGGTCGATCAGCTGCGCTCGTTTGCCGGTGAAGTCACCCGCGTGGCGCGCGAGGTCGGGACCGACGGACGCTTGGGCGGCCAGGCCGTGGTGCCGGGCGTCGCCGGGACTTGGAAGGATTTGACCGACAACGTCAACTTGCTGGCCGCAAACCTCACCACGCAGGTGCGCAACATTGCCGAAGTCACCACGGCCGTGGCGCGCGGCGACTTGTCGCGCAAGATTACCGTGGATGTGAAGGGCGAAATTCTCGAGCTCAAGAACACCATCAACACCATGGTGGACCAGCTCAACGGCTTCGCCGGCGAAGTGACGCGCGTGGCACGCGAAGTGGGCACCGAAGGGCGTTTGGGCGGCCAGGCACAGGTGCCGGGCGTCGCCGGCACCTGGAAGGATTTGACCGACACGGTCAACGTGATGGCGGCGAATTTGACCGAACAGGTGCGCGGCATCGTCAAGGTCGTGACGGCCGTCGCCGACGGGGACTTGAAACAGAATCTCACCGTGGCCTCGAAAGGCGAGGTCGCGGCCCTGGCTGTCACCATCAACAACATGACCGACACCTTGGCCACCTTTGCCGACCAGGTCACCACCGTGGCACGCGAAGTGGGCGTGGAAGGGCGCTTGGGCGGCCAAGCCAACGTGCCCGGCGCAGCCGGTACGTGGAAGGATCTCACCGGCAACGTCAATCTACTCGCCGCCAACCTGACCACCCAGGTGCGGGCCATCGCCGAGGTGGCGACCGCCGTTACCAAGGGCGACTTGACCCGCTCGGTGCAGGTGGAGGCCCGCGGCGAAGTCGCCGAGCTCAAAGACAACATCAACACCATGATCGGCAATTTGCGCCTCACCACGGATCGCAATACCGAGGAAGACTGGCTGAAGACCAATCTGGCGCGCTTCACCAATATGCTGCAAGGCCAACGCGACCTCACCACCGTGGGACGCATGCTGCTCTCGGAGCTGGCGCCGTTGGTCGGTGCGCAGCATGGCGTCATTTATCAAGCCCAAGGCGAGGGCGCGGCCGGCGGCCTGAAGTTGCTATCCGCCTATGCGGACGATGTCTCCAACGGCTATTCCGAACACCTGCAGTTGGGCGAAGGCCTCATCGGCCAGTGTGCGCGCGACGCGCGCCCGATGTTCATCACCGAAATGCCGAAGAACGTGGTGCCCATCAGTTCGGGTCTGTTTAGATCGCCGCCGCGCAACGCCATCGTGCTGCCGGTGTCCTTCGAAGGTCAGGTCAAGGCGGTGATCGAGTTGGCCTCGGTGGGGGCATTTACCGACTTGCAGATGTCTTTCCTGGACCAGCTCACCACCTCGATCGGCATCGTGCTGAACTCGATCGAAGCCACCATGCAAACCGAAGGGTTGCTCAAGCAATCGCAGCAGCTGGCCACCGAGCTGCAGACCCAGCAGCGCGAGCTGCAGCAGACCAATGAGCAGCTGGAGCAAAAGGCCCAGCAGCTGGCCGACCGCAACGTCGAGGTGGAAGCGAAGAACCAGGAAATCGAGCAGGCACGCCGCGCGGTGGAAGAGAAGGCCTCCGAGCTTGCATTGACCTCGAAGTACAAGTCCGAATTCCTGGCCAACATGTCGCACGAGTTGCGCACGCCGCTCAACAGCATTCTCATCTTGGGTCAGCAGCTGACCGAGAATCCGGAAGGCAATTTGAGCAACAAGCAGGTGGAGTTTGCCCGCACGATTCATGGCGCGGGAACCGACTTGCTCAATTTGATCAGCGACATCCTCGATCTGTCGAAGATCGAATCCGGCACCGTGTCGGTGGATGCCGAGGAAGTGTACTTCGCCAACATCTTGGAAATGATGGGCCGGCCGTTCCGGCACGAAGCCGAGAACCGCCGCCTGCAATTCGATGTATCGATTGCACCGGATGTGGATCGCACCATCATCACCGACTCTAAGCGCCTGCAACAGGTGCTGAAGAATTTGCTGTCGAACGCCTTTAAGTTCACCGCCGAAGGCGGCGTGAAACTCAAAGTCTCGCGCGCCCACTCCGGCTGGAATCCCGATCATCCGGTGCTCAAGCACGCGCCGTCGGTGGTGGCGTTCGAGGTCTCGGACACCGGCATCGGCATTCCGCCTGAAAAGCAGCGCATCATTTTCGAGGCCTTCCAACAAGCCGATGCCGGCACCAGCCGCAAGTACGGCGGCACGGGCTTAGGGTTGGCCATCAGCCGCGAACTCGCCAATCTGCTCGGCGGTGAAATCCAGTTGCGCAGTGCCCCCGGGGCCGGCAGCACCTTTACCCTGTATTTGCCGCTCGCCTACCTCGGCGGTGCGTCCTCGAAGAATTTAGCCGATGGCTTTGCCGACCCGCCCGTATTGCCCGCCGCGCAGCTGCGCTTGGCGGATCGGCCCGTCGAAGCCATCGCCGATGATCGCGCCAACCTTTCGCCGGGGGACAGCGTGGTTCTCATCGTCGAGGACGATGCGCATTACGCCCGCGTGATGATGGATCTGGCGAAGGATGAGGGATTCAAGGTCTTGATCGCGCATCGCGGCGCCGACGCGCTCGCCTTGGCGCGCGCCCATCACCCGACCGCCATCTCGTTGGATATCTTCCTGCCCGACATGCTGGGTTGGACGGTGTTGAGTCAACTCAAACAGGATGCCTCGACGCGTCACATTCCCGTGCAAATCGTGACCTTGGATGAGGATCGTCATCACGGACTGTCACGCGGCGCCTTTGCCTACGTGCAGAAGCCCACTACCACGGAGGGTTTGGAGACCGCCTTTGCGCGCATCAAGGAGTACGCCAAGTCGCGGCGCAAGCGGCTGCTGTTGGTCGAGGACAATGCCGCGGAGCGTCAGGGCGTATCGGAGCTCTTGGCGTCGGATGATGTTGAGATCATGGCGGCGGACACCGGCGCCAGCGCCCTCATTCAACTGCGCGACAACTCGATTGATTGCGTGGTGTTGGATCTGAAACTGCCCGACATGTCGGGATTCGAAGTGCTGGAGCGCATCCGCGACGATGCGGCGCTGTGCGATGTGCCGGTGGTGGTGTTCACCGGGCGCGAGCTGTCTCCTGAGGAGGATGCGCGCCTGCACACCATGGCACGCAGCGTGGTGGTGAAGGGCGTGGAATCGCCGGAACGGCTGCTGGATGAAACCGCGTTGTTCCTGCACCGGGTGGTGGCCGATTTGCCGGCCGCCAAGCAGCGCATGCTGGAGCGCCTGCACAGCTCGGATGAGGATTTAATGCGCCGCACGGTGCTGCTGGTCGATGACGATGCGCGCAACATCTTTGCCTTGAGCAGCGTGCTGGAGCGGCGCGGCATGGAAGTACTCACCGCCACCACCGGCAGCGAGGCCATCGCCGTGCTGAGTTCCCGCAGCGATGTGGCCATCGTCCTGATGGACATCATGATGCCGGGTATGGATGGCTACGAAACCATTCAAGCCATTCGCTCCGATGCCAACTTCCGGCGACTGCCCATTTTGGCGCTCACCGCGAAAGCCATGAAGGGCGACCGTGAAAAATGCCTGGAAGCAGGCGCCTCCGATTATCTGGCCAAGCCAGTGAATATCCAACAACTGCTGTCCGCCTTGCGCATGTGGCTGCACCGCTAGAGGGTTCGAACTATGCTCACACACGACAAGGTCAACATTCTGCTGGTCGACGACCAGCAGGCCAAACTGCTCAGCCATGAAGTCATCCTGGCGGAGATGGGCGAGAACTTGCTCAAGGCGTCCTCGGCGCGCGAAGCATTCGAATGCCTATTGCGCAATGATGTGGCGTTGATTCTGATTGATGTGTGCATGCCGGATTTGGACGGCTTCGAACTCGCCAGCATGATCCGCGAGCATCCGCGGTTTCAAAACACCGCCATCATTTTTGTCTCGGCGGTGATGCTGGAACATTTGGATCAGCTGCGCGGCTATCGGCTGGGCGCCGTCGATTATGTGCCGGTGCCCGTGGTGCCGGAATTGCTGCGTGCCAAAGTGAAAGTATTTGTCGAGTTGTATCGCAAGACACGCCAGTTGGAACAGTTCAATGCGGATCTCGAGCGGCGGGTCGAGGAGCGCACCGCAGAGCTGCGCAAGTTCAACGAAGAGCTGGAATTGCGCATCGAAGAACGCACGCGCGAGCGTGAGCTGGCCCTGGCGCAGCTGTTCGAAGCGCAGAAAATGGACACCATCGGACGCCTGACCGGCGGCGTGGCGCATGATTTCAATAATTTGCTGATGGCGGTGTTGGGCAGTTTGAAGCTGTTGGAAAAGCGTCTGCCCGATGATCCGCAGATGCGCCGTCTGCTGCAAAACGCGCTGCAGGGCGCCGACCGCGGCAAGGCATTGACGCAGCGGCTGTTGGCATTTTCACGCCGCCAGGAATTAAAGCCCGAGGCCGTGGATGTCACGCGGCTGATGACGGGCATGGAGGAATTATTGAAGCGAGCCGTGGGACACGGCATTGCCTGTCACGTGGAGTTGCCCACTGACCTGCCGCCCATTTTGGCGGACGCCAATCAACTCGAGCTGGCACTGCTCAATGTTGCGCTGAATTCGCGCGATGCCATGCCGGCCGGTGGAACCATCAAAGTATCCGCGGTCGCGCAGAGCGTCGGCGGGCGGGGCGTGAAGGCGTGGCTGCAGGGCGAGAAATTGACCGAGGCTGCGGCGCCCAATCTGCCCGCCGGTGATTACGTCCTGATTACGGTGGTCGACACCGGGGAGGGCATGGACGCCGCGACCTTGGCCAAGGCCACAGAACCGTTCTTCACCACCAAAGGCCCCGGCAAGGGCACGGGCTTAGGGCTGTCGATGGTGCAGGGACTGGCGGGCCAGTCCGGCGGGTTGCTGCGAATTCAAAGCGAGGTCGGCACCGGCACCGTGGTCGAATTGTGGTTACCCAAGGCCAAGAGCGTACCGGCCCTCGTCACGCGTCCAACGGAGAGCGTGGTGCCGAGCGTTGCGATCACGCCTTGCAAGGTGTTGATCGTCGATGACGACGTGCTGGTCATGACGGGTACGTCGGCCATGGTTCAAGATTTGGGGCATACGGCGATCGAAGCGCAGTCGGCGGCTGAAGCGCTGGGCTTGCTGTCATCGGGAGTGCGGGTCGATGTGGTGCTCACTGACCATGCCATGCCGTCGATGACCGGCCTGCAGCTGGCGGAATGCATTCAAAAGAGATATCCGGGTCTGCCCATCATTCTGGCCACGGGCTATGCCGAGCTGCCCACCGATCCGATGACTTTGGGTATTCCGCGCCTGGCCAAACCGTGCACGCAGCTGGAAATTGCCACGGCCATTCAAGCCGTGGTGAGCGCGGCGCAATCGGATGCACGCTACGCCTCGGCCTAAGCGTTAAGGTGGAAGCGGCAAGGTCTAAGGCTGTATGCTGCCTAAATAATGACCACCGCCTATATCACTCATGCCGATTGCCTGCGCCACGAAATGGGTCCGGGCCATCCGGAAAGTCCCGATCGCTTAAAATCCGTCAACGAGGAAATGCGTTCCTCAGGCTTGATCGACACCCTGCGCTGCTTAGAAGCGCCACTCGCCAGTCCCGAGGACTTGAAACGCGTGCATCGCGGCGCGTATGTGGATTTGATTTTCGAGAATGCGCCGAGCGAGGGCTACGTGCAGCTTGATGGCGACACGGCCATGAATCCATTTAGCCTGTCGGCCGCGCGCCGTGCCGCCGGCGCCGGCATTCTCGGCGTGGATGAAGTCATGGAGGGTCGCGCGAAGAATGCCTTTTGTGCCGTGCGGCCCTGCGGCCATCATGCAACCCAGGTTCGCTCCATGGGCTTTTGCATCTTCAACAATGTCGGCGTCGCAGTGGCGTACGCGCTCGAGAAGAAGGGGTTGGAGCGAGTTGCGGTCATCGACTTCGATGTGCACCACGGCAACGGTACGGAAGACATGTTCAGTCCGCCGCACTGGCAACAGCGGGTATTGATGGCGAGCTTTTTCCAGCATCCCTTCTATCCCTACAGCGGAGCCTCACATCCTGCTCCCAACATGATCAATGTGCCTTTGGCGGCGGGCAGCGGCGGAGTCGCCGTCAAGAAAGCCGTGCAAGAGGAGTGGTTGCCGGCGCTCGAGGCGTTCAAGCCGCAACTGATTTTCATCTCGGCGGGCTTTGATGCGCACAAAGAAGATCTGTTGGGCGGCATGTCATTGGTCGAAGCGGACTATGTGTGGATGACGCGCGAACTGATGGCGGTGGCGCAGCAGCACAGCGACGGCCGCATCGTGTCCATGCTGGAGGGCGGCTACAATCTATCCGCCCTCGGTCGCAGCGCCGCGGCGCACGTCAAGGCGCTGGCCGCTTAAGCAGCCGTGCGCTCAAGCCGCCTCCTGCCTATAGGTATACCCGGGAGACCGATTCGGCCACGCACACCGGTTTTGTCTGGCCCTCGCGCTCGATGCTTACTTCCGTGACGATTTGCACGCCGCCCTCGATGGGCTCGAACGACAGCAATTTATAGTGCGCACGCAGCCGGCTGTTGACGGGTACGGGCGCTGGGAAGCGCACCCGATTCAACCCATAGTTGACCTGCATCCGCGAGCCTTCGACTCGGTGGGAACTGAGGCTAAAGTAGGGCAGCAAACTTAAGGTCAAAAAGCCATGCGCGACCGTGGTGCCGAACATGCCTGCTGCGGCGCGCTGGGGATCCACATGAATCCACTGGTTATCGCCGGTCACGGCGGCGAATTGATCGATGCGCGCCTGATCGACGGTCAGCCAGTCGCTGATGCCGATGTTCGAGCCCACCAAGGCTTGCAACTCCGAGACATTTTTGTAGGTTTTCATGGCGCTATGATGGCATATGGAAAAGCCCAATTTAATGCCCAATATCCCTGGAATGAACAAAACCGTATTGGGCATTATTGCCGCTCCGCAGGGTCACTGGGTGGGCGACGGATTTCCGGTCCGCAGCCTGTTCGATTACAACCGGTTTGGATCCCAAGTGAGCCCTTTTTTGCTGCTCGACTATGCCGGTCCCGCCGTATTCGAGCCTGCCGCGCGTGCGCGGGGTGTTGGCGAGCATCCGCATCGCGGCTTCGAGACGGTGACGATTGTTTATCAAGGGGAAGTCGCGCACCGCGACTCCGTCGGCAATAGCGGTGTCATCGGCCCCGGCGACGTGCAGTGGATGACCGCCGCCGGCGGCATATTGCATGATGAATTTCATTCACCAAAGTTCATGCGCACGGGCGGTACGCTGGAAATGGCCCAGCTGTGGGTCAATCTTCCGGCTGCGCACAAGATGTCGGCACCCCGCTATCAAACGGTCTTAAATGCGGATATCCCGCAGGTGGCGCTTCCCAATGAGGCAGGCAGCCTCCGAGTCATTGCCGGCGGCCATGGCAGCGCCACCGGTCCTGCGTCGACGTTTAGCGAATTGAATGTTTGGGATCTGCGGTTGCAGGCGGCCAAGACGGCGTCAATGTCGGTGCCGGCAGGCCACACCGCGATTGTCGCGGTGCTGCGGGGCGCCGTGCAAGTGAACGGATCCCGCGAGGTGGGCGCCGCGGAAGTGGTGCTGCTCGATACCGATGGCTCCGAACTGCAGTTCGTGGCTGCGGTTGAATCGGTGTTATTGGTTCTGACGGGCGCTCCGATTAATGAGCCCATCGTGGGTTACGGGCCGTTCGTCATGAACTCCCGAGCCGAGATCGAAACCGCCATGCATGATTTTCAGCGCGGTCAGTTTGGCGTCATGCCGGCGCCTTAAGTCCCGCCATCCGACGCATAGGACATAAAGTGGCCTGCGGAGCCACGGCCGCGCGCCCGGCGCCATTACTCGAAAGAAGTTTCACAAACTATTGCTGTCTAACGGTAAAGTGCGCTCTGCGACGGTGAGTTTGGTGCGTTGGGGAGCGACCGCATGAACAAGTCTTTGCGCGCAGTGTTGGCAGTAATCGGATTGGTGGGCGCCGTAGGCCTATGCCCGCGCTGGACGGGTGCGACAGCGCCGGAAATTTCCCCGCCGACCACCCCTAAATTAGATCCCATCGAAGAATTGACCGAGATCATGGTGGAGGCCCGCGAGCCGCGTTACGTCGCGCCGACACGCCGTGATCAAATCGGACGCATCTGGGCGCCTGTGGTGATCAATGGCCGCGGACCGTTTCGATTGGTGCTGGATACCGGCGCCAGTCACAGTGCGATTACGGCCTTGGTCGCTCTGGCCTTGGGCCTGCCCACCGATGAATCGCCGCCCGTGATTCTGCGCGGCGTTACCGGCTTCGCCACGGTGCCCACCATTCACGTCGATAGCTTGAGCGTCGGTGATCTCTCGGTCGATCAGACTTACTTGCCCATCGTGCCGGATGCGCTCGGCGGCGCCGAAGGGGTGCTCGGCTCTGAAGGCTTGGTGGGAAAACGCGTGTTCATCGATTTTCGCCACGATCAGATCAATATCGCCTTCTCGCGCAATGAGCGCCCCGGCCGCGGTTTTTATACCGTTCCCTTTCATGCCATCGGCGGCACGTTGGTGGTGATCGATGCCATGGTCGGCGACGTCCGCACCAAGGCCATCATCGATACCGGCGGCCAAGCCACCATTGCCAATATTGCGTTGCGCGATGCCTTGCTGCATAAACGCATCATGTTGCGCGGCCAGCACGACCAAATCACCGGCGCCACCGCCGATGTGCAACAGGGCGAAGTATTCATTACGCCTCCGATCGATCTGGGCTCCATTAAAATCGAGGACCCCGATGTCACTTATGGTGATTTGTACATCTTCAAGCAATGGAAGCTGACGCACCAGCCCGCTATCCTGATCGGCATGGACACTTTGGGACTGCTAGACACCTTGATCATCGATTACAAGCGGCATGAGTTGCAAATGCGCATGATGCATGCGGGTTAGCGGATATCGTGGTCATCAATAAACCCTTGATGGGCGTGGCGGCGGCCGTGGTGGTTGCAGCCATCGCCGTGGGCTATTACTTCCATAGTCATCGTGCGCCCGTTGCGGTGGCGCCCGAGCCGCCCGTGACAGCGGCGGCGGTGGATACACCGCCCGCCATCGAAAATCCGTTGCCGGCGGCGAGCGCGGCCGGCAGCGCCAGCGCCCCATTGCCCGCCCTGAACGACAGTGATGCGACGCTGCTTGAGGCCTTATCGCAACTCAGCACGCCGATGGCCGTGAAAGATTATCTGCAGCCGGAAAATGTCGTGCGCCACCTGGTCGTGACCATCGATAACTTGCCGCGCCAGAAAGTGGCGGTGGAGAAGCGTCCGACGACCGCGGTGCCGGGGAGTTTCGCCGCGGAGGGCGATGAGCTGCATGGCACGTTGGACCCCCGCAACTTCGAGCGCTACAAACCCATGGTCGCCGTCATCGGCAGTTTGGATATGCGCTCGCTGGCCGCGGTTTACACGCATTTTTATCCCTTATTTCAGCAGTCTTATCAGGATCTCGGTTACCCGAACGGATATTTCAACGATCGCTTGGTGCAAGTGATCGACGTGATGCTGGCGACGCCGCAGCCGGCCGCGCCGATTGAGTTGGTGCGCCCCAATGTCATGTACACTTTTGCCGATCCGGCCCTGGAGGCTCGGCCGGCGGGGCAAAAATTGTTGATTCGCATGGGCCCCGACAATGCGGCAGTGATCAAAGGCAAACTGAAAGAATTGCGGGCTATTATCGCGGCGGCCCCGCCCAAACATTAGGGCCTACCGTCGGGCATTTTCAATTATAAAACAGGGGAAGGATATGGCGAGCACACCCGCGGCTGCTGGAGTGGTTAAAACAGGGGCGCTGCCGAATCAGTGGTTGGTGATTGGTGCCTCATCGCTCGGCACGGTTTTCGAGTGGTACGATTTTTATCTGTATGGACTGGTGACCGCCGTCATCAGCGCGCAGTTCTTTTCGGGCGTCAACGAGGTCACCGGCTACATCTTTGCGCTGGCCGCCTTCGCGGCCGGTTTTGCGGTGCGTCCGTTCGGTGCGCTGGTGTTCGGCCGCTTGGGCGATTTGGTCGGCCGCAAGCACACCTTCCTCATCACCATGGGCATCATGGGCCTGTCGACGTTCGCGGTCGGTCTGCTGCCGAGTTACAAGACCATTGGCATGGCGGCTCCCATTGCCTTGCTGGCGCTGCGTCTACTGCAGGGCTTGGCGCTTGGCGGTGAATACGGGGGCGCTGCGACCTATGTGGCCGAGTTCGCCCCGCCGGCGAAGCGCGGTCTGTACACGAGCTTCATTCAGACCACGGCGACGTTGGGATTATTCGCCGCGCTGCTGGTCGTGATCGGCTGCCGCATATATCTGGGCGAGGATGCCTTCAAGGAGTGGGGCTGGCGTATACCGTTCCTGGTGTCGGCCATTTTGCTGGCGGTTTCCATGTGGATTCGTCTACAGCTGGCCGAGAGCCCGGTGTTTTTGAAAATGAAGAGCTTGGGGACCACCTCGAAGGCGCCCTTGAGCGAGGCGTTCGGACGCTGGGCGAATCTGAAAGTCGTGCTGATCAGCCTGTTGGGCGCCGTGATGGGGCAGGCGGTGGTGTGGTACACGGGTCAGTTCTACGCGCTGTTCTTCTTGGAGCGCACGCTGAAAGTGGAAAGTGCCACCACCAACATTCTGACCGCCATTGCCTTGGTGCTGGCGACCCCAGGATTCGTGTTCTTCGGTTGGCTATCGGACAAGATCGGCCGCAAGCCCATCATCCTGGCCGGTTGCTTGCTGGCGATGCTGACGTACTTTCCATTGTTCGGCGCATTGACGCGTTATGCCAATCCTGCGCTGTACACCGCGCAGAATGCAGCGCCCGTGACCGTCGTGGCAGACCCCAAGGATTGTTCGTTCCAGTTCGATCCCATCGGCAAGAACACCTTCACCTCCAGTTCTTGCGACATCGCCAAGTCCTTTTTAGCCAAGGCGAGCGTCACCTATCGTCGTGAGGACGCGCCTGCGGGCACTGTGGCGCAGATTCGCAGCGGCAATAATGTATTCACGGCACCCGATCCAAAAGTAGTGACGGGGGCTGAAAAGAAAACAGCGATCGCTGCGTTCCAGAAAGAGGTGAAGGGTGCGCTCAGCGCGGCTGGCTATCCCGATAAGGCCGATCCTGCGGCGATCAACCGTCCGATGGTGGTGCTGATTTTGTGGGTGCTGGTGATGTACGTCACCATGGTGTACGGACCGATCGCGGCCATGCTGGTGGAGTTGTTCCCGGCGCGGATTCGGTACAGCGCCATGTCGCTGCCGTATCACATCGGCAATGGCTGGTTCGGCGGCTTCCTGCCCGCCACGGCGTTCGCCATGGTGGCGGCGACCGGCGATATCTATTACGGCCTGTGGTATCCCATCGTGGTGGCGGGCACCGCCTTCGTATTGGGTCTGCTGTTCCTGCCGGAAACTTTCAAACGTAACATCGAGGCGTAACTTCGCTTTAAGCGTTCAGGTCACGCGGCCGCCGACCCATCCGGGTCGGCCGCTCTATTGCAATTGTATTGGCGTTAAAAACGCTTCACCCAGTCGGCGAGTCAAGAAGTGTGACGTTATCCGTTTGATGGACGGCGTACTGTACGTACGCTGACGTATAGACATAACACTGGCGGATAACTACATGAACCTAAGGCAAAAGCTAATTGAATCAACGCTACCGGCGGGAGTGGCCGTGCTTCTGGCCGCCTCCGTGCTGGGCGGCTGCGTGGTGCGGGTTGCAACTCCGCCGCCACCCCCTCCACCGCGAGTGTACGTGAGGCCGCCGCCACCGCCACCGCCACCGGCGCCGGCTTATGTGGAGCCTGCGGTGGATGTGGAAGTGCAAGCCAATGAAGCACCGCCGCCGCTGCCTGACTACGAGCAGCCGCCCTGTCCCGAAGATGGCTACCTATGGACTCCCGGCTATTGGGCCTGGGGGGGCGGTGGGTATTACTGGGTGCCCGGTACCTGGGTGCAACCGCCGCGCGTCGGTGTGCTTTGGACGCCGGGTTACTGGGGCTTCGTCGGCGGCGTCTATGCCTTTCACGTCGGCTATTGGGGTCCGCATGTCGGCTACTACGGCGGCGTGAACTACGGCTTCGGCTACGTCGGCGTGGGCTATGCAGGCGGCCGCTGGGTCGGTAACTCCTTCGCGTACAACCGTACCGTCGTGAACGTCAACGTGACCAGTGTGCACAACACCTACAACGAGACAGTGGTGAACAATGTCACCGTCAACAAGGTGAGCTACAACGGCGGACCAGGCGGAACGACGGCTGCGCCCACTGCACAGGAAAAAGCGGCAGCGGCGGAGCCGCATACGCCGCCGACGCCGGCGCAACATCAGCATGTCCAGGAAGCGGCACGCAATCCGGCGCTGGCGGCCAAAGCCAATGGCGGACATCCGGCCATTGCCGCGACGCCGCGCCCAGGCGCGTTCAGTGGTCCCGGTGTGGTCGGTGCGCATGGTGCGAGCACCTCGCCGGCCGCGGCTGCGAATGCGGGCAATCACGCTCAGCCCAATACCGCGGGACGGCCGGGGGCGCCGGGACAGCCGGGCGCTGCGGGCCAACCGGGACATCCGGCAGTGGCAGGTCAACCGGGCGCGCCGAAAGCGGCTGCGAAGCCTGCGCCCAAGCCGGCGGTTAAGCCTAAGCCAGAGAAGAAGCGCGAAGGCGATAAGTAACTCGCCGCATAAGGTGACGGGAGAACGGCCGAGCAAACCTCGGCCGTTTTTCTTTGTGTTTTTCCTTTCTATTTCACGATCGGAAGATCGACGAAACTCGAGTTCGCGCCGCCGTCGAATATCTTCACCGTGGCTTTTTTGTAGTCGCCGGGTTTGGCGAAGAAAATATTATCGACAAAGGTTTGCGGGTTGCGGTCGTACACCGGAAACCAACTCGATTGCACTTGCACCATGATGCGGTGCCCGGGCAGAAACACATGGTTTGCGGTCGGCAAGCCGAATCGGTACACCTGTTTTTGGTCCGCGGGAATGGCCTTTGGATTGCTGAATGAATCGCGGTAGCGGCCGCGCAAAATGTCCGCCGCCACCATCAGTTGATAGCCACCGAGGTTCGGTTCACGCCCCATCTGATCGGGATATACATCGATCAGTTTCACCACAAAGTCGCCGTCGGTGCCGGTGGTCGAGGCAATGAGATTGGCGATGGGTTCGCCGCTGATCTTGACCGGTGCTTTCAGTACCTCGGAGCTGAAGCTCAATACGTCGGTGCGCGAGGCCATGTCGCGTTGATCGGCGACCAACCAGGTTTGCCAACTGCCCGGACCTTCCACGCCGGCGACATGGATGGGCCGCGGCAGGTAGGGTACGGGCTTGGCCGGATCGGAAACATAGGCATCGTTTGCGTTCGCTTCGCCGGTGGCCACGAAGCGCAGCGTGCCGCCGGTTTGCAGATACAGTTTCTGATGTTCGATGGCGCAGCCGCTGTTGCAGCCGCTCGGCCAGGTGTTGAGCGATTCCCAGTGATTCGTACCGGTTTCGAAGGCGGTCACCGGCGCAATCGTCAAGGGCGGCGCGTCGTCCTTCAAGTAATGATCGAAAAATGGCCGCAGCAAGTGGTCGCGGAAATACTCGGCGGTGTCGCTGCCAAATCGAATCGGACCGAGCGCGCTGCCATCGAGCCTTTGCTGATGGTGATACCACGGGCCGATGACCAGGTAGAGATTCGAGGTGTCGGCCTGCTGTGCTTTGAGCGCCTTATACAGAGCGATGTTGCCGTAGATATCTTCCTGGTCCCATAAGCTGTGCACCAGCATGGTGGGCACGGTGACGCCCAACTTGGCGAGAATTTTGTCCAAAGCCTGCGCCTGCCAAAATTCATCGTAGGCCGGATGGTTCATCACCTTGCCGGCAAAGCCCACTTGTTCCAAGCCATGCAGCCGCGCCATGTCACCGGCGGAACCGGCGCTCAGCCACGTGTCATAGTCGTCGTAGTGATCCGTCCACCAAGGGATGTCGCTACCGCGGGTCGCTTCTTGCAACTGAATATAAGTGAGACTGTCCAGACGGAACGCGCCCTTGTGAAACCAGTCATCGCCCATCCAGCCATCCACCATGGCGTTGATCGGAATTGCCGCACGCAGGGCCGGATGAGGATTCACCAGCGCCATTAGTGAGGTGAAACCGTCGTACGAAATTCCCAAGATTCCGACTTTGCCGTTGGTCTCCGGAATATTCTTGATCAGCCAATCGATCGTGTCATAAGTGTCGGTGGAGTGGTCTACGTGGGTGGGGTTCAAGGGACCCTGCAGGGGCCGGGTCATCATGTATTCGCCCTCCGAGCCATACTTGCCGCGAATGTCTTGCAGCACTCGGATGTAACCGCCGTGCAGCACCGCATCCTCAGCCGCATCGGAATTACCGATCACCACGCTGAGGTGCGAGCTGGCACTTTTTGCAATGCGCGAGCTCGCGCCGTAAGGCGTGCGCGACAACAGGATGGGGGCGCGGCTCACACCTCGCGGCACCAGAATCACGGTTTTGAGTTTCACGCCGTCGCGCATCGGAATCATTGCTTCGCGCTGGGTGTAGTCGAACGTTTCGACCTTTGGAACGAAGTTGGCCGGCGTTTCGTTGGTCATAACGCCGTCCGCCAGCACCGGCACGGCGGCCGCCGCCAGCGCTATCACCATGATCTGTCGGGCAAAGTTGCCCGCGATCCGAGTTCCAAGCCGTGTCATATGTTAGTTCCGCCCGCAGGAAGCAGAAAGTTTGCGGCAACGCCTTGGATGGCGCAACGCCGCGCCCTACACGGTATGTGTTGCGGCCGGATGGGGTAGGGGGCATGATCGGTGCAGGGGAACCCATTGTCGGGATGGGTAAGCAAAACTTAAGCGGTTTGCGGAGGGCGGTGCGATGAACTGTTTGTCGTTTACGGTTTCGGAAGGGGTGGCGACGCTCACTTTGCAGCGTTCCACATGCAGTAACGCCATCGATATCAGCGTCATTCGCGCAGTGCACCTGGCCCTCGATCAAATTCAAAAAGGCGAAAGCGGTGCCAAGGCGGTGGTCATCACCGGTAGCAACGATGTGTTTTGCAGCGGCCTCGACCTTCATTCCGTCGATCTGAAGACCCAAGAGGCGCGGCAACGGGCGCACTTTGAAATGCGACGTTTCATGGACCCGCTGATCCTGCGGTTGAGCGGTTTTCGCTTTCCGATCGTGGCGGCCGTCAATGGCGCAGCCGTCGGCGCCGGCATG
This sequence comes from uncultured Steroidobacteraceae bacterium, assembly GCA_964657675.1. Taxonomy (GTDB): domain Bacteria; phylum Pseudomonadota; class Gammaproteobacteria; order Steroidobacterales; family Steroidobacteraceae; genus Bog-1198. The sequence continues at coordinate 15,510 of CAZZWE010000094.1, forward strand.
AGTCTCGCCTTGGCCAGCGACATCATCGTCGCCGGCGATAACGCCTACTTTCTGCCTTCATTCGCGCGCTTAGGGCTGGTGCCCGATGCGGGAATCACCTTCCACTTGGCTCGGCGCATCGGCGCGGGCCGATCGTTGTCTTCGCTGATGTTGGCGGAGAAGATCGACGCCAAAACCGCCTTGGAGTGGGGATTGGCCTATTCGGTGGTGCCGGCGGCCGAGGTCGTGAGCCGTGCACAGGCCGTGGCTCGAAAACTGGCGACGGGACCGTGCGCCGTGCTGGGGCAGATTCGCTCCTTGCATGCATCCACCTTTGATAATTCTCTCCAGGAACAGTTGCGCGCCGAGCGCAGTGCCCAAGAAATGACCTTGGAAAGCCAGGATTGCGTGGAAGGCGTGCGGGCCTTTTTCGAGAAGCGCGAGCCGAATTTCTCCGAACACTAGCCCGTAAGGTGGCTACGGCGGCGCAGTGATGGCGACACGCACCGCCGCCAGCGGCGCGTGGTCATCGAAGGGTTGAGTGGCCGGGTCTTGCGGCACGCCGAGCGACGCCCATAAATTTTCCAGATTCGGCGTGTGTGGTGTTGCACGCCATTCGCCGTACAGTTCGGCCAGCACCTGGGTGCCCGTGGCCGCATCTCCTACTTTCAGCACCTGTGCGATGTCGCGCTCGAAGCCATACCCGCCCGTCTCCTTGAGAATTGCCCGCAATGCGGTTTGCAGCCCGATCTTGTTATGGGTTTGTTCGCGGATGGCCACATCCGCTTGTAGGCAGAACAACGCGCCGCCCCAGTAGGTTCGGGCCCACGTGTGGGTGTCGTCCATGCCGCCTTCGCCGCTGTTCGGCAAACCTCGGGGCATTTCGCGTCGGTCTTCAGCCCAGACATCGCGGACCGGGCGATTCCCGGCTTGTGCCCGCGCGATGCCTTCGACGTACACCGCTAAACCTTCCGCGAGCCAAATGTGCGAGCGGCCGATCTCAGGCAGCGCGAGGTGAATCATCTCGTGCACCATGACCCAGTCGTCATTCAACGTGTCAGCCGACACCTCGCGGCCGACAGTCGCTTGAATCATCAATCCCCGATCGTTTGTCGTACGTCCACCGCTCACACCGTGTCCCGCGCCGTTGCGCAGTACAATGACCACCCGAGGTGCCGGGAAGCGGCCGTAGTAAGCGGCCACAATGTTCGCCGAGCGTTCGATCCAAGCCCGCTCCAGAGTTTTGAGCGGCGGCGACGCGCGGTCATCGAGGAGCAGGCACAACGACGCGCCGTTAAGCTCAAGTGCCTGACCGGCCTCCTTGGGGCAGGGCGCACGGGCCTCTGCTTTGTTGTGCAGAGTGAGAGCCAGGGCTGCCAGCAGACAGCAATTGAAAGCGGTGATCTTGATGGCTGTTGCTCCTCGGCCACAGGGAAAATCCGTCTATTAATCAAATGTTACAAGATGAGGGCACTGGTTTGCCTTATGTGCGGTATCGAACATAAGTTAACACTGCAGCCTCCGAAGCTCGCGCTAAGCCGCGCGCGTGGTGCTACTCTCAATCCAACCATGCTCACCGCACAGACAATCCAAGATCACCATGCGGACATCTTTACGTTTCTCTACGGGAATCTGGAAGCGGAGGCGGACCACTGTCGAGTGCCCGACGAGGTCTCGCGTGACAGCTTGGTGTACGTCAGCGACTCAGCGCAATTGGCAGAAGCGCTCGGCCGCGGACCGGCCATTCTCATCGTGCCTTCGCACATGGCCAGCTGCATCGTCACGATTGCCAACGCGAGTTATTGCTGCTTCGAAGTGAAGAATATTTCGCTCGGCATGGCAGTGTTGCTGAAGTACTTCGACGTCAAGCGCAGACGCTTTTCGCAGTGGGGCGAGCGGCACGAAACCGCCGTGGTGCACGCGGATGCGGTAGTCGGCAAAGATACCTGCCTAGGTCCCTACTGTGTCATCGGTGCCGACGCGGTAATCGGCGATGAATGCCTGATCGGGGCACACACCGTTGTCGAAAACGGCGCCAAGATCGGCGCACGAACCATTCTGCATCCGCATGTGTTCGTCGGTGCACGCTGCGAAATCGGCGAGGACTGCGAAGTGCACCCGCATACCAGTATCGGCAGCGACGGCTTCGGTTACGCAACGGATGCCGGCGGACGATCCCGCAAGATCTCGCACTTGGGCAACGTGAAGATTGGTGACCGGGTTGAAATCGGCAGTAATTGTGCAGTCGATCGGGCCACGCTGACTTCGACTTACATCCGGTCGGGCACCAAGATCGACAACATTTGCCACATCGCGCACAACTGCGATTTAGGGGAAAATGGCTTCTACACCGCGGGCTTCATGATGGGCGGGTCCACTAAGATCGGCAGCCGCTTCGTGACCGGCGGCAATACGGTGGTTACCGCGCATGTCACCGTGGCCGATAATGTCGTGCTGCAGGGTCGCTCCAACGTCACCAATGATGTGCCGCTGCCCGGGGCGTACGGCGGCTATCCGCTGCAGCCGCTGAAGCAAGCCATGAAGACGGCGGTGAGCCTCGGTCAGCTGAATGACATTCGCAAGAATTTGAATCGCGTGATGCGGCATTTGAAGCTGCGCGACAAGGAACGGGACGACACCGATTAAGACCTATCCGATTGCCGTGCCCATCGTCGGGCTGATCTTGGCAATGCTTTGTTTTCAAATGGGTGCGGCGCTTGCCAAGGGACTGTTTCCCTTGGTGGGTTCGTCGGGCGCCGTGGCTTTGCGCCTTGGTATCGCGGCGGTGCTGCTGAGTGCAGTGTGGCGGCCTTGGCGGATGCGCTTGGGGTGGAAGGATGCGCGCACCATTGCGCTGTACGGCATTTCCATGGGCTGCATGAATTTCTTGTTTTATCTGTCTTTGAACTATATCCCGCTCGGAATTGCAGTGGCATTGGAATTCACCGGTCCTTTGGGGCTGGCCATGTTGGCCTCGCGTCGGCCCGTCGATTTTTTATGGATTGCGTTGGCAATTCTCGGTTTGCTGGCACTCTTGCCTGCCGCCGGAGCCGCGCCGCTTTCCCCCACCGGAGTGATTTGTGCGTTGCTGGCCGGCGTG
>CAZZWE010000095.1:0-7055 GCA_964657675.1 uncultured Steroidobacteraceae bacterium
GCCGGTGTTGGACACCTTATTAAATTGAACTCGCTCGTGAGGATGCGTAGGGGAGTTTGTAGCGCCGTGTTGCTCGGCGTGTTGAGTCTGCAGGGCTGCGTGACCGGTGCGGCGCTCGATACCGAGCGTCAGCGAGGCGTCGAGGCGGACAAGGCCTTGCAGGAGAAAAACTGGCCGCGGGCGCAGATCCTCTTCAAAGCCTACATCGGCGGGACGGGATTCAGCCATCTGCCGGACGATGTGCAGTATCAGGCGCTGCGCAGCGCCGCGTTTGTGGGGCTGTACCATGGAGATAAAGAGGTCGGCTACCGCTACCTCTTGCGCTTGGTAGCCCTGCCACAGGCGGACGCTCAGGCGTGGATGGAGCTGCTGAGGGAAGCGGTGGCGCTCAAGCATGACGCTGATGCGGCGCGTGCCCTGGTGGTGCTGGCACAGCGCTGGCCTGAACAGTTGGCGACGTTAAATAAGGCTTTGGTCTACGGCGCGCTTCGGGCCATTGATAGATTGCCGCATGAGGCGCAATTAAGTTCGCTGTCAGCGCTGTTTCAGGCGCACTTCACGCTCAAGTGGGGCATGGAATCCAATCGCAGCTGGCGGTCGCTCACGCTGTTGCTGCTGGAGCGCAATCGGCTGAGCGAGGCCGTTGAAGTCGCGAATCGCATCAACGGTGCGGAAGTACTCCTCAGCATGCGCGTCGATCGCCGATTCGATGCGGTCACGGCCGCCATTCCCGCGCACTTCGATATCGACGCGGCGACGCGGGAGGAACTGCGCATCGTGCAGGATCTGTCGGATCAGCATCCGGACAGTCTGGAGTTGAAGCTCGAGGTGGTCACGGCGTTGCGACATTTGCGCAGTTACGGCGCCATGTTGGCGGCGACCGATGAATTGGTGTCGGAAATCGAGTCCACCAATTATCCGCAGCGCCTGTACAAGGACACGGACTATGGTGATCAATACCGCTGGCTGCTCAACCTTCGCTCGCTCGCGTTGGAGCGCATGGGCCAGAGCGATGAGGCCGTGGCGCAGTTGCAAGTGGCGAGCCGTCTCCCGGAGCAGGGCGCGAAGAACGTCAGCCAGGTGATCAGTCTGGGTGGACTGTATCTCCGCCTGATGCGGCCGAGAGATGCCTTGGCCGCCATTGCTGTGGTGGGTCCCGCGAGCCCGCGTGGGATCATGCAGCTGGAGCTCATCAGGTTGGAAGCTGCGCTGCAGATGAAGGATGCCGAACAGGTGGAGAAGTCGCTCAAGATCATGCAGGCGCACGCAGCTGATGGACCCGATGCGCTAGAGAGCGAGTTGGTGACGACCGGCCACATGGACCTTGCTGCGGAGAGCTTGGTTGCCCGGTTGCTCGATCCCTCGCAGCGGGAAGAGGCGCTGCGCGACGTGCAGAAGTTCGAACCCATCCCGGAGTCGGATTGGGAGAAGAGTTTCGATGTGCAGTGGGATGCCTTGCTGGCACGCGAGGATGTGCGGGCGGCGATCAACAAGGTGGGTCGTGCCGAGACTTTCCATCTCGAACTGTTCGATTGAGGTCTGAAGGGAAGGCGCGGGGCCGCTGCCGGTATTGGAAAAGCTATTAAAGTAAAACCTATGCGTACATGGTTAATCGCAAATCGATGCGCCTTGCTCATGGGCGCTGTAATGAGTTTGCAGGGATGCATTACAAATTCCGTGCTCCAGGCTGAAGAGCAACGCCGCCTGGCCGCCTACACGGCGATGAACGCCAAGGATTGGCCAAAAGCGCAGGTGGCTTTCAAGGCTTACATCGAGGGCCGGGGCTTCGGCCATCTGCCGCAGAATACCCAGCTTGAAGCGTTGCGTTATGCAGCCTTTGTCGGGCTCTACCATGGCGATAAGACGGCCGGCTTTGCCTACCTGAGGCGGTCGGTGGACATGCCCGAGGCGGACGCTCAACAGTGGATCCTACTGCTGAACGCTGCGGTTTGGCTTGACCATGATGCCGATGCCGTTCTTGCGCTGGTGGTGTTGGCACAGCGGTGGCCAGAGCCGCTCGCCGCGGTAGACGACAAAGTAGTCACTGGCGCCCTCAAAGCCCTCTCGAAACTGCCGGGTGATGCGCAATTTGACGCTTTGACGAAGCTGTATGCGGCCAACTTCAAACTTAAATGGGGAGAGGAGCCCAACCAGAGTTGGCGCACCCTGACGTTGCTGCTGTTGCAACGTAAGAACACCCCGCAAGCCATTGAGGTGAGCGGCCGCATCACCGATTCTACGGTGTTGATGCTCATGCGTATCGACCGCCGCTTTGACGGGGTCGTGGCGGCTAACCCGGGCCACTTTGACGTCGAGGCGGCCGCGCATGAGCAACTCAAGGTGGCGCAAGAACTCTCCGACCAACATCCCGAGCTTCTGGCCCTTAAAGTCCAAGTCATCTTCGCCATGTGGCGTGTGCTCGACTATGAAGTGATGTTGGCGGCGAGCGATGAATTGGTGTCGGAGATCGAGTCGACCAACTATCCACGGAAGCTGTTCACCGATACCGACTATGACGATCAATATCGGACGCTGTTGGAGCTGCGTTCGCATGCGCTCGAGAGGATCGGCAAGCCGGAGGAAGCAGTCGAGCAGCTGCGGGTGGCCAGCCGTTTGCGGGAGAGCGGCGGCAGAAATGTCAGTCAGGCCATCGATCTGGGCGAAATGTATTGCCGCCTGAAGCGGCCCAACGATGCGCTTGCGGCCATTGCCGATTTGGGATCCGTGAGTCCGTTTGGCGCGATGCTGAGCGAGAGCGTGCGACTCGAAGCGGCGCTGCAATTGAACGACGCCGCGCAGGTCGAGAAGTCGCTGGCTTTCATGCAGGCGCATGCGGCCGACGAACCCGGAACGTTGCAGCGTGAGTGGGTGATGACCGGCCATATGGACGTCGCGGCACAGGACTTGATCGTCCGGCTGCTTGATCCTGCGCAACGTGGGGACATGCTGCGCAGTGTGCAAATTTTTGGTCCCATCCCGGAATTGGAGGTTGAGGCGCACTTCGATGCGCAATGGCGGGAGTTGATCGCACGCCCGGATGTGCAGGCGGCCATCAACAAGGTGGGCCGCGTCGAAAGCTTCCGTCTCGAACAGCTCGATTAATTTTTCAAGAGGAACCGGATGAACTCGACCGCGCCCATCGATCCGAGGCGGGCCGCCCGCAGTCCCATCGTGTTGCTATTGGCTGCGGTGTTGTTCATCAACTATGTGGACCGCGGGACGCTCGCCATTGCGGCGCCGTTGATCCGCGGTGATTTGCACATCGACGATGCGCAAATGGGGGCGCTGCTGTCGGCGTTCTTTTGGACCTATGCCAGCATGCAAATCCCGGTGGGTTGGCTGGCGGAGCGCTTCGGCGCGCATCGGGTGTTGGCCGCGGGGCTGGCGCTGTGGGCGGTGGCCACCATGCTCATGGGCACGGTGCATTCGTTCGCCGTGCTGGTGATCTTGCGATTGTTGCTGGGGTTGGGCGAGAGCGCGGGCTTTCCTTGTGTGTCGAAGCTGTTGGCGTTGGTGGTGCCTCCGAAGGGGTTGGGTACGGCCAATGGGATCGTGAGTTTCGCGTACCTGTTTGGTCCCGCGGTGGGCGCCTATGTGGGCGTGCGTTTGATGGCGCAGTTTGGGTGGCGCTCGGCCTTCTTGGTGTTCGGTGGGTTGTCGTTGCTATGGCTGCTGCCGTGGGCGCGTGCTGCCAAAGAGGTGCAGGCCACGCGCTTGGTGAGTGATGTGGCGGTGGCGGACTCGCCCACCTTCCTGATGATCCTGAAGAGTCCTGCGATGTGGGGAACGGCGCTGGGGCTTTTGTCGGCGAACTATACGTTCTATTTCATGCTGTCCTGGCTGCCTTCGTATTTGGTGCGGGAACGTGGTTTCAGCACGGTGGAAATGGGCGGCATCGTCGGCGGTTTGTATCTGGCCAATGCGGTGTCGGCGCTGCTGGGTGGATGGGCTGCGGATCACTATGTGGCGCGCGGCGGTTCAGCCAACGTGGCTTACAAGGTGACCATGGCCATCGCGCACGTGGGCTACGTGATTTGCATGTTGTGCATGGCGATGGGGTCACAGGCGGTGGCCATCGGCGCGATGTTCGTTTATCAGGTGCTCACCGGCGCCTCCTCGCCGGGCATTTATGCCATGAGTCAGATCCTCGCGGGGCCGCGTGCCTCGGGACGCTGGGTGGGGATTCAAAATTCCGTGGGGTCGTTGGCGGGTGTGATCGCGCCTTGGGCGACGGGCGTGATCATTCAAAGCACCGGGCGTTTTACCAATGCGTTCGTGGTGGCCGCCGCGGTGAGCGTGTTGGGATTGGTGGGCTGGATCTGGATGGTGCCGACCTTGCGCGAGTTGCGTTGGCGAGAAACCGACGCGGTAGCGAGCGCTTTAACTTAATCGAAGATTATTTTGCGAGGCAGTCGTTGCGTCTCGCGAAGCGTGTTTTCAGCGGCTTTCCTGCAGGAAAATGCTGTCTCCAAAAACCGACGTTTGGTGGCGGCGACATGCCGGCGCTGAAAACCGACCTTTACCATAGCGCCATAGTTAGTGACTTATGGTGTGTCTCTTGGCAAACATGATTTCAATGACTGAGAACGCGTCGAACAAGATGTTCGATGCCTTGGCCCAAGTCATCCGCGCGTTGGCACCGGAGGTCAGCGCGGTATCGTTTCACGATTTCGCCGCGGACACTTTGTGGCTGAGCGAGGATTTCTTATTGCCGGAGGACCATCAGTTGGTCGAGGATTCGTTGTCGAGCGATTCGGGCAACCTCGATGCCTCCTATGGCATCCGCGAAGACGGCAATTACGCCATGGCCATTCCGGTGCGCGATGTGAACGGCGCCGTCAACGGTGCGGTACGGCTCAATGTCGATTCGAAGATCGCGAACGAACGTACGGTGGAAGCGTTGGAGGAGCGCCTGGCGCCGGTATTCGTGTGCTTGGCCGCGGAGTTTGCGCGCCGGCGCAGTTTTCAGGTGCAGATCAGTTCTGGGGATCTTTTGCGTGACGCCCAGATCGGCGAGACGCGCGCGTTGATTGACCGGGCGTTGCACGACGAACAATTCGAGTTGTTTTTACAGCCGATCCGCTCGCTGCATGAGGACGGCGGGCAGGCTCATTTCGAGGTGCTGCTGCGGCTACGCACAGCGGACGGCACCTTGCTGGGGCCGAGTGCCTTCCTGGCGCAGGCCGCGCAGCAGCGGCTGATGCCGGCCATCGATCGCTGGGTGGTGCGCACCTTGTTGGTGTGGCTGGTGAATAATCGCAAGCAATGGGTTCGGGCCCGCGCGGTGTTTGCCATCAACCTGTCGTCGCAGTCCATGACGGATGAGAAATTCATCAGCTTCGTGGAAGCGTGCGTGCTGAAGAGCGGCGTACCGCCGCAGGCGTTGTGCTTCGAAGTCACCGAGAGGTTTGCGTCGTCGGGCAATATCAGCGTCGGGGAATCGATGAAGCGATTGGAGGCGTTGGGCTGTGAAGTCGCGCTGGATGACTTCGGCGCCAATGCGCCTTCGTATGGGTACCTGCGCAGTGTGCCGGCGCATTACTTCAAGATCGACAGCTCGTTGGTGGGTGCGGCGCCTACTGACCGGGTGGCGCGGGCCATGATTTCGGCCATCGTGAAGATGGCGTCGGATCTGGGCGTGCAGACGGTGGCGGAATCGGTGGAGCTGGATACGCAACTGCAGGCCATGCGCACGCTGGGCGTGGATTATGCGCAGGGCTATCTGCTGGGTCGTCCGAGCTCGCTGAACGAGTATGATTTCGCGGAGCGGCGGGATAACTAGGGCGTCGCCTTAGAGGTCGAGGCTCCAGTATTGACCCACCAGGTCTTTGCCGAAGCTGTGGTGCGGTGATTCTTCGACGAGCGTGAAGCCAGCGGCTTCGTAAATGCGGCGCGCGGACGTTAAGACGTCGTTGGTCCACAGGATGATGCGGCGGTAGCCTGCGGCTTTGGCGAAGCGGATGCATTCGTCGACGAGCCGGCTGCCTATCTTCAATCCCCGGCCCTTGGGATCGACCAGCAGACAGCGTAGTTGCGCTGCCTGGGGATCTTTCTCTGAGCGCACCACGAACACACAGCCCACGCGTTCGCCGTCGGTTTCGGCCACCCAAAACTGTTCCGCCTTCGGATCGTGACTGGCCGCGAACTTGGCGAACAACTGGGCCACCAACGCTTCGAATTCCTCGTTCCAGCCGAACTCGTCGGCATACAGTTGGCCGTGGCGCTCGATGGCCCAGCCGACATCGCCGACGCGGTAGGGCCGGATCTGGACGCTGCGCTTCTGGGCGTCGGAGTCGGCGGCGAAAGATGCCTGGAGGGCGCGCATGCCGTCCACCAGTTGGGCGCGTTTGGCCGCCGGCAGGGGCTTGAGCAAGGCGCCGATGCGCCGACGCGATTCACCATCCAGTGCGGCAAATTTCTTGCGGCCCTTGGCGGTGAGCGAGAGCAGGGAACGCCGGCCGTCCTCAGGGGACGGCTTGCGTTTGATCAAGTTCAAATCGAAGAACAGCTGCAGGATGCGGCTCAAGTAGCCCGCGTCCAGGCGCAGGGAGAGGATCAGGTCGCCGGCGGTGCAGCTTTTGCGCGAGGCAATCTCGAACAGCACGCGGCCCTGGGTCAGGGTGAGGCCGCTGTCGAGCAGGCTTTCGTCGAGTACACCGATGCGTTGAGTGAAGAAGCGGTTGAATTGCCGGACGGCGGCGACTTGGGTTGCCAGCTCTTTAGCCACGGGGGTTGGGCGCTGCATGGTTCCATCATAGGCATTTACTTGACTCAGTCAACTAGTTTAGTGGGCTTTTAGCCGGGCTTGTTGTGAAGTGGGCAGTTGTTCATTAGCAATTGCTGGTGCGCGCTTTTTCGAGCGCTCTACAATTGCGTTGCAAAGACAGATCGCTGACGGGGTGGATACTTGGCCAAGCTCGATTCCGATACCTGGAAACTGATCTATCCCTGGCTCGAACAGGCGCAGGACGTTCCCCCGTCCGAATTGGCGGCATGGTTGGACCGGCTCACGGCTGAACGGCCGGACGTCGCGGGCCCCTTGCGCGAGGTGCTGG
>CAZZWE010000095.1:7155-18179 GCA_964657675.1 uncultured Steroidobacteraceae bacterium
ACGTGGAAGAGCAGGGCTTTCTCGAGCAGCCGTATGTGTTTACGCCGGAGAAGTCGCGGGTGGGCGAAGTGGTGGGCGCGTATACCATCGATTCGCTGCTGGGCCGGGGCGGCATGGGCGAGGTGTGGCTGGCTCGACGCAGCGACGGGCGGTTCGCGGGACTCTTTGCGGTTAAATTTCTAGGGTTGGCGTCGGCGAGTGCATCGGCCATTGAGCGGTTTCGCCGCGAGGGCCGACTGCTGGCCCGGCTGACCCATCCGAATATTGCGCGGTTGATCGACGCCGGTGTCACGCCGAACGGTCAATCGTATCTGGTGCTCGAGTATGTCAAAGGCGAGCACATCGACAAGTATTGTCGCGAGCGGGCGCTGGATCTGCGCGAACGGATCCGCTTATTTCTGGACATCATCGCGGCAGTGGCGCACGCGCACACCAATCTGATCGTGCACCGGGACATCAAGCCGTCCAACGTGCTCGTGACGCAGGAAGGCAGTGTGAAGCTGCTCGACTTCGGCGTGGCCAAGTTGATCAGCAATGACCTCGCGGATGACGATCAATCGCAACCCACCCGCCTGGAGGATGTCGCGCTGACGCCGGACTTCGCGGCGCCGGAGCAGATCCTGGGGGAACAGCCCTCGACCGCGACGGATGTCTATCAGCTCGGCGTGCTGCTGTACCTGCTGTTGGTGGGACGGCTGCCGACGGACAGTGCGGAGACCAACCGGGCGACGCGGATTCGCGCGGCGCTCGATGCGGTCGCGCCGCGACCATCGCTGATGGCGCAGGGCGCGGCACGCAAACTGCTGCGCGGCGACCTCGACGCCATCATCGGCAAGGCCTTGCGCAAACGGCCCGATGAACGCTATGCCACGGCGGCGGAGATGGCCGCGGATCTGGAACGATACTTGACCAATGAGCCGGTCAAGGCGCGCGAAGGCGCGTTCGCCTACCGCGCCGGCAAGTTCATCCGCCGCTACCAGGCGGGAGTGGCCGGCACGGCGATCGCGGCAGTCGCTTTGATTGCGGTGGCCATCTTTGCCTTGGTGCAGATGCGCGAAGCGGAGGCGCAGCGCGATCAATCGCGGGCCTTGCAGAAGGATGCGCAGGCCGAAAACCAGTTCTTGATGCAGGTGATGTCGACGGTGAGCCCGGACGGCAAACCAGTGACGCCGGTGCAGATCCTGGACAAAGGCATGGCCTTGCTCGAGAAGCAGTATGCCAACGACCCGAAATTCCGGGTGGGCATGTATACCCGCATGGCGGCGCGCTACTCAGACATCGACGATCAGAACCGCGCCTTCGCGGTGTTGGGCAAGGCCGAAGCCTTGGCCCAACAGCTCAACGATCCGAGCGCGCTGGCCAATATCGAATGCAGCGCGGTCAGTTCCGAAGTGGCCATGGGGCATGAGGACGGCGCAGCGCAGCGGCTGGCGCAAGGTCGCGCGGCTCTGCTACGCATTGCGAGTCCCACGGTGCTGGACCGCGTCCGTTGCATGGACGCGGAGGCCTCGGTGCTGTCCATGAAGGGCGATGTGCCGGGCGCGATCAAGCTGGATGAAAGTGCGCTGGCGATGCTCGAGCAGGGTGGAGAAACCGCGGATCCCACGTACGATGATTTGTTGTCGGCCACGGGCTTCTATTACAACGAGATGGGCAACATCAAGAAATCGTTTGGTTATACGCAGCGCGCGATCGAGCATCTCGCTCAGTCGGGTTGGGGAGAATCACAAAACGCCGCGACGGCGCGCGCCAATCTGGCGGAGCAACTGGCGGTCTTCGGTCAGTATGTCGCCGCGCTTGCTGCGGAAGAGGTGGCGATTACGCAGGCGCGCAGTGCCACCAGCGATGGATTGGTGGATGCGCACACTTCGATGGCTTACGCGGTGATGCAGTGGCGTCTGGGCCACCCGGATCTTGCCAGCACGGCATTCGATGCCGCATTGGCCGCGGCGCAGCGCGACAAGGACACCGTCATCGAGGCGCTGACGCGCGCCGAGCGTGTCGACACATTGACGACGCTGAAGCGCTATCCGGAAGCGCATGCGGAACTCGCCAAGGTCCAGGCGTTGGCGCAGGGACACGAGGTGCCGTACAAACGCGCGACAGTGCATGCGCAAATCTCGGAAGCTGAGCTGTCCGCGGCGGAAGGCCGGCCGGCCGATGCTCACCGGCAAATCGATGCTGTGATCGATGCCTTGCGCCAGTCGGCTCATCCCAGTCCGGTGACCACGGGTCTGGCCTTGTTGACGGCGGCGCGCATCGCCAACGCCGACGGGCGTTTCGCGGAGGCCGAGCAGCGCGCAACCGAAGCGCTCAAGGTGACGAGCGACAATGCCCTTGATGTCAATGCCAGTGCCGACGTGGGCGAGGCCTTGTTGTTGCTGGCGAAAGCGCAGCAGGGGCTGGGGCGCGCGAGCGAGTCGTCGGCCAGTGCGCGCCGTGCGGTGGTGCCGCTGACGGCGGGAGTGGGTGCGGAGCACGCGCTGACGCGTCAAGCGGTTGAGCTTGGGGGCTCAGGAACCTGAGCCGCGTATCTTCAGTCAATACGACATGCGGATGGATCAGCCCGACACCTGGGGAGCTTCTCGGACCTTCACCTTCGTTTTTGTTCTGGTGGTGCATTTGGCGATTCTGGCGGCGTGGCTGCTCGTCTCGCGCACTTACCCGCTTCTGGCTTCCACGCAGGCTGCGCCGCTGCAGGTGGTGGTCTACCCCGCCTCCCCGCAACCGAAACTGAAGCTCGTGGAAGTTCGTCCGCAGCGGTTGAGCGGCGACCTCAAAGAATGGCTGGCGCCCGTGACGCTGGAGGCGCCGTCATTGCCGCCGGTGAGCAGCTTGCCGGATGGGGGCGCGGGCGGCACGGGATCGGGGCCGGATTGGAATGCGGAAGCGCGCCGTGCGGTGCAGGCGTACGAGATTCGCAGCCGCTTGCCGCCGCCGGGCAATTTGATTTCGGGAACGCCGGGTGATGACCGCTGGTGGCGCAGGCCGCATAAAACGGGGGATAAGTACAAAACTTCGTCGGGCGACTGGGTGGTTTGGATCAACCCCAAGTGCTACCAGGTGGCGACCGCAGCCACTCGCTCGACGACCAACGTGCAAATGCCGGAAACGGTATGTCCGGAGGATTCGAAAGATTAAGGTGCCGCCCTCGTTATGCGTTGCTTACTGACATTCTCATGGCCGGGTGGCTGACAGTGACGTGAGCCCTAACGGTTATTCTTATCGGCCGCGCGGTGTTCGGATGGCGCGCTTGTTCAACACGGAGAATCGCGATGAAGAAATGGTGTCTCTTAATGCTGATGACAGCCCCAGCATTCGCTGCGCCCACCGCGGAAATATCCACCGACGATCCGGATGCTCCGTTTTATGTCACGGCCGCGCAGAGCGGTCTGGCGGAAGTGGATGGCGGCATGCTCGCCCAGCAACGCAGCAAGAATCCGCAGGTTCAAGATTTCGCGGCGATGGTGGTGAGAGACCATATCGCAGCCAACAAGCAGCTACATGAATTGGCCATGGCCAATCACGTTGATTTGCCGATGGTGCCGACCGCCAAGCAAGCTCAGAAGAAAGCGGAACTCGCGAACTTAAGCGGCGATGATTTCGATCGAGCTTATATTGAATGGCAGATCCTCGCGCACAAGGATGCGATCGAGACGTTCCGCCGGGAAAGCGAGTCGGGTGATGATAAGGATGCGCGTCAATTCGCCATCGATACGTTGCCGACCTTGCGCATGCATCTGGTGAAGCTGTATGAGCTACCGATGATCCCGCCGGCGAGTGCCACGACGCCGACGGGCGCGGCCGCACCGCCTGCGCCGGGTGCCGCGCCTGCACCGCCGCCACCGACGGCGCCTGCGCCTAACTAAGCGTCGCTAGATTGACATGAGCCGATTATCGAAGTGCCATGGCTTCGAGGGTCAGGGGATTTTCTGGACCTAGGCCCGCCGTCAGGCCCGGCAACGCGCGACTGGCGCTCTCATGGGCTTGTTGTGGTTGCCCCTCGCCTCGCTGCGCTTCGGCGATCAACGTGAGCGACTCACCAACGTCTGCGCTCAAGTTCGGATCGCGCGCTCGCTTATTGAAAATCACAACGGCCTTGTTGGCCGCGGCCTCGGCTTGTGGGAAACGGCGTTCGGCGAGTTCGGCGCGGCTTTCTTCCAGCCATAGGTAGGCCAGTATCGACTCGCCGCCAGAGCTGCTTTTGGTCGCCCGGTCAATCGCAGCTTCGGCCAGCTGTTCGGCGTCGTGCGGTTTGCCGCGTGCCCGCAGCAGTGCGGCTTCAGCGGTGCTGTTCGCCGCCAGCACGCGGCTGTTCACATCCTCGGTGCCTTTCATCAGGGCCTTGCAGGCGGCGATGTCCGCGGCTGCCGCCTCGAGTTGTCCCATCACCACTTCCACTTTGGCACGGGATTGGTGTGCGTAGGCTTCGCTGACTTTGTCTGCGTCGCGTTGGGCCGCGCGTATTGCTTCGTCCGCAGCTTGATAGGCTTCGGGGACGCGGTTGAGTTTGAGCAGCATGGTCGCGTAGGAGATGGACGCGGAGGCGGGGACCAGGCCGTCAGTCGCATTGCTGCGCAGTCGCTCGATGGCAATGCCTTCCTCGTTGGCAGCGGCGAGATGCTCGCCCATGTCGTTCAGCACCACCGCCAGATTGTGGTGGCCGACGACGCCGACCTCGGAATCGCCCCAGCCGTTGCTTTCCAAGACCTGAACTTCGCGATTGGCAAATTCGTAGGTGGTCTTCACATCGCCCAACTTGCTGTAGTAGACCTGCAGGCTGCCGAGCACTTCGGCATACATGGGATCGCGAGTAATCGAATTATCTTCCAACAGCTTGAGCGCCGTTTTTTCGAGCTCGAGCGCCTTGCGCACGTCGCCCTTGGCGTCCAGCAACGTCGCCTCTGAATCCATGCAACGGACCCGGTCCATGGCGGCGGGATTTTTGAAGGTGGCGAGCGCAGCCTTGCCGCGCGCCAAGCGTTCCGCGGCCTTGTCCATCTGATCGCGTGAAATATCGAACTGCACCATGGCGCATTGAATTTGTGCGGTCCATAACGGACTGTGAAGCGGTTCGGCCAGGGCTTCGGCCTTCTGCAGCTGAGCCACGGCGCGTTCCGGATCGGTCAAATTGATGAAACTGGTGGCGAGGCGCACCAGCAACTCGACGCGGAAAGCGGGGTCGCTGTTGTACTGCTTGTCGAGCATGGCTTCACTGGCGTCCATGATCTGGCCGGAGGTGACCGGCTTGCTGTCCGAGCCCACGGTGGTCATGACCTGAGTGAGCAATTGGTTCTCGGCATCGCCGCGACGTTCTTGGAACCGGGCTTGGTCGCGCTGCACCTGGGCGTCGCGCATTTGCACGAAGGCGAAGGCGGTGGCGGCGAGCAGCGCGGTGAGCGCGGCAGAGGTACCGATGACGGCGCCGCGGTAGCGGCGGACGAACTTCTTGGCGCGGTAGGCTAAAGCGCCTTCGCGGGCGCGGACCGGTTCGTGATCGAGATAGCGATTGAGGTCGGCGGCCAAGGCCGCGGCCGTGGGGTAGCGCTCCTCGGGTTTCTTTTGCAGGGTTTTGCCGATGATGGCATCCAAGTCACCGCGGACGATGTTGCGTGCGGGGCCGGTGAGATGGTCGGAGGCCTTGCCGGGGATGTCTTCGAGGGCGGCTCGGACGCGTTCGGCGCGGGATTTGCCTTCACTGACCAGCGGCAGCACGCCGACCAGCAACAGGTGGAGCAGGACGCCGAGTTGGTAGACGTCGGTGGCGGTGGAAGGCGGTTCGCCCAGGACTTGTTCGGGCGCGGCGAAGTCGGGGGTCAGGGCGACGTCTTCGATCCGAGTCGCTTGAGTTTGCTCTTCGGGTGCAAGGTCGGTGGCGATGAGCTTGGCGATGCCGAAGTCCAATAGCTTTACCGCGCCTTCCGAGGTCACCAACACGTTCGAGGGCTTGATATCCCGGTGCACGAGGAGGTTGGTATGGGCGTGAGCGACGGCCGCGAGGACTTCCAAGAACAAACGCACGCGATCATCGATGCTCAGGGCGTGCGATTTGCAGTATTCATCGATGGGCTCGCCCTTGACGTACTCGAGCACCAGATATGGCTGATCGTTCGGCGTGACGCCGGCATCGATGAGGCGCGCGATGTTCGGGTGGGTGAGCCGCGCCAGCATGCGGCCTTCGCGGCGGAAGCGGTCAAGGCTCTTGGGCGAGTGGCTGTAGGTCTGCAGGAACTTGACCGCGAACTGGCCTTTGAAGTGGCCGTCGCTGCGCTGCGCCAACCACACTTCGCCCATGCCGCCTTGGCCCAATAGGGATTCGATGGTGTAAGCGCCGAGTTTTTGGCCGACGCGCGAGGGTTCCTCAGGCGGCATTTGCATCGGGCGGTCGAGGAAGGAGCCGACGCCGGTTTCATCCATGGACTCGAGCACGGAGCGCAGCGGCTCGCTGATCTCGGGATGTTCAGCGGTGATTCGCGCCAGCCAGTCGGGCAGTTCCGCGGGAGGGACTTCTTGCGCCTCCTCGAGAAACGGGTAGACCTTGGCCCAGGTTTCGTGATCCAGCTTCATCGAAGCCTATCTACCACTCGGGGTTCGGCAGCTCGCTGAATACTTCCTGCAGCGCATAGCCCCAGCGCGTGCGGATCATTTTGAAATACGGGTGTTCGAGATCGATGCTGATGTGGGTGTGCAAAGCAAACTCATCGCGCCGGATGATGGCGAGATCGAGCGGGGGGCCCACGGATAAATTGGAGCGGATGGTCGAGTCCATGGACACCAGCGCGCACTTCGCGGCTTGCGCAAGGCTCGAGCTGCGGGTGATGACGCGGTCGATGATGGGTTTGCCGTATTTCGATTCGCCGATCTGGAAGTAGGGCGTGTCGATGGAGGACTCGATGAAATTGCCGGCGGAGTAAATGTGGAACAACCGGGGTTCTTCGCCGGCGATCTGGCCGCCCAAAATGAACGTGCCGTTGAAATCGTGGCCGTGTTCTTTGAGGTCTTCGGCATCGCGCTGATGGATCTCACGCAGGGCGTCGCCGACCACGCGGGCGCAGTTAAACATGTTGGTGGCGCGGAAGATGCGCTCGTCCAGGCCTGATTCCTCGGGCTTCTCCTGCAGCAGATTGACCACCGCCTGCGTGATCGCGAGGTTGCCGGCGGACATCAGGACCAATACGCGGTCATTGGCGCGCACGAAGGTGGCCATTTTGCGGAAGGTGTTTATTTGATCGACACCGGCGTTGGTCCGTGAGTCGGACAGCATTACAAGCCCGGTATCGACCAGCAGGCCGACACAGTAAGTCATGGTGAAATTATACTCGGGTTACTGCTGCTGTTGAGCAGACTCCGCCACCATGACATTGGCTTCCATTTTCTCGCCGCCGCCGCCTTGACGTACTCCGCGCACCGGTGCCGCATCCAGGTAATCCCTGCCGACGGCCAGGCGGCAATAGGTACGAACTGCGGGGCGTTTGTGCGTGACATCCAAGCTCTGCCACCCCGCTTCGGCCCCTAACCAGACATCCACCCAGGCATGGCTGGCGGCTTCGGTTTGATCGCCGGTGAATAAATAGCCGCTGACGTAGCGGGTGGGAATGCCGATGGAGCGCGCGGAAGCGATATACACATGGGCCTGATCCTGACACACGCCTTCGCCGCTTTTGAAAGCGACCGCGGCGGTGTCGGCGACATCGCTCGAGCCGGTTTTATATTTCACGTTGTCGAATACGGCTTCAGCCAAGGCATGCGCGCGCTCGCGGGGGTCGGTGAGGGAACCCAACTTGCTTTGCGCGAAGGCTTTCAAGTCTTCGTTGGGCGTGGTGAGTTTGGTAGGCGCGAGATAGGCCAAGGGCGAGAGGGTGCCATCTTCCTGGCGGCCTTCGGTGTCGGCGGTTTCAACTATTCCGTGCACCACGATTTGAATCTCGCGGTGGGGTTCCTCGATGGTGAGCAGGTGCGAGATGTTGCCGTAGGCGTCGATCTGTTCCAGGCGGCGACCGGGCGCCGTGATGTTCCACTTGAGCGCGCGCTGGCTCGAATCCCGGCGCGGGGTCAGATGGAGGCTCTGCACCGAGTATTTGACGGGACGCTCGTAGCGGTAACGGGTTTCGTGGCGGATGTGCAGTTGCATGGTTAAACCTCGGCCGGGGGGACCAAGAAATCCGACGCGATGCGGTCGCCTAAGTCGCGCAGCTTGGTCAGGAAACTGTCGAGAAATTGCGGTACGCCGCTGGAGGAGATTTCTTCCATGCGGGTGAAGTGCAGCATGGCGTGCATTTCACCGGCGCGCCGTTCGGTTTCGGCGGAGTGTTCGTTGGCCACGGACTTCAAGTTGGAATAGACCTCTTTGCAACAACGCAGTAACGAGCGCGGCATGTCGTCACGCAGTATGAGCATCTGCGCGACCTTATAGGGTGTGATTACGTCACGGTATACACGGCGGTAGATTTCGAAGGCGGACAGGGCTCGGAGCAGCACGCTCCATTGATACGGATCGGGCACGACGCCGGCATCGGCGCCGGGAATGAGGTCATTCTGGTGCGCGGTCAGAATGCGCGCGGTGCTGTCGGCGCGTTCTAAGAAGGTGCCGATGCGGGTGAAGTGGAAGGCTTCATCGCGCATCATGGTGCCGATGGTCACGCCGCGGGTGAGGTGCGAGCGCTCCTTGACCCACTCGACGAATTGGCCGATGTCCGGGTTGGACGGGCGACGCGTAATTTGTGCGCGGGCGTCGAGCCAGGTGGCGTTCAAGGTTTCCCAGAGTTCGGAGGTCAGCGAACCCCGCACCGCGCGGGCGTTCTCGCGCGCGGCCCGCAGGCAGCTGATGATGCTGCCGCTGTAGTCGCGGTCGAGACTGACGAATTCGAACACGGCGCGCGGTTCGATGGCCTTATGCCGCTCCTTGTAAGCCTCTTCCATGTGCAGAGCGGTCATGGTGGCGGTGAGCGAGTCGGAGAGGGTTTCGCCCGAATGCGGCAGCAAGGACATGCGGTAATGCGCGTCCACCAGACGTGCCAGGCTTTCGGCGCGCTCGATGTAGCGCGACATCCAATACAAATGGTCGGCGGTGCGGCTGAGCATTTACGACTCCAGCACCCAGGTGTCCTTGGTGCCGCCTCCCTGGGAGGAGTTCACCACCAAAGAACCTTCGCGCAGGGCGACGCGGGTCAGGCCGCCGGGCACGATGGTGACTTCCTTGCCGGACAACACGAAGGGACGCAGGTCGATGTGCCGCGGGGCGATGCCGTTCTCGGCAAAGGTCGGGCAGGTGGACAGCGCCAGGGTGGGCTGGGCGATGTAGCGTTCGGGCGTGGCGATGATTTGCTTGCGGAAGGCTTCGATCTCCGCTTTGGTGGAGGCGGGGCCGATGAGCATGCCGTAGCCGCCGGCGCCGTGGACCTCTTTGACGACGAGTTCGGGTAGATGCGCCAGCACGTAATCGCAGTCCTCTTTCTTGCGCAGCATCCAGGTGTGGACATTGCCGATGATGGGCGACTGGCCGAGATAGAAACGGATCATCTCGGGGACGTAGGGATAGATGGACTTATCGTCAGCCACGCCAGTGCCGATGGCATTGGCGATGGTGATGTGGCCGGCGCGGTAGGCGGTGAGCAGGCCGGGCACGCCCAACATCGAGTCGGGGCGGAACACGAGAGGGTCGATGAAGTCATCGTCGATACGGCGGTAAATGACGTCCACCCGCTGCGGGCCCTGGGTGGTGCGCATGAACACCGCCTCGTCGCGGACGAACAGATCCTGGCCTTCGACCAGTTCAATGCCCATCTGCTGCGCCAGGAAGGCGTGCTCGAAATAGGCCGAGTTGTGAGCCCCGGCGGTCAGCAGGACCACGGTCGGTTCGGCGACGCCGGTGGGGGCGACGCTGCGCAGGTTTTCCAGCAGCACGTCGGGGTAGTGGTCCACCGGGGCGATGCGGTGCTCGGAGAAGAGCTCGGGGAACAGCCGCATCATCATTTTGCGGTTTTCCATCATGTAGGACACGCCGGAGGGCACCCGGAGGTTGTCTTCCAACACCCGGAATTCCCCGGCGCCGTCGCGGATGATGTCGATGCCGGCGATATGGGCGTAGATGCCGCCGGGGACATCGACCCCCTGCATTTCGGGGCGGTATTGGGAGTTGCAGAGCACTTGCTCGGGGGGAATGACGCCGGCTTTTAGAATCTGCTGATCGTGGTAGATGTCGTGGATGAAGGCGTTCAACGCGCGTACGCGCTGTTTTAACCCGGATTCCAGCCGCACCCATTCCTCGTGCGGCAACACGCGGGGCACGATGTCGAAGGGGATGAGGCGTTCGGCGCCTTCTTCCTGGCCATAAACGGCGAAGGTGATGCCGACCCGATGGAACAAGGCATCGGCCTCGGCCCGTTTCTGTGCCAGCCGGTCAGCCGGCTGCTCTTTCAGCCATTCGGTATAGCGCAGGTAGTGCGCGCGTTCAGCGGTGCCATCGGCCCCGCCGTACATCTCGTCGTACGGTCGATTACCCAAATATCCCCCGTTTGGTGCCCTCGAGCGGATGCTCAAGCGCTGCGATGTCACAATCATGTACTGGGGCCTCAAATGCCGCAATCAGATCCGAGACATAAGTGATGCACCTGGTTGGTGCGGTGCTTTCAGGCTAAATGCTGGGCCAGGGATTGGGCGATGCCCACGCGGGTATCGCCGGGAAAACGGGTGGCGAAGTCGCTCAGTAATGCCCGCGCCAGGCGGGGAGCGCCGCCGCCGCGGGCGGCCAGCTGCGCCAGACTCAAGGTGTCGGCGGCGGATTTGGGTCGGAACTTAGGGTCCACGGCCAGCCTCGCGGCCAGCACCTTCAAGGCTTCGCTGTTCTTCTTCAGGGCCACCAGCCGCTCAATGTATTCCTCGGAGAAGCGGGTGAAGTAGCGGGGGTCTTCCCAGCTCGAGACTCGTTCGCAAAGCCATTCCAAATCGTGGGGTTCGTTGCCGCGGGCAACGACCCACTTTTGCATCAGCTCCCAGCTTTGGACGTGTTTGTCGGCACGCATGAG
>CAZZWE010000096.1:0-6812 GCA_964657675.1 uncultured Steroidobacteraceae bacterium
GGACTTGCCTGTCAGGGGGCGGAAGAAATGCAACCTTTCAGCTTCGAATATCATGGCGCTGAAGTATAGGGCTGGTTTTCTGCCAACACCGCCCGCCCTACCCAAGTTGCGCGTTGATGGAGATGCTCGAGTGATGAGCCGCGCGAATGCGACAACCCGGCATATTACAACAGCCGGAAGTTATCCAACGGTACAAAACGTGGATAACTATCTGATTCTGTTGTTATGGAGCGGGAAACGAGACTCGAACTCGCGACCTCAACCTTGGCAAGGTTGCGCTCTACCAACTGAGCTATTCCCGCGGCTGTAGGGTGCCTTCAACCGAGGGCGCAATTGTAGGGCCGCAAACTCCAGAGTCAAGACTGAGCGAGGTAAAATCTGGGCTAAATCATTGAACTGGACGGCAATTCCGGCTGTTACCCAGTCCCATTACAGCTGGGAACTGTTCCGTAACTCCGGCCAGGCCAGCCTGAGATACTGAATCATGGACCACAGAGTAAGCACCGCAGCAACTCCGGTCAGTACCAGCCCCAACGGATAAATGGGAATCGTCAACAAATCATGACGGAACAACAGCAGCGACAAGCCCACGATCTGCATGATGGTCTTGTATTTCCCCAGGGTTGACACCTTGATGCGGCCACGCGCGCCGATCTCCGCCATCCACTCACGCAGCGCCGACACCGCAATTTCCCGCCCGATGATGACGATGGCCGCAATCACCAAGTACCACTGCGGATCGCGGCTGATGATGAGCACCAAGGCCGCGGCCACGATCAATTTGTCCGCGACCGGGTCCAAAAACGCGCCTAAACGCGAGGTTTGGCCGAGTTTGCGGGCGAAGTAGCCATCCAAGGTGTCCGTGATTCCGGCTAACGCGAATCCAATGCCGGCCGCCGGATGGGCCCACCAATACGGCAGGTAGAACAGCACCACGATGCCGGGAATCATCAAAATCCGCAGCCACGTCAGCGTGTTCGGCAGATTGAAATACGCTTTGCGCTTAGCGTCCGGGATGGAGGTGCTCATAGATCACTTCGGCGAGGTCGCGACCCAGCCCTCGGATTTGGACGAAATCATCGATGCCGGCACGAAGAATCCCTTGTAGGCCGCCAAACTGCTTCAACAATTCGCGCCGTTTGACGGGCCCCAGCCCCGGTATGGTTTCGAGAATCGATTGGCTGTGACGTTTAGCCCGTTTGCGACGGTGCCCAGCAATGGCGAAACGATGCGCCTCGTCGCGCACGCGTTGAATCAGGTGTAAAGCACGCGAGTCCGGAGGAAGTATAGTGGGCGTGTCCTGACCCAACAAGAACAGTTGTTCCTGCCCGGCCCGCCGGTCCACGCCTTTGGCGACACCAATCAGGGTAATCCCGCCGACCCCGAGCTCCTCGAGCACCATGGCAGCCTCGCCGAGTTGGCCTTTTCCGCCGTCGATCAACAAGATATCGGGCTTGACGATTTCCCCATCCTTGACCCGCTTGTAGCGCCGGGTCAAAGCCTGATGCATCGCGGCATAGTCGTCCCCGGGCGCGATTCCGCTGATGTTGAAGCGGCGATAGTCGCTTTTCATTGGGCCTTCGAGGCCAAATACCACGCAGGAGGCCACCGTGTCGGTGCCGCTGGTGTGGCTGATGTCGAAGCATTCCAGGCGCTGTGGCGTCTCTTCTAGATCAAACGCCTCCCGCACATCCTCGAGGCTGGTCTCAATTCCGGCGCGGGCCAGGCGACGCATGTTCAGAGCCTGTTCCGCGTTGTTGTGCATCATCTCCAGCCAACGTGCGCGGATCCCGCGAACCGAGGCAGTGATCCGGACCTTGTGGCTGGACTGGCTGGCAAACGTTGTTTCCAGCAATGCCATTTCCTCAAATTCCTGCTCAACGATGATTTCCGGCGGCGCCTCGCGCTCCATGTAGTACTGCGCCACGAAAGCCGACAGTACTTCTTGCACCTCCGCGTAAGGTGCTTTGGGGAAGAATGTCGTGCTGCCGAGACTGCGGCCGGCGCGCACGAACATCAACGCCACGCAGTACTCGTTATTGGCTGCGGCGATGGCAATGACGTCGGCGTCTTGGTCGATGTCTGCCGTGACGATTTGCTGCGACTGAACCGCCTTGAGCTTGGCGAGCTGATCGCGCAGCTGCGCCGCGCCCTCGAAATCCAGCTTCTCCGCAGCGGCTTCCATGCGACGGCCAAGATCCTCACGTACCTCGTCATTGCGCCCCTCGAGAACCTTGATGGCGGCGCCCACATCGCCGGCATAACTCTCTTTGGAGATCAGGCCGACGCACGGTCCGGTGCAGCGCTGAATTTGATACTGCAGGCACGGCCGGGAGCGATTCGCAAAGTAGCTGTCCTCGCAGTTTCTCAAGCGAAACAGCTTTTGTATCTGCTGCAGGGTATCGCGCACCGCACCGGCCGAAGGATACGGTCCAAAGTAGCGCCCCGGCTCTTTACGCGAGCCGCGATAAAAGCTTAGGCGCGGAAACTCGTGCTTGGTCTCCACATGCAGATAGGGAAAGCTCTTGTCATCGCGCAGCACCACATTGAAACGCGGACGGTGTTTTTTGATGAGATTGTATTCAAGCAGCAGCGCCTCGATCTCTGAATTGGTGATCGTGACTTCCATGTTGGCGGTTTTCGCAACCAAGGCGTGCACCTTGGGCTGCACGTTGCTCGGCTGAAAATACGACCCGACACGGTTTTTGAGGTTGCGCGCCTTGCCCACATAGAGGATTTCGCCCTCCTCGCCCAGCATGCGGTACACCCCTGGACGACCCGGCAGGCTGTCGACGAACACCTTGGCATCAAAACTCATACGCCAATGAGCTCGCGCGCGCGCTCCACGACCGCCTCAAACATGGGGGTGGTCAGTCGGCGTGTCTGGGTGTTGTAGCGGCTGCAATGATAAGAATTCAACAAGATCTTTCCGCCACTGATGGCATGTTCGGCTGCATGCGCGAATTTATACTGACTGGGCGCAAGCTTCTCGGCGCGCAGCACCGCCAGGTGTGCAATGGCCCCTAGGGCCAAGATAACGCGCGCGCCGGTGCTTTGGGCCAATTCGGCACTCAAGTAATCGTTGCAAGTTTTCGCCTCGATGGGCAGCGGCTTGTTGTCCGGCGGCAGACATTTCACGGCATTGGTGATGCGGGCATTGAGCAAACGAAGTCCGTCATCCGCAGCGCGCGACACCGGCGCCGAGCCGAATCCATACTTGTATAAGGTTTCGTAGAGCAAAATCCCAGCGTGATCGCCGGTGAACGGGCGGCCGCTTCGATTGGCGCCATGTTTGCCGGGCGCCAAGCCTACGATGATGAGACGGGCGTTGGGATCGCCAAAGGGACCCACGGGCAGGCAATAGTAACTCGGGTGCTCGGCCTTGACGGCATCCAAAAAGGCGGCGAGTCGCGGGCAACGCCTACAGGTCGGATCGAAAACAGGGTTCATACTTGTGGGCATTAAAAAACGGGCTACGTAGTGATCCCACGTAGCCCGCCATCGATCGCGCTTGGACTTGGACTAACCCGAGCGCAACTGAACCTGGCCCAGTGTCGGGCTTGGAACCTGTCTGACCCCGTGGTTAAGGTAAAAATTCCACACGGATGGCAACTATTTTTGCCGCGGGGAAGGCTCTGAAAAAGAGAATAGCACCTCGTTGCAGCCAGGCAAGCCGGGTTTTCTAAAACTGCCTCTGCTATTCTAGAATAAAATGAGATATATTTTCTATATTATTGTTTTTATTAGATATTTCTCCATTTTATTGCATAAATATTTCTCCGGCCCTCTAAGCTCAGGTGACCGATCTTGGGGGTTTTCCCGATAACCGGTTGGCGCCAGCGCGCCGGGCAATCAACATTGCCAACTCCAGCGCCTGCTCGGCGTTTAAGCGGGGGTCGACCTGCGATTTGTAGGCACGTGCCAAGTCCAATTCGGTCAAACCGCGTGCGCCGCCGATACATTCGGTCACATCCTCGCCGGTCAACTCGATGTGCACGCCGCCCAACATCGATCCTTCTTCTTCATGGATACGGAACGAGGCATCGACTTCCGCCAGAATGTTGTCGAAGCGCCGTGTCTTCACGCCGCCCGCCGTGGTCTCGGTGTTGCCGTGCATGGGATCGCACACCCACAACACCTGCGAACCGGTGCGGCGCACCGCGCGGATCATCTCCGGCAATCGCTTTTCGACATCCTTGATGCCAAACCGATGAATAAAGGTCAGCCGACCGGGCTGATTCTGCGGATTCAAAACCTGAATTAATTCCTGCAGCCATTCGGCGCTCATCGCGGCCCCGACCTTCACGCCAATCGGATTCGAGATGCCGCGAAAGAACTCGACGTGAGCACCATCGATGTTCGCGGTGCGCATGCCAATCCAGGGCATGTGCGTCGACAAGTTATACCAACGCTTCTGCCGTTCGATGTAGCGCGTTTGTGCCTGTTCCGAGAGCAGATGCAATCCTTCGTGACTGGTGTAAAAATCACCGCGCGTGGCCGCATGCACTCGTTGGCCGCTCATGGATTCGAAAAAATCCAACGACTCAGCGATCGAGTCGACGATTTTTTGATAGGCATCGCGTAGCGGCGCATGCCGAAAAAATCCCAAATCCCAATACTCGGGGTGATGCAGGTCCGCGAATCCGCCATCGATGAGCGCACGAACAAAGTTCAGCGTCAGCGACGCGCGCTCATAGCCCCGCAGCAGCAACTCCGGATCCGGTTCGCGCTCAGCGCTGGTGAAGCCCGGCTTGTTGACGTTATCGCCGCGATACGATGGCAGCGTGACCCCATCGCGGGTCTCCGTGTCAGTCGAGCGGGGCTTGGCGTATTGGCCGGCGAAGCGGCCGACGCGAATGATGGGCTTTTTCATGCCCTGCAGCAGCACCAAGCTCATTTGCAGCAGAATCTTCAGCCGCCGCGCAATGTTGTCGGATTCGCAATCCTCGAAGCTCTCCGCGCAATCGCCCCCTTGCAGCAGGAATTGCTCGCCGCGTTGGGCCTGCGCCAGCTTGGCGGTGAGCGCTTCGATTTCCCAAGAGACCACCAGCGGCGGCAGGCGGCTTAGCGAGGCCACCGCCCGACCCAACGCCTGCGCGTCGGCGTATTTGGGCTGTTGGGCGGCCGGACGCCCCTGCCAGCTTGCAGGATGCCAATTGGTCAAGGCAGAAGTGGTCGACATTCGAGCGATGCTAGCGTTGTCGGTCGTACCAAGTCAAAATGCGCGCCCCAGAAACTTGACCGAACCGCTATGAAACACAGTATCGATGCACTGAAAAAACTAGGCCTGACTCAGCTTAATCCCGGCACCTGGTCCGGAAGCCACGGCTGGAGCCCCGCGAAAGGCAGCACGGTCATCGATTCGATCAACCCATCGAACGGTGAACGGTTAGCTCAGGTCATCGCCGCGACCGCCGAGGATTACGAGCACGTCATGAGCGCCGCGGTCGCGGCAGCTGCCGCGTGGGCCGCGGTACCTGCGCCCAAGCGCGGCGAGGCCATTCGCTTGATGGGCGAGGAGCTGCGCGCGTTCAAGGATGCACTGGGCACGCTGGTGTCATCGGAGATGGGCAAGATCAAAGCCGAGGGCGACGGCGAAGTTCAGGAGATGATCGACATCGCCGACTTCGCGGTCGGTCAATCGCGCATGTTGTATGGCAATACCATGCACTCCGAGAGACCCCAACATCGCATGTACGAACAGTGGCATCCGCTCGGTGTCGTCGGCGTGATTTCGGCCTTTAATTTCCCCGTCGCAGTGTGGGCGTGGAACGCCTTCCTCGCCGCCATCAGCGGCAATGTCACGGTGTGGAAGCCCTCGCCTAAAACCTCGCTCTGCGCCCTGGCCGTCCAAACCATTTGCAATCGCGTGTTAGAGCGTCATGGCCTGCCGGCAATTTTCCAAGTGTTCATCGACGCAGGCACGGAGTTGGCCGGGCGATTCGTCGATGACAAGCGCGTGGCGCTGGTCTCCTTCACCGGGTCAACGCATGTGGGGCGGCAAGTCGGCGTGCGCGTCGCACAGCGCTTAGGAAAGAGCCTGCTGGAACTCGGCGGCAACAACGCCATCATCGTCGATGACAGTGCAAATTTGGATCTCGCGGTCCCGAGCATCGTGTTTGGCGCTGTCGGCACCTCCGGTCAGCGCTGCACCTCGACCCGGCGCGTCCTGGTACAACGCTCCATTGCCGCTGAATTGGAGCGGCGTTTGGTGGCCGCGTACGGGCAGGTCCGAATCGGTGATCCATTGGATGCCAACACCTTGATGGGACCGTTGATCGATGCCGCCGCCGTCGCGCGCTACAGCAAGACCATCGCCGACGCCCAGGCTGAAGGTGGTGTTTTGTTATGCGGTGGTCAGGTGCTGAAGCGTCCCGGCAATTTTGTTGAGCCGGCCATCATTCGCGCCCGTCACGATATGCAAATCGTGCAAACCGAAACCTTTGCACCGATTCTGTATCTCATTTCCTTCGACACCTTGGATGAGGCCTTGGCCCTGCAAAATTCAGTGGCCTATGGTTTATCGTCGGCCATTTTCTCGAATCGTTTGCAGGCGACTGAGCAATTTCTGTCGGCTCAAGGCAGCGACTGCGGCATCGCGAATGTGAACATTGGCACCTCCGGCGCAGAGATCGGCGGCGCCTTCGGCGGGGAGAAGGACACCGGGGGCGGACGCGAGGCGGGATCCGATTCTTGGAAGGCCTACATGCGGCGCCAAACGAACACCATCAACTGGAGTTCGCAGCTGCCATTGGCCCAAGGCATCAAGTTCGACGTTTAGCGCAACAACCAGTCGTCGATCTCCGCGATGC
>CAZZWE010000096.1:6822-18136 GCA_964657675.1 uncultured Steroidobacteraceae bacterium
GGCGGGTCGCGGAGATCGGACCCAGGGTCTTCAATTCCTGGGCGTATAGCGATACCCGATACTCTTCCAGCCATTGCCGCAGTTCATCCAATTGCGGCAGCCAGCGCAACTCCGCCGCCACGCGCCGCTCGATCTCATCGACGCGCGCACTCCACTGCTGAAGTTCTTGAAATATGGCTGGCGCCTCGCTGCGGCGCTCCGCGTTGCGCTGCCAGCGGCGCGTCTCGGCTTTGATATAGCGTGGGTACTGCCGCAGCCACTCGGGCGACAGTGACTTCAATAGTTGCGGATTCAACAGATGCCGCAAATGCGCCCGCGTCTCCTCAGCCGCCGGCAACAGCGATTTCCCTGCTGGCTTGTCGAGCGAACGGCGCACCGCACTCGCCTCGCCCAACCAGCCGCGCGCCGTGACAACGATGTCCTCCAGGACGGGATAGAGACGCTCGCGACCCTGATCGACCGCTTGATTAAAGGCCTCGCGGCTGCGTGGCGCAGCTTGGTCGGCAAAGCAGGCACGTGTGAATGTCATCTGCAGGAAGCTATCGATCAACTGAGCGCTGCTCATATAGGGACTGGCGGCGAGTAACAAAGTCGTATCGGCGGATAACTGCTTGCCCAAATCCCGTGCTTGCTTATCCAACACGACGCGAGCCAACCGCACCGCGCCATCATGCCAGGACCGCTGCGCCTCGGCGGCCGACCATTCATAACGCACCTGCAGCCCGCGTTCATCCGGCGCCAACGCGGTAAACGCCACGACGGTGCCGTGGCCGACGTCAAGCGCAACCTCCTCAGGCAAGTGGTCCAATTCGAACCGCCGCCAGGCGCCCAGCACGCCGTAGGACGCGCGCGCCCGGCGCGTCAACTCAGTGCGGCCCGCCACCGCGCAGCGGCGACGCAACTCGGCGAGATCCGCGCCTCGAGCCACTTCCTTGTCATCAAGTACCACGGCCAGCTGCGCCGACAGATGCGCAGGCACCGCCTGCGTATCGAAACGAATCAGCGGCTCTGCCACACCGCGGCTCTCCTTCAGCCAAACCTTCAGGCGCGACAGGTCAGCGGCACCCGCAGGGTGCTGTGCGAGAAATTGGCCCGCTGACTCGCCGATGGGGATGAGGGAACGGCGCGCCTCCTTCGGCAACGAACGCAGCAGGGCCGCAACCCGCGGCGCCGCAAGTCCCGGAATCGCCGCGTCAATCTGCTCACGGGTGAGGGTGGGCAACGCCAGCAATGGGATTTTAAGTCGGGCGCCATCCTCGCTCTCACCGGGCGCAAATTTATACTCGACCGGTACCTCGAGTGCATTCAGCCGCGCACTTTCGGGGAATTGCTCCAGAGACTCGACATCCGGCAGGCGTGCAAACACTTGCTCAGGAGTGAGCAACAATGCCTGATGCTGCGATTCAGTCAGATTGCGGGTGAAGTACTCGAGCGTGGCCGCACTCGACACTTGGCGTGGCAAGGCCTTGTCGTAGAACTCGACAAAGGCTTCGGCATTTTGCAACAGATCACGCGTGCGCAAGCGCTCTTCCATGTGCTGCGCCGTGCGGATCGCCGCATCGTTTACCAGCAGCCATTCAGGCCGGCGTTTCAGACGCTGATACACCAGCCCCTCGCGGGCGAAAATCCGCCGCGATTCTTCGGGCGCGATCGGTCCGTAGTTCACGGTGCGATTGGCGCTCAAAATCAATCCGAGAAAACTGATGCGCTCGCGCGCGGTGACTTCTTCGCGATCGTCATTCCAGTCCGGTTCCAGGTATTCCCGCTTCAGCAAATGGGCCGCAGCCGCTTCCACCCACATGGGCTCTATCTCGGCGACTCGCCGCGCGAAAATCCGCGAAGTTTCCACGATGTTGGCCGCCATGATCCAGCGCGGCCGGCGCCGCGCCAGGGGGGAGCCGGGAAACACATGGAAATGCACCCCGCGAGTGCCGAGATAAACCCCATCCTCACCGCGCACGCCCACCAGCGTGCAAAAGCCGGCGAGCAAGGCGCGATGTATTCCGGTGTAGCTGGCGGCTCGGCGCTGCGCGACGATACCCATCTCGCGCGCCCGGTCGACCACCTGGGTATACACATCGTCCCACTCCGACAGCCGGAGTACCGATAGTTGCCGCTCCTTGCACCAGCGCCGCAATTCGCGGCGCGGCCCTTCCCGCGCTTTGCGATAGGCCTGCCACAACTTGAGCAAGGCGCTGAACTCCGATTTGGCGTCGTTGAAGACTTCTTCAGGCGAAGAGTCCTCCACGCCAATCCGAACGTCCGGAACGCTCAATCCCGCAGTGATGGCCAGCAGCTCCGCCTCCGCATGGAAGCGCTGACTCTCGAGCAGCGCGCGTGCCAGGCGCGGGTCGAGTGGCAAACGTGACATCGCCCGTCCGTGGCGGGTGATTCGCCGTTGATCATCGAACGCCTGCAGTTCCTGCAGCAGTCGGTATCCATCGTTGATGGCGCGTGAGTCGGGTGGGTCAATGAAGGGAAAGCTCTCCGCCTCGCCCAAGTTTTCTGCCGCCAGCCGCAGCAACAGGGCCGCCAGATTGGTCCGCAGCACCTCAGGCTCTGTGAAGGCCGGCCGTGCCTCGAAATTCTCTTGTGAATACAGACGCAAGCACAAGCCCGGCCCAAGCCGGCCGCAGCGGCCCTTGCGCTGATCGGCGCTGGCTCGGGACACCGCCTCGATCGGCAGTCGTTGCAGTCGGTTACGAAGGCTGTAGCGGCTGATGCGCGCGAGACCGGAGTCGATGACCGCGCGCACGCGCGGCACGGTGATCGAGGTCTCCGCCACATTGGTAGCCAACACGAGGCGTTGGCGGGCGCCAGGCTGAAAAATCTTGCTCTGCTGTTCCCAGGACAGTCGCGAGTAAAGGCTTAACACCTCGACGTCTGACTTCAGCTCCCGTTCCAATAGGTCGCTGACGTCGCGGATTTCGCGCTCACCGGGCAAAAACACCAGCACATCGCCAGCCCCCAGGCTTCCAGGCTCGGTGGCAATTTCCTGATACGCCGCCAGCACTGCAGCGGGCAAATCCAGATCCTCTTCTTCCGGCCCCTCGAGATAGCGCACTTCGATGGGATGGCTGCGGCCGCTCACCGTGATGATGGGCGCATCATTGAAGAACTTCGCCACCCGCTCAACATCCAAGGTTGCTGAAGTCACGATGACTTTGAGATCCGGACGGCGCGGCAGCAGGCGATGCAACACGCCTAACAGCAAATCGACATTCAAGGTCCGTTCGTGGGCTTCGTCCACAATGATGGTGTCGTAGCGTTTGAGCAGCGGGTCGCCCGATAACTCAGCCAGCAATAAGCCGTCCGTCATCAATACCAGACGCGTGGCTTCCGACACCTGATCGGCAAACCGCACTCGAAAGCCGACGCTGCGGCCGAGCGGCTCGGACACCTCCTCGGCAATGCGCGCCGCCAATGCTCGCGCCGCAATTCTCCGGGGCTGCGTGTGCGCAATCTGCCCAACGATGCCTCGTCCTAATTCAAGGCAGTACTGCGGCAGCTGCGTACTCTTGCCGGAGCCTGTGTCGCCGGCCACGACGATAACCTGATGTTTCTCGAGCGCGGCGCTTATGTCATCGCGGCGCGCTGAGATGGGCAGTTGCGGGTCGTGCTTGAACGTTAAGGGGGTCACACCCCGCTTCCGGACGGCAGGCAGCAGTTCACTCACTCCGTTTCACGGACTTCCATAGTTCCTCCTGCGCGGCCAAATTGAGTTCGGCGAACACCACCCCTTGCTGGCGCGCCAATTGCTCCATGCCCCGAAATCGTCGCTCGAATTTACCGTTTGCGGCGCGCAGCGCAGCCTCGGCATCAACGTCTAACTTGCGGGCTAGGTTCGCCGCCGCGAACAACAGATCACCAATTTCCTCGATGATTTCTGGCGAGGGCTCGCTGCGCGAATTCTTGGCCGCGGCCTCGCGCACTTCAGCCAATTCCTCGTCGACTTTATCGGCGGTTTGCGCCGCATGCTCAAAATCGAAGCCGGCCCGCGCGGCCCGTTTGCTCAATTTATAGGCCCGCATCAACGCTGGCAGTGCGGTCGGGATTCCCTCCAGGTGACTAGCCTCCACAGCGCCGGACGCCCGTTGACGCTCTGCCGCCTTGATGTTCTCCCATTGAACGCTTTGCTCATTCGCGCTCAGGGGTCCCCCTGCAGCAAATACATGCGGATGACGCCGCTCCAGTTTATCGGCGATGGCGGCGGCCACCGCGTCAAAATCAAACGCATTCTTTTCGGCCCCCATTTGCGCGAAGAACACCACTTGGAACAACAAATCGCCAAGTTCGTCTTTGAGGTGCGCCATGTCCCCCCGCTCCACGGCGTCAGCCACCTCGTAGGCCTCTTCGATGGTGAATGGCGCAATGCTGGCGAAATCCTGTTCACGATCCCAAGGACAACCATCGGGTGCACGCAGGCGCGTCATAATCTTCAGCAAGCGGTTCAGTTGTTCGCTCATAAACCGGCCGCCGTACGCTGTTGGAGCAAGCGTCGGAACGTCATCAGCATGCCCGCGGGGGCACCCCAGATATTGCGGCCGGCATACGGAATGTCGTGTACCTCGATCGCCAATTCGCCAATCTTGCGGCTGCGCGATTTGTGATTTGCAGCATCGAGAATGAAATTGAGAGGTACTTCGAACGCATCGTGAACCTCGGCCAGAGCGATCTGCAACTCGTAGTGAGGCTGCACGAAGCCGACCACCGGCGTCACGCGAAACCCCGATACCACGACATGGTCAGGAAGATAGCCCGCAAACTCCACTAGGTCAGGCTTCAGGCCGATTTCCTCCTGCGACTCACGGAGCGCCGCATGCCATGGGTCGGCATCCTGCGCCTCGATACGTCCGCCTGGAAAACTAATTTGCCCGGCGTGATCGCGCAGCGTCGTCGCCCGCTGCGTCAACAACACCGTAAAGCCCTCCTCACGTTCGACCAGCGGCACCAGCACTGCCGCGGGCGTGCGCCGTGCCGGCAGTGTGGAACGCACGTGGGCAATGACCTCAGGCGTCGCTCCTGCCAACCATTGCATGTCATCATCGGGAGTCGATGGGGCCGCATCCAGCGCGGCGCGGATCTGCGCCTTCGAATAAGAAAACTCCGTCAACCTCCCCCACCTCCAACGCCGATACCGCCCAGGGTCAACGCCTTCGGATCCAACAGCCGCCGCAACTCATCAACACTCAAATCGGTCATCTCCGCCGCGACCTCGAGGATCGGTCGGCCCTCCGCGTAGGCTTTCTTGGCAATGGCCGCACCCTTCTCATACCCGATCACCGGGTTCAGCGCCGTGACCAAAATGGGGTTACGGGCCAACGCATCCTCAAGGCGTGCGCGATTCGGTTTCAGTCCAACCAGCGCATGCTCGGCGAGGTTCGCCGCGGCGATACTGAGCAGATGCAGGCTCTGCAGCAAATTATAAGCAATCACCGGCAGCATGACGTTCAGTTGAAAATTTCCCGACTGGCCGGCAATCGTGATGGTTGCATCGTTGCCGATCACTTGCGCGGCGATCATGGTGACCGACTCGGCCACCACGGGATTGACCTTGCCCGGCATGATACTGCTGCCAGGCTGCAGCGCCGGCAAGCTGATTTCCCCTAAGCCCGCCAGCGGCCCGCTATTCATCCAGCGCAAATCGTTGGCAATTTTCATCAAACTAACGCTCAGTACTTTCAACAACCCCGACAGCTCGACCGCCGTGTCCTGACTGGATAACGCTTCGAAGAAGTTTTCGCTGGGCAAAAATGCAATCCCGGTGCGTTGATGCAAATGGCGCGCAAAACAGGCGGCGAACTGTGGACGAGCGTTAATACCGGTGCCGACCGCAGTGCCGCCTTGTGCCAACGCGTGCAGGCGCGGCAATATTCCCTTGAATCGTTGCTCTGACTTCAAGATTTGTGCCCGCCATGCGCCCAGTTCCTGTTGCAGCGTGATTGGCATCGCGTCCATGAGATGCGTTCGTCCCGTTTTCACCACATCGGCGAATTCACGCGCGCGCATTTCCAACGTGTCGCCCAGCAGCTTCAAGGCGGGCAACAGTTCGTCGCGCAATACCAGGGCTGCCGCTACATGAATTGCACTCGGCACCACGTCGTTGCTGCTCTGACTCATATTCACTTGATCATTCGGATGCACGGGCTGGCCGCGAATGCGACTGGAGAGCGCGGCGATGACTTCGTTGGCGTTCATGTTGCTGCTGGTGCCGGAGCCGGTCTGAAATACATCCACCGGAAATTGATCGTCCCACCGCCCCTCTGCAACTTCCAGTGCCGCTGACTGTATGGCATTGGCCACTTCCGCCGGCAGGTCCCCGAGTTCCAGGTTTGCGCCCGCGGCGGCATACTTGATCAATCCCAACGCACGCACAAATGCCCTCGGCATGCGCAGTCCCGACGCCGGAAAATTTTGAATGGCGCGCTGGGTCTGCGCGCCCCATAGCGCATCGACGGGTACTTCGAGCGGACCCATGCTGTCGCGCTCGACGCGGGTACTTGCTGACATCACGATACTCCGCTGGTTTGGAGCGTCTTTACGGTAGAATCGCTGTATTCTACCACCCAAGCGACCCCCTCCCCGATGTCCATTTCCGTAACCGAAGCACTCTCTCCTCTCGACGGCCGTTACGCCGCAAAACTCGCCGATGTGCGGCATATTTTCAGCGAAGCCGGCTTGATGCGCGAACGTGTGCGGGTTGAAGCGGCTTGGTTCCTGGCTTTGGCCGACGGGCCCGCCGCGCCGAATTTGGCGGCGTTGCCGCTGCCGGCGCGCGCGTGGATGTCGAGCTTGGCAGGAGATCCCAGCGCCACTGATGTCGAGGCCATCAAGGCCATCGAATCGCGCACCAATCATGATGTCAAAGCGGTCGAGTACTGGTTGCGCCATGAGATGCAATCGCGCGGTGCGAGACCTGCGGACCTTGAGTGGATTCACTTCGCATGCACATCGGAAGACATCAATAATTTAGCGTATGCATTGATGCTGAAGAATGCACGCGCGCAGTTGCTGACGCCGACGTTGGCACTGTTGAGCAGTAAGCTCAATTCTTTGGCCGTGCGCTACGCGGCCGTTGGCATGCTGGCGCGCACCCACGGCCAGACCGCATCGCCCACCACCGTCGGTAAGGAAATCGCCAACGTGGCGGCGCGTCTGGATTCGCAGCGTGCTGGATTGGTGCGTATTGCCCTTTTAGGAAAGATGAATGGCGCGGTCGGCAATTACAACGCTCATGTTGCCGCGTTGCCTCATTTTGCTTGGCCGCAATTCAGCGGTGTCTTCATCTCATCGCTGGGACTGACTCCCAACAGCTTCACCACACAGATTGAGCCGCACGACTGGATCGCGGAGTACTGTCATGCGCTGATGCGTATCAATACCATCCTGCTGGATCTGGCGCGCGACCTGTGGACCTATATTTCCTTGGGCTACTTCACGCAGCGACTGGTGCAAGGCGAAGTCGGGTCTTCCACGATGCCGCACAAAGTAAATCCCATTGACTTCGAAAACGCAGAAGGCAACTTCGGCGTGGCGAACGCCCTGCTGGGACATTTCGCCGACAAACTGCCGCTGTCCCGACTGCAGCGCGACCTCACCGACTCGACCGTGCTTCGCAACTTAGGCGTGGCAATCGGGCACTCGATGTTGGCCTATAAGTCTTTGGCGACGGGCCTTGGAAAAATCGAGCTGGACGCAACCCGAGTATCCGAAGATCTGGAACGCGCGTGGGAAGTCCTCGGGGAAGCGGTCCAAACCGTCATGCGGGTGCATGGAATCCCTGATGCGTATGACAAACTGAAGACATTCACGCGCGGCCGTCCGGTGGATGAGGCATCGATGCGGGCCTTCATCAATTCGTTGGATTTGCCGCCGTCCGAAAAACATCGCTTGCTAGAACTCACCCCGGCAGGTTATCTAGGATTAGCCCCGGAATTAGCCTTGCGTCGGCCATCTGAAACGTGACGCAGTTAGCACGAGGCCCTTAGAGTCAAACGGTACTATCAGGCTCAAACTTTGCGGGGTCAGTGTCAGTCATGGCGGGAAACACGGAAGATCGGTCAAAAACCGCGGGACTTACCTCGACGACCGGTGAGGTCGCTGCAGGTTCGGGGACGCGCACCATCTTAACGACGATGCCCGAGGTTCGGGACGCCAGCCTCAAGGTTGCCAAATCTGCTCAGCGACTGCTGTCGATTTTCACCCAAGATTTAGAACCTCTGGTGTATGGCGAGGAGCCCTTCCTGGAGGCGATCAAGCGCCTGGTGCTGGCTCGATCCTATGCCAAGGTGCGTGTTCTGCTCGCTGATCCGTCCCGCGCCATGGTGGACAACAACCGTTTTCTATCCCTGGCTCGCCGCTTGACCAGCTGCATCGATTTGCGGGCCATGAGCCCCGATTACCCCGCCAGTGCCGGCGCCTTCATCATCGCCGACGACAGAGCGCTGGTGTATCGGCTACAAGCTGACCGCTGGGACGGCATTTCCGACATGAACGATCCCGCCGTGGTGCGCCGATACCTGAATTTCTTCGATGAGGTATGGCAGACCAGCATGCAAGAATCCCAGATGCGGCAAATGCTGATGTAGTTTCCGGCTTCCTGCGCCCCCGCCGTATAATGGGCGGATGCAGGGCCCCTTTCCCGATCCCACCACTGCCGGCACCGTCATCGTCGGCATGTCCGGCGGCGTCGATTCGGCCGTCGCTGCCCTCAGCTTGCGTGACGCCGGCTACGACGTCCAAGGGCTGTTCATGGCCAATTGGGACGACGATGATGGCTATTGCACCACCGCCACCGATTTTCAAGACGCGCGCCGCACCTGCGCTGTGCTCGGCATCGCGCTGCATCGAGTCAGCTTCGCTGCGGAATATAAAGAGCAGGTATTCAATTATTTCCTGCGCGATTACGCTGCCGGCCGCACGCCCAACCCCGACGTGCTATGCAATCGCGAAATTAAGTTCGGCGTCTGTTTGGACTACATGCACCGTTTGGGCGCTTCCTGGATTGCCACAGGTCATTACGCTCAGGTCCGCCATGCAGAATCCGGTGCGCAGTTGTTAAAGGCCGTCGACCACTCGAAGGATCAAAGCTACTTTTTGCACAGCGTTTCAGCCCGCGCACTGAGTAAGACGCTGTTCCCCATTGGGCACTTGCTGAAGTCCGAGGTACGAAAAATCGCCCACGCGGCGGGGCTTCCGGTGTACGACAAGCCGGACAGCACCGGGATCTGCTTCATCGGCGAGCGCCCTTTCGGCGAATTCTTGGGCCAGCATTTGCACATGCTGCCAGGGCCGATAGAAACCGCTGAAGGCCGGGCGATCGGCGAACATCGCGGATTGGCTCTGTACACGCTGGGACAGCGCTCCGGCATTGGTCTTGGCGGCCGCGCGGATGCCGCCTCCGCTCCCTGGTATGTCGCGCACAAAGACGTGGCGCGCAATGCTCTCATCGTCGTGCAGCAACCGGATCATCCGCTGCTGCTGTCGGACTTCTTTTCGCTCGAAGCCATGCACTGGATCAACTCGGCTGATGCTCGCGACGCTGCGACCGTTCGCTGTGCCGTCAAAACTCGTTATCGGCAACGCGATCTGGCGTGCTCGTTGACCCAGGTCGACGGGGGTCGCTGGGAGGTGGCGTTAGACACACCGGCGCGCGCTGTGACACCGGGCCAGTATGCGGTGTTTTACAACGGCGATCGCTGCCTGGGCGGCGGCATCATTGCGCAGCGATGGAATTCACAGGCGGCGCGCGGCGCCGCTGAAATCACTTATAATTCACACTTTTCGGCGGGGAGATCATGACAGACAGCTTCAAGGCAAGAACGACGCTCAAGGTTGGCGAGAAAACGTATGACATGTTGAGCTTAGCGGCGCTGAAGTCGCTGAACGTCGACCGCCTGCCCTTCTCCTTGAAGATTCTGCTGGAAAATTTGCTGCGCTTCGAAGACGGCGTCAATGTCACCAAGAAAGACATCGAGGCAATCCTGAACTGGGAGCCGAAGGCTCAACCCAACTACGAAATCGCTTTCACACCCGCACGCGTCATCATGCAGGATTTCACGGGCGTGCCTTGCATCGTCGATCTGGCGGCCATGCGCGAAGCCATCGTGAAACTGGGCGGCGATCCGCAGAAGGTCAATCCACTGGCGCCGGCTGAACTGGTGATCGATCATTCCGTGCAAGTGGACGAATACGGCACCGCCGAGTCACTGAAGCACAACAATGAAATCGAGTTCAGCCGCAATGGCGAGCGCTATGCCTTCTTGCGCTGGGGTCAGACGGCCTTCAGTAACTTTAAAGTCGTCCCGCCCAATACCGGCATCGTGCATCAAGTGAATATCGAGCGACTGGCGCGCGTGGTGTTCGCCGACGATGCAAGTGGCCAGTCCCTGGCATATCCCGATACATTGGTGGGCACCGATTCGCACACCACCATGGTCAATGGCTTGGGCGTGCTGGGATGGGGCGTCGGCGGCATCGAGGCCGAGGCGGCCATGTTGGGCCAACCGGTCACCATGCTGATTCCGCAGGTGATTGGATTCAAACTGACCGGCAGCTTGCCGGCGGGAACGACGGCGACCGATCTTGTGTTGATGGTGACCGAAATCCTGCGCAAAAAAGGCGTGGTTGACAAATTTGTAGAATTCTTTGGCGACGGTTTGAAAGGCTTGCCGCTGGCGGATCGCGCCACCATTGCCAATATGTCGCCGGAGTTTGGCTCCACCTGTGCCATTTTTCCGATCGACGAAGAGACGATTCGTTATTTGGAGCTCACGGGGCGATCCGCTGAGCAGATCGCGTTGGTCGAGGCGTATGCCAAGGCACAAGGGATGTGGCGCATCAATGGTGCTGCCGCAGCGGACTATACCGATGTTGTCGAATTGGATTTGTCCAAAGTTGAACCCGCGCTCGCAGGTCCCAAGCGTCCTCAAGATCGCGTTCCGTTGACCAAAGCCAAAAGCGTGTACGAGAGCAGCTTGAAGAAAATGGCGGAAGAACGCACGCAGAAGAATCCGAAGGCGACGGGCTCAGCAACGGCGAGCGCCGATGGAAAGGAATTCACGGTTAAAGACGGCGCCGTCCTGATCGCTGCAATCACCAGTTGCACCAACACATCGAATCCCGCCGTGCTGGTTGCGGCGGGATTGTTGGCGCGCAATGCTCATGCGCGCGGTTTAACGTCGAAGCCGTGGGTGAAGACCTCGTTAGCGCCCGGTTCGCGCGTTGTGACCGACTACTTGACCAAGGCGGGATTGTTGAAAGAGCTCGAGGCACTGGGCTTCTACACGGTGGGGTATGGATGTACCACTTGCAT
>CAZZWE010000097.1:0-14913 GCA_964657675.1 uncultured Steroidobacteraceae bacterium
AATATCTTGTAATGAAAATCGACGTAGAAGCTGCGTAGACGGGGGTCCGCCGTGAGTGAGTTATACCCTGCGGCGAAGTTGCTCTGGTACGCGTTGGTGAACGGCGGAGCGCGATCGAACAGGTTCTTGATACCCGCGGTCACCGTCAAGCCTTCGATCGGCCGGTAGGTCGCGAAACCGTCGAACACGGAGTAGCTGCCCACTTCGCGCTGATTGCCATTACCGTCCGGGTATTCATCGACGTACTGCGAGAAGAACCGGTTGACCAAGCCACCGCCAAACATCTTGCCCGGGCTGGTCCAGTCAACCCGCAGGTTGTGCTGCCACTTGTAAGCCACGTTCAAGCCCGCCGGCACCTCGTTATACCAGCCGGCCAGGTTCAGGTTCGGGCCGCCGCTGTACTGTTGCAGCAGGAATTGGGTAACTGCCGTTCCTTCCAAATCCTCGGTGAACGTACCAATCGGGGTGTGCTGCTTGTACTGGATGCTGAGGTCAAAGCCGTCGGTTGTGATCCTACCCGTGTTCAGATAGTTCTGCAGAATGTAACCGCAGGTCGCTGACGTATAGGGATGGCAATTGGTGGCCTCTTCGATCGAAGGGGTCAGTCCGCCCGTGTTGTCCAGTACGTAAGAGCTTGCGAAGCCCGGGGGATTGCCATAGATGGCCTGCACCGGAATGGTTCCAATCGTGTTCTTCAAAAGAATCCGGTAGTAGTCCAAGGTAATGCCCAAATCTTCAATGGGCTCGACCACGATGCCCAAGTTGAAGTTTTGCGAAGTTTCGGGCGTGAGGTTGGGGTTGCCGCCATACAATCCGAGTCCCTGCGTGTTGCAAGTTGCTGCAGTGAACGGCGCGATTGGTGTTCCCGCGCAGTTCGGGTTGCCCGAGCCCATGGTGCCGCTGCTGGACGCCGCCAAGAAATTCGGTGTGTACAAGCTATACAGCGTGGGCGCCCGGAAGCCGGTGGAAGCGCTACCGCGGATCGTCAACATGTCGATGGGCTGATAGCGCACTTTGATCTTGCCATTGTTGGTTCGGCCGAAATCGCTGTATCGGTCCTCGCGATCGGAAATATCGACGTCGAGGTTGTGCAGGATCGGCAGGTCCAACTCCATGAACAAGGCCTGTGTCTGGCGCGAGCCCTCGACGGCACTGTCCGTGAGGCCGGTTGCCGCACTCACCAGGTCATTGTAAGGCGTGGTTGCGTATTCGAAGCGTTCACCGCCGACATCGAAACCGACTGCGACGGTCGCCGGGATGCCCGAATTGAACGCATCGCCCAGCGGGTGGCTGGCGGTGCCGTTGACACTCCACTTGGTCTCTTTGCCGACCGCGTAGGTGCCGTTGATATACGAAGAGTCGATCAACGCCTGTCCCGCCGCGCTCTGCGCACCGAATGGATTGATCAGATCGCTGAGCACGCCGCCGGGCGCCTGTATCGATTCATCGGGATATCCGCCGAGATTGCGATTGTCGTTGTGGTTCGTGCTCCAGTTGAGGTTCGTGCTGTAATCCCAACCCGCGTTGCTGCCGGAGAACGTCAGCATCACTCGCTGTTCCACGTTGAGGTTGCCGCTGTAACGGTTGTTGAGCGGGTCCGTCCAGACTGCATCGCCACCATCGGCCAAATCCGGTCCGGGGGTGCTGCAATTCGCCGCGCCGCCGGCGCAAGTCAGCTGAGCCGCGGTGGGATAGTAGGGGCTGGCTTGATCCAACGCGTAGAAATAAAACATCGGACCCGACCAGGCAGTGACCTGGCTCTGGGTATAAAAATATTGCAACTGGATCTGATTGTTGGCCGGCAATGTCTTGGTCACGGACAACATTCCGGAGATTTCATCGGACTTCGGGATAAGGTCCGTCGCGGCGGAGTAACGGTAAGAGCATTCGCCCTGAGCCAAGGTCAAATAGTTATTGCCCGTACAGGCCGGGTAGCCCGACTGCCAATAGTTGCCGTTCGCATCGACGAAAGACCCGGGCCACGTTCCCGGATTGTTCGTCGAGGTATAACCGCCATCCGGGTAATAACCCGCGGCGGAGAAGCTACGATAGGTCGCGCGCAGTTCCTGCTGCTTGTTGTAGCTTGCGGTGGCCATGACGTTATAGCCGTCGTTGGCCAGGTCGCCGTGACCGAAGGTGACTTCCACTTGACCCGAGCCGCCGCCATTGTGCTGCGGACGGTCGAAGGTGCCGCCAATATCGAGACCCTGATAGTCCTTCTTCGTTTTGAAGTTGATGACGCCCGCGATCGCGTCGGCGCCGTACAAGGCGGAAGCGCCTTCCCGAAGGACTTCGACCGACTCAATGGCCGAAAAAGGGATACCGCTTAAGTCGACCGCATTGCCGGAGTTCGCGTTGTTGGCAAGCCGCTGGCCATCGAGCAACACCAATGTGCGTCCCTGACCGAGGTTGCGCAGGTTCGCATAAGTACCGCCGCCGGAAAACGAGCCGACGGATGAGGCGATGTTGATACCAGGAGAGTTTGAGGTGATTTGATTCAGCGCTTCCTCAACACTCGTAATGCCCTGTTCCTTAAGGGTATCCGTCTTGAGGATCGTGATCGCTTCCGCCGTTTCGGCGTTGACCCGCTTGATCATGGAGCCGGTGACGACGATTTCCGACATCGCGGATTGATCGGTCGCAGGCGTATCGGCAACTTGGCTAAAAGCACTGCCGGTGAACAAAAATCCCACCAACGCTGCTGCGACGGCAGAGCCGACTCCAGCACGCGCGGATTCGCGCTTCGTTTGAGCGCACGGAGCGTTTGCTCCTGCTAGTTCATGCACGGTTTACCCCTAATTTTGTGTTGATCATCTGTTGCGCGGAGGCACCCCTGTGACATCGCATGATGTGCATCCGCAACTACTTATGGCGTGGCTTGGGCCGCTCAACCCCTGATCTGCCACCAACCGGTGGCAAAAAGGACCAAGCGACGCGTCCACCCGCCATTAATCGAGTGGTTGTATATGTACCCATATTGGAAACACTATGCAACACATTATTTCGAATCACTGTGGCTATAAAGCTACAACAAGTCGAGTTCACCTTGCTTGGCCTATTTCAGGTAGTCATAGCGCCACCGCCGCTCGGTTGGGCGTTGCTCAAGGATTCCGGTGCGCGTCGTCATTCCGGAATCGAATTTCCCCGCGGCAAGGCCGCAACAACGCCTCCACCCCGTCAACCTGCCCCATGGTGCGCACCAGTGCGAAGGCCCTGATTCGGGCGTCTGGAAATCGATCTTTCAATACGGCGGCCGCCGCCATGAGCGTACGGCCTTTGGTAACAATGTCGTCGATGAGTACGAGGCTGTCCGGCCTCCACAGCGGCGCGGCGAGCGAGAACGATTCGTAATGCCGTTCGATGCTCGGCCGCGACCCGATTAACGCGCAGGCGGATTTGCGCACGGCATGCATCCGACGCAGTCCAGGCCATGTGATGCAACCCAGTCCCTGGTTAACCAAGGCATTTGCCAGTTGGGCGGCAACCCAACGGCGGTCTTTTGAATCCGGAGCACAGCCTGGAACCGGAACCAGAATAT
The DNA here is from genome assembly GCA_964657675.1 of uncultured Steroidobacteraceae bacterium. GTDB lineage: Bacteria > Pseudomonadota > Gammaproteobacteria > Steroidobacterales > Steroidobacteraceae > Bog-1198. Next base: position 3,539 of record CAZZWE010000097.1, read on the forward strand.
CGCTCCGGCCAAAGAAGCCGCGCAAGGCGCTCGCCCCGCTGCCCACTTGCTGGTAAACGCGCAGCGCGTACTTTTCCATGAAACGGGGATCGGCTTCCTTGAGGAGAGATCGCATCAGACGGGAGTGTTCGCATGTTTTTCCCACGCCCTCCGGCGAGTAGACGTAGCACGACCCGAAAATCAGCCGCCGAATGGCAGGGCTCATAAGGAATGATCGTCGTCACGGGACCGTGTGGCTGAAGCACCCTGCGCATTCTGTTGGCCGCCCTCCCGCATTCGTAACCAATTCTCGCGAGCCTCTCGGCGCACCTCCTCGGCGTTTTTAGGCGTTTGAGGCTGAACCTCGGACGATTTGGACAATCGCGCGTCAACGCGCGCCTGATATTGCTCGCGCAGCCGATCACCGACCCTGGTGCGGTATCCGTGCCGCTCCATTTCAAAGACGGCCCGAGGCAGATGGGGCATCGGCTCGCGATTGATGCCTTGCTGCTGCAAGCTGCGATGATCCACGCGCGCGGCCACGTGAGCTTGTTGCAGGGCTTCGTTGGTCACGATGGCCCACCGCTCACGAACGTGCAGCAGCTCGTTGATAGCCGGCCCCAATCCGCTCTCCCGACGCCTCGCATCATTCCATTCGAGCGTGGTTTTCATGCCGAGCCCCTCGACACCCACCTCGCGCGTCGTTGCCAACAGATGCGCGTGGAAGTTCCTGGGATCGCTCCCGGGATAATTTCGTGGCTCGTGAACGGCCAAATCCACTGCGAAGCGGTAGCGCTCGGTCAACTCTTTTGAAAAACCGCGGGCCAAGTCCACGCGCTGCTCATCGGAGAGCTCCACCGGCAGGGCTACCAGGTACTCGCGCGCCACACGCGAATTGACGCGCGATTCGGCGCTTTCTGCGGTGTTCCACAGACTGCCGCGATCGCGCGCCCACGCCACCTCATTGGCGGAAAACGCTTCCGGCAGGATGATTTCCTTGTGTATGACATCCTGGCGATCGGTATGATCGTAAGTTCTGCCGGTACGCTCATCTTTGATCCGTTCACCCGACCGGTAGGCCGCGGCACTCACGGCACTGCTCCCACCAGACCTGCCAAAGGTTTTCAGATTTAAGAAATAGACCGCCACCTCAAGAGTGCCGCTTGACCGGCAGGTACAGTGAATCGAGCGAATACCCGTAGGCGAAGACTTCAAGCGGCTCGCCGATTTCGACCAGGCTAATCTTCGCCCCATCCGCTTCGTTCATCGGCACGAAAGAATCGCCCGGCTCGCAATGCAGCGCCTCGTCATCGAAGACCGTCCCGCAGTGTTCGCAGTAGTTGCTCCAAAAGGCGTCATTGGGCATCTCCGGGGTGTTCCAGCCAAACCCGGGTGCGGCGCGCCGCAAATGCGTTTCTGCACCCTTAGGCAGCATTCCGAGACCAAAAATTAATGCCGGAACGGGCACCGTCTGCCACACGCCATTCGTTGCTTGATTCGCCGCATCCTCATCGTCCGCCAACGCCTCATGATTGGCAGGCAACAGCACGGCGGCGACACGGGTGGGCGCTCTGCAGTGGCAGCACTCCACCGAACGGTGCGCAATGAAGTAGGTGGCGGAACGGAAAATCGGCGGTCTTGAGTCCATGGGCATCAACTCCTTGGTTCACGGACGGGAAAGGACAACCTTTTGCCAGCCGGGCGACGACGCCGTCTTCAAATAGCCGTTGAGATCCGGCAATTGCTCGAGCTCAGAGGCCAGCACGGCCAGTTCCGTCACTCGCTGTTGCGTGACGTTTCGCGAGCGGCGCCCGCCCTTGGATGAGAAGCCCTCATGATCCCGGCCACGCGAGGTCTGCAGCCGCAGGACCTCGCGCTCGCCGATCAGACGTGAGGCGAATTGCGAGGTGCCGCCGTTTTCGCTGCCGGCGCATCTGAAAATTAAAGTATTGCCGCAATTTTCGATGATGGTCTGACCGGCTGCTTGACCGTAGGTGCCGGAAATTTGGGCAACGGACTGGAAACCCAGTACGCAGCGACCGCCAAATTTGCGCAGCCGCGCCAGCGCGTCTTTGAGGCCGTCGATCGCGCCCAAGGCATCCAGTTCATCCACCACAAACCACAACCGCTGATCGGGGCCCTCCGGCCGGCTCATCGCTTCGAAGATGGCCAGCCTGATCCAGGCCGCGATCATCGAGCGCAAGGCGGCAATCTCGCTGCCCTTGTAGGGGATGAATAAGTTGCCGCAATGCCGCACATCGCGAACCCAGCGGCGCACCGAGAATCCCGCGGCGCGCTGCGACTGCACGAATTCAAATGCCGCCATGGCGGACACCAGCACGGCGCGAATCGAGCCGAACATGCGCGCGTTGTCTCCCTCGAGAAATGGCTGCGCGGGCGTGCCGCTCACCCACGGGCGCAGCTCCTCGGCCGACGCCTGCGTCAGCAAGCGCCACAGTTCCTCTGCGCTGTGCTGGCCACTCTCGGTGCAACGTCGAATCAACGCAGCCAACAAGGTGCGCGCGTAGGAGCGCCATTCACGCGCCGAGGCGTCTTCGCAATCGGGAATCAATCCGCTTGCCAGATGCTGCGCGTCGTAACTGTCTTGGATCTCGTCGAACAAATCCCAACGAAGTGACTCCGCTTCGAAGGGATTCAACACGATGTCGCCTCGATAACGTTGATAGAACGCTCGGCAATAGCCGCCGTCGGGGTCCGCAAAGACCGCGCGATCGCCGCGCTGGATTGCCTTGGCTAGCAGTTCACGAATGGCGGTGGACTTGCCGGTGCCGGTTGTCCCGATGAATTTGAAGTGTTTGGTTTCATCGAGGGCCGGGATGACAATGTCCGCGACGGTCAGCCCGTCTGCATCCCTCCGCACCCGGAAGCGGCGACGTCTGGCCGAGTCACCCACCAATGCGCCCCGCTGGTGAGGCTCACGCGTCTTGCGCGATGAGAGCTTGCGCAACCCGACAATGGTCAACACGAGTAGCGCCGCGAAGACCACCAATCGCCCGTCACATAGCACTCGCGAAATGGCGGAAGGCCACGCCATCTAATAGCCCTCCACCACGACATAGTCGCCTTTCTCGCCGTAGGTAGGTGCCTTGCGGTCAATGTGCACGCAAAGGCGCGCAGCTTCTCCGCAGCGGCGCCATTCGATGCGGCCGCCCAGTTGCTGCAAGCGTTGCAGGCTGGCATTCATTTCATCGCGTTTGAGGCGCAGCGCCGCCAACTCCGCCGGCGAGGGCAGCACCCAACGCGCGACGCCGATCGGAATCAGTGCGCAAAACAACGCCATTATCAAACTCCAAAGAGCGCTTCTTAGCGCGCCCACCCGCTTGATCTTGCGCAGAGCCTCGGCCGCACGCGTGGTCTCCGCGGTCAGGGTTTTCAGTTCATCCACCAGGGTGCGGCGGATTTCATCCCGCACCACGCCATCAAGATCGCGCGTATGCACGCGCAACCGCTCGAGCTGGTTTTCCGCCAACTTCTGGTGGGCTTGGGCGCTTTCCATCAGAAGGCCAAACTTCATGGTTGAATCGTCCATCGGCATGCCGCGTTCACTCATAGTCGCGGCTCATGCCGGCACTGGCGGCTTTGCGAGGATCCTCATACGCCGCAGACTGGCCCTGCTGCCAAGCGTTCTTCGCCTGTAATCGCACCTTTTGCCATTCGGGGTCAGAGGCGACCTTGAGATAACCGGTCAGATCCGGCAATTGCTCGACCTCCGAAGGTAGAACCGCCGCTTCAACGCTGAAATGACGATTGTGACTAACGCTGCCGAACACCTCTGACACCCGGCGGCTTTTGGACACCGTGGTGCGCAATACCTCGCGTTCACCGATCAGTTGCGAGGCGAAGCGCGCCGTACCGCCGCCCTCACTGGCGCTGCACCGCAAAATCAGAGAATTACCGCAATTCTCTATAATCGTGTGCGCCGCCCCTTGGCCGTAGGTCGTTGAGACCTGGGCAATCGATTGGAAACCCAGGACACATCTCCCATCGAACTTGCGCAGGCGTGCCAGCGCGTCTTTCAATCCGTCGATTTGCCCGAGGGCGTCCAGCTCGTCCACCACAAACCATAGCGGGCGATTTTTCTCAGCCGACTCCCCTCTGTTCATGGCCTCGAAAATAGCCAGCCGCATCCATCCGGAAATGGTCGAGCTCAGCGCGGCGATTTGACCGGCCTTGTAGGGCATGAACAAGACGCCGGAAGCCTCCTCGTTGACCCACTGCCGAACCGAAAAAGGTGTGGCTTTTTGCCGCCCGACATATTCAAGTGCGCCAACCGCAGAGCTCGTGACCGATCGAATCGAGTCGAACATGCGGCTGTTGTGTTCATCCAAAAATGGCTGCGCCGGCGTGCCTTCGACCAACGTACGTAGTTCTTCGGTCTTGGCAACAACCAGCAAGCGATAAAGTTCCGACACATCCTTGACCCCGGCTTCGTGCGCTTGGCGAGTGACTGCCGTGAAGAAAGTGCGTGCGTAGCCCCGCCAGCTTTTATCCTGACCGTCCTGATCCGGGATCAGCGAACGCGCCAACTGTTCGACGTCATAGGAGGACTTGATTTCTGCGAACAAGTCCCACTTCACTGAATTCGCTTCAAAGGGATTCATCACCACATCGCCGCGCGCGGAATCGAAGAAGCGGCGCTGATAGCCGCCATCGGGGTCGGCAATCACGGCGCGATCGCCGCGGCCCAAGGCGGCGGTGAGTATTTCCTGAATGGCCGTGCTCTTACCCGTACCGGTGGTGCCGATCAGTTTGAAGTGTTTGGCCTCATCCAACGCAGGCACTTCTATGCCGGCCAGGGTGATCGCGCGATCGCGCGACTCTCTGCGATAAGAGGGCGGCGCATCAGCGACCCGCGCACCGCGTTGATAGCTGCGACTCTCCGACGAGGAGTGCGTCGGCGCACGGCCGCCGGCATATCCTAAGAGCGCGCTGATCCCAAGCGCAATTCCTGTTTGAACCGCTCCATGCGCAGTGATGCCCATGTTCACCAGCAAAGGCGTCGATAGTGCGCTGCCGACCGCCATCGCCAGGGTCAGCGGCGCGGCGATGACCGGCGACATCACATAGTGATGAAAGGCGGCGCGGCCCCGCGCCAACCCGATGAGCATCGGGACTTGCACCGCGGCATAGGCCGCGCCGACCCCGGTGAACGCATGGAGCGCGCCGCCAGTCATCGCCGCTTGCGCTCCGGGTCATACCAGATTTCCTTGATGAACCGCTCGTGGCGCTCGACGCCGAATTGAATGACGACGTCCACCAGCATGTACAGAAGACTCTTGATGTCGGCCCGGGCCAGCTCGCGCCCGCCCGCGTTCTGCTTGACCAGCAACACCAATTGCTCGAACGCCAACTCGGCGCTGGTCGCGTGAATACTGGTGATGGAACCGGGATGTCCCGAGTTCACGTTGCGCAGATAGTCGAAAGCTTCTTCCGCACGCAGTTCCGCCAACAAGATTCGGTCCGGCTTCAGTCGCAAACACGATTCCAGTAACTGTTTTGGCGTGACTCGGGCCAGGCCTTGATCGTCCTTCGAATAAAACAGTCGAACATGGTTGGGATGCCGGTCCAGCATCAACTCCTTGGCATCTTCAATGGTCACCAACCGTTCATCGGCGGGAATTTCGCGTATCAGCGCCTTGGTCCAGGTGGTTTTGCCGGAACCCGTAGGGCCTGAGACGACGATGTTTTTGCGGCTGCGTACGGCCAGGCGCATGAAGGCCTCGAATTCGCAGGCGGCCAGCAGCCGCAGCAATTCGCGTTCCCCTTCGTCCAACTCCGCAGCTGCGTGCCGAGTCCGGCGAAAAATACCGCGGCTCGCCAACTCCTCAATGCTCCATACCTGTTCGGCAGGCCGGCGAATCGCGATGGCCACACAGCCGGCCGTGGTAGCCGGCGGCAATACAATCTGGACTCGCTCGCCGCTGGGCAGCGAGGCCGACAGCAAAGGAGAGGTCGCATCGATTCTTTGCTGGGTCGAATTCGCGACCAGCTTGGCCACGCGGCAACACCAGTCGAAGTCCGCGAAAGGCAGAATTTCGCGCCGCCAACCCTTCGCGGTCTCGACAAACGCTTCGTGCGGACGGTTGATGCAAAGCTCCATCACCTCGCTGCCCGCCAGCAGCGGACGCAGCGCGCCCAAGGTCAGCGCCAGAGCCGAGCCCTCCGGAATCTTAGCGGCCGGCTGTGGGTCTAAGTTCATACACTGACCTGAAATCCAAATCGCGCGCGACCAGCACCTGGATGCGGTCTCCCTGCTGCTTGCGGACGGTGGGCGGAATACTGATCGTGCCCTTCAGCACTTCGGTCATTACATCCTGGGTGGATGAGGGATTCACCACCACGGTTCCGCCATTGCTGCGACTGGACTGCACCGCGGATTGGACCGCGCCGTCGATGACCGACACCAGCATGGCTGCGCCAAAACGTTCCCAGAAATGACGATCCACCGTTCCGGGTAAGCCCGCCCGCCCCAGCTCATCGGCGCCGGGCGACGCCAGCGGCACCACCACGCCCGTGGGTGTACGCGCCTCATCCCACAACACGAAAACACGGGCCGACCCTTGGGCGACTTGCCCGCGCGTCTCGCCGACCAATTTCGTGCCGCGCTCCAACAGCACCACTTTTCCGTCAGCGCCGAAAGTGTCGGTCGCCATGACGCAGGTCGTCATGCCGGGCAAGGTCGAGTCGATGGCGGTCTCGAGCGTGCAATCGATGAATGCCCCCTTGGGCAGCAGCAATCGCTGAGTCGGCAGCATCTGAGCGCGCACTGCGCTGATCGTAGCCGTGTGCAGCATCGCCGGCAGTTCGCCGGGCTCGTGCTCGTTGGCGTGCTCGGGACCTCCTCCCGCCGCAGAACCCGTGTCGGCGGGCACGGTGTGTGCGGTACTTTGTTGAGCGAACACCAGCCCGGACAGCTGCCGCTCCAGCGCCAGTTGCGCTTCGCTTTTCACCGCCGGTCCCGGCGTTGTCGCATTGGCCGCGGGGCTTGGCTCAAGGGGAATCTCTTGCAGTGATGTGGCCGCAAGCACAGCGGGCTGCGCAGCGTGTTCTTCCGCGATCGGCGCAGGCGGGTCGATGCGCCCGATGCTGGGCAGCGGCATGTCACCCGACGCTTTCTTTGCGGAGGCTGATTGCGCCGCCACACGCGCCCGTGAATTTCGCGTCAGTGCATTGGCGTAGTACCAGGTCAGCATGCCCAGTCCCAGCACCGTCATCAGCGAGATCGCCAGCACATTGCTGACCCGCGACTGCACCGAGGGCGCGCCGCTCACGAGGGTGTCGCGCTCTCCGGCCACCGATGGGTCGTTGGACTGCTCCGCTGTCATGGCACGCCTCCCTGGACGTGGCGTTCGACGCCGGGTGCCACGGTGCCTGACTCCAGACGCGTCCCACCACCGACGTAGCCCTGATTGACGATGCAACCGGTTAACTTGCCACGCCGCAGCACAAAACGCCGCGCGACCCGATGGATTACCACATCGCCGGATTCAATGCTGAAGTTGAGCAGTGATTCCGTATCATCGTCATTGCGCACAAAGATGGCGGGAAGGTCCGCGTTGGCGGCAAATCGCAGCCGGGTATGCACGCCATCATCGGAGGCAGCCACCGGTTGCAGCGTGGGCTGGCCGCAGTACCAATAGTCGACGTTGTGCGGACGAGCCAGCGCTTCCAGCTGCGCATTGAGCCGGACTTCGGCTTGTTGTGCCGCCGACTTGGAGTGGTCTTCCGCGGGATACGTGAATCGCAAGGCGTAAATCACTTCATCGGCATCACTCACTCGCTGAGAGAGCGCACTGTAGTCAAGATGGTAGTGCCTGCGATTGGTCAGCACGGTGATGTTGGTAGTGACTCGCGCAGCTTTCGGTTTCAAGAACAGGTGATTGTCTTGACCGACAAAAGCCAAGCCGTCGATGTCGCCGGCTCCCAGCCCCACGAAGGTTTCTCCGGCCTCAAATTCCAAGTCGATTTGATAGCCGATGTAGCCGCGGATCTTGTAGACCTCGCTGTCGTTGTAAGCCGTCACTCGAACGCGCGCGTCGATACTGCCTTTGGCCGGGATGGTTTCGGCCCTGATGCCGCGTGCGGCCAGCACCGTGACCGCGATGGCCAGCGCAATCAGAGCCTTCATGGCGATGGCCTCGCGCCGGCGATCTCAGGTTCGCTGCGAAAGTCGACAATCTTGAAACCCAAGGGATTCCAGCGGCGAGTCTTCGGATCCTTGGACGGTTCCACATAGGCGTATTGGATCGTGGCGATCCAGTGCGTAAAAGTTTCTTCGCCGCCGGCTGCGGCGCGCGCGGCCTTGAGATAGCGAACCTGCGCCAAATCCGACAGCCCCGAGGCTTTGGTGAAGAAGCTGACCGAATTGACCTGCACCCGCACCGAGCTGCCATCCTTGTGGACGTTCAACGGCGAGGCGGGATTGGTGGCGGTCCACTGCGCGTACCAGGCCTGATTGCGCTGCGCCGAATGAAACGCGCCGCATTCCTCGTAATCGCTTTCCGCGGTGGCGAAGTTGAAGCGCTCGCAGACGCTCAAGTAATGGGACAGAAAATAGCGGGTGACCGCTTCTTCCGGTTTGGCGACGCCGACGAACACGGGCACGACATCGACGATGCCCGTGCTGTTATCGACCCGCACCAAGAATGGATCGACCCGCTTGAGCGGCATCAACAGAGCCAAAGCCAGGCAGCTCGCCAACGCGCACAGCCAGCCGGCGCCGGCCACCCACCACGCGAGGCGAGCCGTACGGCGAAATTGCGCCGCCCTATCGGCGTCCCAGGATTGCGCCTCGCGAAAATATTCGATCGGAATGGCAGCATCGGTCATGGAGACGACCCTGTGACGGTGTCGATGACCTGCTTGGGCGCCGGTGCATTGATCGCCCGCAGATGCTCATCGCAATGCACCGCGGCCGAGGAACATCCGCTCAAAGCCAACAAAATCAAGATAAAGCCACGCATCTCCCCTCCTTGGGTTTTTTGTTTAACGGCGCCAATCCCGCCATGCCTGTGCGAGAACCATGCGTCGATAGGCCGCGCTCTGCCGGAAGGCGGCGCCGCCTGAGCGCAGCATCTCCTCACCGCTCGAGCCATACTTTCGTAGGCGCTCCGCGGCATACGCCGCGGAAAAGCCCGCCGCGGGCTTTGACTTTCCGCCCACCGACCGTAAGGTCCCCATGACACCGCGACTGATCAGGCCCATGGAATTGAGCGACACCCCGCCGGCGAGGCCGGCGGCGATGGGCATGACCTGACGCAAGATCAGAAATACCAATACCGCAACCAACACCATGTTGAGCGCATCCACCGTCACGATGTCGCCACCGAGCGCCGCGGTCTGCGTCGCGAAGGTCTGCACCACCTGCAAGAGCAAGGCGGCAACCATGACCGTGAGCACGGTGATCAGGCCGTAGTTGGTGAGCTGTGCCATCCACGCGCTGAACAGCCGCCGCGTCGCTTGAAAGAACAGCAACCCGATGAACAAAGGCCCTAACGCCAGCAGGATGGCCAACGCGATGCTGGAGAATGCGATCAAGAACATCGCGTACACGCACAGCGCCCCAATCAACAGGTAGACCAAGTAACCGGCGATGTGGAAGCCGATGGCGCCGCTGCTCCACCCGCCCCGATCGAACAGCGCATCGGCCACCGTTCCTGCGCTGTTCCAAATCGCATCGATGGTTCCGACGGGATCTCCGGCGCCCACCATCGCCGCCGCCAGTTGTGAGGGCGCGGTGTAGAACGTATCGACGATGACGGTGTTGTACAGCCACAATCGCAGCCCCGCGCCCAGCACCAGCGCGATCAACGCAATGCGCTTCAGTCCCGTCTCGAAGGGCTCGGCTACTTTGCCGGTCAAATGCAGGTAGCCCCAAGCCATGACGTAAAGCGTCGCGCCCGTGACCACCGCGGGCTCGAGCGCACCCGCCAGCTTGGCCGTGTTATCGCCGATGTACGTGGCGAGCTGCCCGCTGAGCCAAGACCAAAAAGTAGCGAAGAAGCCCATCGCAATTACAGGGTGGGCTGAAAGCGGGTGTGAAAGCGGCCGCGTCCGGCGATCGCCTGTTCTCGAGCCTGCAGCGCCAGCGCATCCTGCTGGCCCTGAGTCGATTGCGCCAATACGGCGAGCTTGTTCTGTTCGTTTTGCAGCATGGCGAGTTCAGCGCTGATTCTCGCCTGCAAATCCAACGCGCCTTTCTGATCGGTGGCCGACGGGATGGCGGAGATCAAGGACTGCAGTGAGTTGAAACGGCTACTGGCGTTTGACAGCGCCTGATGCGATATCGCCTGTTGCATGGCGCTCCACTGCCGTGAGGCCTGAATCTGCTGTTGGGTGCTGGCCGGCAACAACGCCAGGCGTTGCGGCGTCAGCACGGCATTCATACTGCTGATGTTTTGCATATCGGAAGATAAGGAGCCGAAACCGGACGGCCCTTGCACGGCACCGGCCACCTGGCTCCAATTCGCGGGCAGGTAATTGCGTACGGTACCGCTCAACAGCTGCTCCATGCCTCGAGCGCCAGTCATCGACTGCAATTCCTGCTGCGCCTGCGTCAACTGATTTTTTAGAGTCACCAATTGCTGCTCGGCATTGGCGACCTGCTGAACCAGCTGGATCAAGGCCGGCGCATCCACTACCGCCCATTGGGCATGCGCCGCCGGAATCAGGGCAATCGATCCGATCAGGCACGCCAGTCCAGTTTTCATATTGAGACGTCGCATAAAACCTCCGTGTTTCATTGGCCTTGTTGAAGAAAAAGCGGCAGCCACGTCTTGGCGTCGGTGCCGACCTCGCCGATGATTCGATACATTCTTTGCACCTGCTGGGTGCGGCCCGAGATCACCGCCAGCTCGCCGTCAAAACCTTTGAGATCGAGTTGGCACACCACGCTGTGATGGGCCTGTTTCACCAAGAACATGCGCGAGCCGGGTTCGAGCTGCTCTTTGATCAGCTTGAATTCGCGCTCGGTGAGGCCAAACCCCGTGGTGTAATCGGCGAAGTTGGCATCCGCATTAGGGAAGAACACCTTGGTGGGCGTCTGCTCCACCAACGTTCTGCTGATGGGACTGTCGAGCACATCGCTCGGGCTTTGAGTCGCCAGACACATGACGGCATTCAGCTTGCGCCAGGTTTTCGGTCCGTCCTTGGCGAAACTTTCGAAGGCCGGATCCGCCAGCAGTCGCCAAAACTCGTCCATCCAGCACACCAGGCGCCGCCCATCGAGCAGCTGCCGCACCAAATGAAACAAGTACAGGGTAATGGGTGCTCGCGTCAGCGGGTGATCCAGAAATTCGGTGACGTCGAATCCGATGACGCTGCGGCCGTCCAAACGCGCAACCACGGTGTCGCGAACGTTGTCGAACACCCAGGCA
>CAZZWE010000097.1:15013-17996 GCA_964657675.1 uncultured Steroidobacteraceae bacterium
GCGGCAGCTGCAAAGGATTGAATCCGGTGGCCACGCCGTTCTTCAGCGGCAGATATTCGCCGTCGAGCGCGCGCGTCAAGATTTCCAAGCCGCGATCCTTATCGAATATGACCTGGGTGGCACCTTGCCGGGCCAGCATGGCGATGAGAAACCCGATGAATACGGTTTTACCCGAGCCCGTCGGTCCGCAAACCAACGTATGTCCGGTGTCTTTGCGGCTGCCACCGTCAGGCTCCGACAGATCGCTGGCGTGCAGCGAGAAGTAGTACGGCGAGCGAGCGCTGCTGACGAACAAGCTCAAAGCCTCGCCCCAGTGATTGCCGGTGGCTCGGCCGGCGGGAAAGTTATGAAACGGCGCCATCGCGGCGAAGTTGCGCGACGTGATCGGCGCCTTGCGCGGCCGCAGCGGGAAGTTGCCCGGCAACTGGGCCCAAAACCCCGCTTCGAGTGCCAGATCTTCGCGCGCCACCAACATGCCGGTATCGGCCAGGTAACTGCGGGCCAGTGCCACGCTGTCATTGAGATTTTTAAGTCGCGACGCGTCAGGCCGGGCCGCGCCGGGCGGGGCCGCGTCCGCACGCTGAGGACCGGCTTCCGCCACGTCGGTCAGAATCTGTAGAGAAAAGTGATGGTCGCCCATGACGAAGTCATTGCTGGTGAGCGCATCCAACGCGTCGTTGAGTTCCGCGGCCTGCGAAATGGCGAAGTCGCCCGCGTTGGCCATGCGGTTGGCCTGACGCTGCAGCAATGATTGGCCGGCCGATTTGGTCAGAAACGAAAATGACTGGGTCGCGATGAATGCAAATGGCGCAGACAGCAGCCGGTTGTACATCCCCACCGCGCTAGGTGTTGGATATTCCTTGATCCCCAGCATGGCGCCGGCCCGCGTCAACGTCGGCGTCCGATATTCAATGGTCTCGGTCCCGAATAACAGCCGCGTCGTGGCCAACGCGCCGGCGAGCGGCCCCAACGGCAGCGGCACACGCTGCCATTCGCCATTGATCAGCAACCCGAGATACTCGAGCAACGAGGAGCAGTACAAATTTCCGCACCGATAGGTCCCCAGCAGCTCGGGCTCGTAACGCGCCAGCGAGGCCATCAACGTCTGCGCCAACTTCTCGCAGGCATCCAAGGCATCGATCAACATGCCTTGCGTGGCGTGTACTTGAGTGCGCAGCAGTGCCTTAGTGACCACGCCGGGTCCGACGCCGGTCACGGGCCGAAATACCACCGCGAGGTACAACTCGTTCACCATCAAGGTCTCACTGGACAAACGGGCGTGGTATTTACGGTGCAATGCGTCGGCGAAGCCGTCGAACCTTAATGCGGCGTCGGCCACCGCCGGTATGCCGGCACGGCGCCGCACCACATGGCTCCAGAGCGCGACATTCGGACTGGCGATGTTTCGCCACAATACGTTGAGGCGCTCATGCCAATTATTGAGGTCGGCATCATCCTTGCTTTCGAAGCTGGCTCCCCCTAAGCGGAATACCTGCACATAGTCGCCGAGCGAAGTGCGGATCACGGCGGGTGCGACATGGGCCGTGTAGGGAATGCGATCCGCCGCTTTGATCTCGCGGCGCATGGCGGCCGCTCGTGCCGTGATCATCGCCCGTCTCCTCGCCGCCCTTTGCGATCCGGCAGGTCGAGGACCAGCGGGCTGTAACTGCTGGCGCGCCACAAACGCAGGTTCGCGAGCAACGCCGGCAAGCGTGTCCTGGCCATCAACAAGATCAAATCGAAAAAGCGCGCATCCCGCATGCACAACAGCGCGCAGACTCCGTGAATCGGCAGGCACAACAGCAAGGTGAGCAAGTTCTTGGTCAGCAGAAACACTTCCATGGTAAAAACCAAATTGAAGAGCAGCGCCGAATACGTGACTCCCCAGCGCATCGAGGGACGCGTGGCGCCGACGAACAACGGATCTGCAGTGAGCCCGGAATTGCGTTCAGACATGTGCGTGGCCTCCCGCGTCTAGACCGCGAACATGCCGCGAACCCAAGTCACAATCTGCGGCGCGCCGAATCCGATGGCGATGCCCAGAATCGCGCCCAGGCACCACCCCCAACTCATTCGGTTGGCCATCGCGAGTCCTCCCAGGACCATGATTAAAATCACGGCCACAGGCGTCAGCCACGCAAGAATGTTGGTTTGTAAGGCGGTTGCACCAGTCATAAAGGGCGAGGCTTGCGCCAACGCCAGATCCGGCGTGAAGTACAAACAGGCAATGAAGACAACGAGCCACAGGGAGCGGGGGTGATGCATGGCGGACATCCTTCTAGATCTCGGTTTCCAGAGCACCCATTTCCTTCTCATCGCGGCGTGAAGCGAGTTCCTCGCGTTTCGCGCGGCCCGGCGCACCGAAGCGAAAACCTTGGACCACGAAGGACAGGTCGTAGCGCCGCTCGCCGGCCTTGTCGGTCCAATTGTTGGCGCGCACCTGCGCCTCGACGATCAGCTGGTCGCCCTTGCGGCAGTTCTTGGCGATGGCCTCGCCCGTGGTTTCGAATGCGACCAGATGCACTGACGTTGCAACTTCGCGCGCATGGCCTTGATCGTCCTTGCCGGCGTAATCGTTGCCGATCAGGGTGAAGTGGGTATAGGTGGTGTCGCCTTTGACAGCGAGTTCCGGATCTTTCGCAAGATTGCCGACGGCGGTGAGAGTAAAGCTGTTCATGACTGCTCCTGGATGACTGAGTAAGTGACATCGCGAGGCAGAGGCCTCGCGTGTCATCAGTGTCCTAGGAGCAGTAGAAGAAAAGTATCTGACTAAATATCGAGAACGCGGAGATAGAGAACTTTAAATTCCCGGCTTGGCAATTTCGGAATACGCGTGCTTCAACCAAACCTTCACGCGCTGTCGCTCGAGGATTCGCAAACCGCTGTTGTCTGCTTCACTATGGTTCGCGATCGCCCAGAAACTGGCGGAACTCGCATCGATTTTCATCATGGAGCCTTCGTGCAGGCGCTTCAGCGTCACGAT
>CAZZWE010000098.1:0-15196 GCA_964657675.1 uncultured Steroidobacteraceae bacterium
ATCTGGGCGCCGAGGCGAAGAGTTGCACTTCGTCGATGCCATCCACAATTTTTACCAGATAGTAGTTTGCTTGTATACACAGTACGAATTTGACAATGACAATCAGCGGCCCGATACGTAAATCGGCTTGAATGCCTGTCCTTCGTGAGCGACTCGCACGACATGCGCGCCGCCGAAGTGCGCCGGTACGAACAGCGCACCGGTATCCGCAGCCTCGTTCAGCACCAGTCGCCGACTGTCTCGTGCGCGTTCTTGGTCTTCGCAGAACAAGCTGTTCCATTCGGGGTTATAAATCTGCGCCGGGTGGTGCACCACGTCACCCACGAACATCGCACGTTCGTCGGCAGATGACACTCGCAGCAGCATGCTGCCGGGCGTATGACCGGGCCGCGCATGTAATGACAGGTTCGGCGCCACCTCAAAACCGTCCTGCGCCCATTCGACGCGACGCGTTTGAATCAGCGGCAGCACGCTGTCTTCGAACATGCCGGCGTTCACGGTGGCGCCAATTTCGCCGGGGCCGGGTCCGCTGATCGAAGGGTCCCAAAAATCGCGGTCACCCAAGGGCAGAATGTAACGTGCATTCGGGAATGTAACCTGCCACTTTCCATCGACCCACCGGGTATTCCAGCCGACATGATCGACGTGGATATGCGAGCAAATCACCACATCGATGTCTTCGGGTTGGAAACCGGCCCGTGCCAGCCGCTCGAGAAAGTCGGTTTGCAAGTTGCCGAACAGCGGGATACCCGGACGCACCTTGTCATTGCCCGCGCCCGTATCGAAGAGAATTCGTTGCGTCCCCGTATCGAGCACCCAGCTCTGCAGGAATGCGTAGAGCTTGCGGTCCTCGAGCCGAAAGAAGTCCGGCGTGAATTCAGCCTCGTGCGGCTCCCAACCACTGGCCGCGAAACCGCGGAATAGATATTCCGGCGGGGAAAACGTCCCCTGCCATTCCTCGATGCGGTGAACCGTGATCTTTCCGATGCGAAACTTATCCATGACCCGCTGCTCCTATTTTGCGCACGCCCGCTTCGGCGAGTATTGGCAATACGTCGCGGCAGAAGCGATGCAACCCATCCACGAAATCCACATAGCTCATCACCACCCCGTCCAACCCGGCCCGCGACAGTGAGATCAGCGTATTCGCGATACGCGCCGCCGAGCCTATCAACGGTACGCCGGTGCCGAGAACGCAGGTTCGACGCATGTAGCGCATCTGTTCGCTGTCCTCCGGCACCTTGTTCTCACGGGCCAGCGTTGCAATAAAACTGTCGATCGCCCGTTTGTCCGGCATCTCTTCGGTGTAGTAACGATGACGTTCAGCCGCTTCCGCGTCCGTGTCCCTGATCACCACGGGCATGTTGGTCCACACCTGGATCGTTTTGCCGAACTCGTCACGAGCCAGGCTTTTATAGCGCGCGATTTGTTCGGCCCAGGCTTGTTCGTTCTCGCCCATCAGTCCGATGAGCCCGATGTCGCTGTTGGCCGCCGCGAAGCGCATGCCGGTGTTAGAGAAGCCGGCATTCATGATGGGTACGGAGGCGCCTTGCACCGGATGAGGCAGTGACAACGCCTTGGACAGGTGGAACCAACGGCTATCAATATCAATCTCGCGGTCCGAACTCCACAACTGGCGGATCACATTGAGCCACTCGGTGAGATAGGCATATCGCTCCTCGTGACCGAGAAGCTCGATGCCGAACATATCGAACTCGCGCCGATTCCATCCGCCCACCACGTTCATGGCAAAACGGCCGCCGGATATCACGTCGATGGTTGCGGCCTGTTTTGCGACGATCAGGGGGTGAACCGTCGGCGCATGGGTGGTGGCGAACACGGCGATTTGCTGGGTGGCCTGCGCCATGGCTGCAGCGTAGGTAAAAGGTTCCAAGACCTCATTGGAGCAGTGGTCAAACGCGTCATCGATGTAGCCCTTCCAGCGCGCGATGGGTACCAACGCCTCAAGGCCCGCCGTGTCCGCCATCCGCGCGACCGTCAGGCATTCTTGCCACGTGGGTCTAAAGCGATCCGGCGATGTGGTCAGCGTCGCGATCGTGTTGGCGCAAAACACGCCCAGGTTGAGCCGGTTCCTGCTGAAAATAGGATGCGTAGAAATCATTGGACTCGTTATTCCCCCGCGCCGTGCCCGCAGCGCCCTTGCCATTTGCCCGATGATACTCCCGAGTATAGTATTCTTCCCATCGGAATATTTCGCGTCGGCGGCGGGTACGCGTCACATCGTGCAGCGCGTAAGGGGCTTTAAACAATGGCGGATGTTCCTCAGCTGTTTTCACTGACTGGGCGCACGGCGCTGGTGACCGGTGCATCAGGCGGCCTTGGGCGACATTTCGCCCGCGTTTTGGCGGAAGCGGGCGCTTCCGTCATCTTGGCGGGACGGCAGGCCGAGAAGTTGGAGGCGCTGCGGGACGAATTGTTCCGGGAGGGGCGGGACTGCAGCATGGTGGTGTTCGACGCCCAACGGTGCGATTCGATCGATGCCCTGGCTTCCGCCATGCAGAACCTGGACATCTTGGTGAACAACGCCGGTGTTGCACGTGCCGCGATGGCACTCAAACAGTCTGAGGCGGAGTGGGACGAGGTCCTTGATACCAATCTCAAGGGGCTGTTCTTCATGGCGCAAGCGGCAGGACGCGCCATGCAACAACACCGGCGCGGCGGCTCAATCATCAATATCGCCTCGATCGCCGGCATACGCCAGGGAATGGGTCTGCTGCCCTATCATGTATCGAAGGGCGGGGTGATCCAGCTGACTAAGACGCTCGCGTTGGAATTCGCGCGCTACCACGTGCGAGTCAATGCCATCGCACCGGGCTCGTTTCCGACCGAGATGAACCGGCGGTTTTGGGACAGCGACGAGGGTAAAGCGACCTTGCTGCGCATTCCGCAGCGTCGCCTGGGCCGATCGCAAGACCTCGATGGACCTCTGTTGCTGCTGGCGTCGGACGCATCCTCCTACATGACCGGCACCGTAATAACGGTCGACGGTGGTCATCTGGTCAGCGGTCTGTGAGCCCGAATACCAGTGAGTATATTTTTTGTAGCTATGGTACCGTTTCGGTGGGCTGGTAGTGCATGGCGGCGGGTGGAATGGCCCGCGTCGAGGAGTCTTTAAGTTGAACGGCGATATGACAAATGCCTTACCGGGTTCGATCGACCTCGAGAAATTGAAGCAGGGCGTCGAGCAGGGCAATATTCCAACGCTTTTGATGGTGTTGGTGCAGTTGACCGGCGATGAGAAATGGCTCGCGGAGCCCTATATCCCGCGGCGCGGAAAAGGGCTCGACGACAACGATAGCGGCAGCCTGCCGCTCAAAATCCAAAAAGAGATCCGAACGGCGGCGAGTGCGGCGATCACCGCATGGGCGCAGGGTGTGCCGGCGGCGTTGCCTCGACCCAGCCGCGCTTTTCTTGCCCGGATGCTCAGCGTCGCCATGGTGGAGGATGTACCGGAGCAGTACGGCGATATCATCGCCGCGGCGATGAAGTTCGATGACGCGCCCTTAAGGGCGCAAGCACCGCCGCACACCAAAGCCATCATCATCGGGGCCGGCGTTTCTGGCATATGCGCAGCTGTGCGGCTTCGCGAGATGGGCGTTGCGTGTCAAATCTTCGAGAAGAACCAGGGGTTCGGCGGTACCTGGTGGGAAAATCGCTACCCCGGCTGCGGGGTCGATACGCCCAATCTCACCTACACCTTTTCATTTGCGGCCAACGACTGGTCGCGCTACTTCCCGTTGCAGAAAGAAATTCTCGGATATCTGGAGAAGACCGCCAATCAATATGAGCTGCAAAAGCATGTCGCTTTTGACACGAAAGTACAGCGCGCCCGATGGCGCGAACGGGATGCTCAGTGGGAGGTCCAGGTCACCGACCGCGACGGCCGGGTGCAAACGCACTATTCGGATATCTTGTTCAGCGCCACCGGCGTTCTTAACATCCCGCGGGTTCCCACGATCAAGGGGATGGACGGCTTCAAAGGAACGGTGTTCCACAGTTCCGCGTGGCCTGAAGGCCTGAACGTCGAGGGTAAGCGGGTGGCCGTGATCGGCAATGGCGCATCCGCGATGCAGATCGTGCCGGCCATCGCGCCGAAGGTGTCGCAATTGACGATTTTTGCGCGCTCCAAACAGTGGGCGGCGCCCTTTCCTCAGTTCGGCAAGGAAGTGCCGGAAGCGGTGCGATACCTGCTCAATGTCATGCCTCTTTACAAGGGATGGTATGAGCAGCGGCTTTCGTGGACCTTCAATGATCGCGTTCATGAGACCTTGTTCAAGGATCCGAAGTGGCGCGATCCCGCGCGCTCGGTCAACGCCGTCAACGATAGACATCGCCGCTTTTTCACCAACTATGTCATCTCTGAATTGGGTGATCGCCAAGATCTGTTACCGCACGTCCTGCCGGATTACCCGCCGTTCGCCAAGCGCATGCTGCTCGACAATGGCTGGTATCGCACGCTCAGGCGGGAGAACGTGCGTCTGATTCCTCAAAATCTTGCCTCCGTGAGCGGCAACACGCTGACCGCGTCCGACGGCGAGACCGTAGAGGCCGATGTGATCATCCTCGCCACCGGCTTCAAAGCGTCGGAGATGCTGAGTTCGTATGAAATCGTGGGTCGGGACGGCAGAGTCTTGAGCGAGTTTTGGGAAAACGATAATGCCAGCGCCTATTTTGGAACCACGGTGCCGGGCTTTCCCAATTTCTTCATCATGCTCGGGCCCAATGTGGGGTCGGGTCATGGCGGCAGCATGATCAGAAACGTCGAGTGTCAGACCGATTACGCCACCAGCGTCCTGCAGGAGATGTTTGACCAGCACGCCTCCACGGCGGAAGTGCGCGAAGCGGTCTATCGGAACTACAGCAAGAAGATCGATGAGGCCCACGAGAAAATGGTGTGGACCCACACAGGCGTTGATAACTGGT
This sequence comes from uncultured Steroidobacteraceae bacterium, assembly GCA_964657675.1. Lineage (GTDB taxonomy): Bacteria > Pseudomonadota > Gammaproteobacteria > Steroidobacterales > Steroidobacteraceae > Bog-1198. The sequence goes on from CAZZWE010000098.1 coordinate 4,945, forward strand.
ATCGCAATTCCCGAGGTCGCGTCGTGGTGATCACGCCGTGGCGAAACGATGCGTTCTGGAAAATGACGCGACAGGCAGATCCGGAAGAATATGTGTTTGGTGCCAAGCCTGCTAACGCGCACATTGAAGCAACGGTGTCGGCCGCAGTTTCCGAGGATAGATGATGATGAATGCCGCAATGGTTGGCTGGGGTCACACTCGCTTCGGCAAGATGGATGCGCTGTCGATCGAAGATCTGATCGTCGCGGCGGCTCAAGAGGCGATCGCCGATGCGGGAATTTCGCCGGCCGACATCGATGCCCTGTGGCTGGGCCAGTTCAATTCCGGATTGATTCCGGACGGCTTTTGCGCGCCCATGATTCTCGGTGCCGCCCCGGAGCTTCGATTCAAACCTGCCACTCGATGTGAAAACGCTTGCGCTTCCGGTGCCACCGCTGTGTACGCCGCTCTGGATGCCGTCAATTCGGGCCGGGCTCAGATAGCGTTGGTCGTCGGCGCCGAGAAAATGACCTCGCAAAATACCGACGGCGTCACTCGCGCATTGGCGGGAGCCAGTTATCAGCGCGAGGAGCACGGGATCTCGTTCCCGGGGATTTTTGCAGAGATCGCCAAGTCCTATGCCGCCCGTTACCAAGACCCGAGCGAAGCGCTGGCGCACATTGCCGCGAAGAATCACAAGAACGCCATGGACAATCCCCTGGCGCATTTCAACCGCCTGCTCAGTGTGGATTTTTGCCGCCAGGTGTCCCAAAAAAATCCGCTCATTGCGGATCCGCTGAAGCTGAGTGATTGCTCGCCCGTCTCGGATGGCGCTGCGGCGATGGTTCTGGTGCACAAGGATTTGCTCGGCAGCTTTCGTAAAGCCGTCGGATTTCGGGCGGTTCAACACGTCACCGACCTGTTGCCTATTTCGCGCCGCGACGTGGTCGCATTCGAGGGGCCGCGACGTGCCATCGAGCAGGCGTACCAGCAAGCGGGAATCACTGTCGACGATCTTGATTTCGCCGAGGTCCATGACTGCTTCACCATCGCCGAGCTGCTGATCACCGAGGCGTTGGGCCTAGCCAAGCCGGGCGAAGGCGGACACGTCGTATGCTCCGGCGAGACCAGCGCTCAAGGACGCCTTCCCGTCAATCGGTCAGGCGGGCTCAAGGCCAAGGGACATCCCGTGGGCGCAACCGGAGTCTCCATGCACGTCATGGCGGCTCGCCAACTGGTCGGAGAAGCCGGTGGGTTGCAAATCCGAGACGCGCAGTTGGGATTGTGTTTCAACATGGGCGGCGCCGCGGTGGCGAACTGCGTCTCGGTGCTTGAACCTCTGAAGGCCTAGGGCGATCAGATGCGGCGGTGAGATATGGCCTACCCGTGGTCGATGGAAAGTACCCATAGTGACCCCGCTACAAATGCGTGAGCCTACTTACGTCAATCAATCGAGTCCTTAGCAGCATAATGCTTCACAAAAAAACTGCGAAAAAAACAGCGCGTGACTCGAAGGGCAATCCGATCTCGCTGCACTCGAAATGCGCGGAGACTTTTGAGGCGGCCAAGGCGGAGTTGGCCAAGCGTCAAGGCGACGACGTCCATGGATCAATGAAAAAGGAACGGCAGCCGCGAAGTCGCGTCCACAAGTGATGGGGCTGAAAGAACTTGAGTTCTTGAGGCACCAAGATTTTCGCTGGCCCTAGTTCTGAATCGTCGCCATGCAGGCTCTTCTGCTTTTTCCACATCAATTGTTTGAATCCAATAAGCGTCTGGCCCAACGGGTCGACCGCGTTTTTTTGATCGAAGATCCGCTGTTCTTTTTTCAATACCGCTTTCATCAGCAGAAGCTGGTGCTCCACCGCGCCAGCATGCAGGCGCATGCTCATTTTTTGCGTGAGCAGGGCGTGCGAGTGGCGTATGTCGATTTCGCCTCGGCGGCGACGCCTCGCGTGTTTGAACAGTTGGGCAAGCAGGGAATTGTCGGCGCGCACGTCATCGATGTAGTCGATGATTGGCTGCAGCAAAGGCTGAATGGCGCGAGCAGCGAGTTCCATATCCCGTTGACTCAGCATCCGAGTCCCATGTTTCTGAGCAGCGATGATTTACTCGAAAAACATTTTTGCAAGGGTGCGGCGCCGAGAATGGCGCAGTTCTACATGGATCAACGACGTCGGACAGGAATCTTGATGCAAGACAACAAGCCCATGGGAGGGCGTTGGAGTTTTGATCAAGAAAATAGAAAGAAGCTGCCGAAAGGATATCCGGTACCGCTTCGAGATCATGTCCCAACCAACCCCTTCGTGCCGGAGGCGCAGCGGTATGTGAGCGCAAACTTTGCCGGCAATCCGGGATCCGTCGAGCCATTTGATTATCCCGTGACGCCTGCGGAGGCTCGAGCCTGGCTGGGTAACTTCATTCACGATCGCCTTGCTGAGTTCGGCGCGTACGAAGACGCCATCTCTCAGAACCATGACGTTTTGTTTCATTCAGTGTTGACACCCGCGCTCAACATCGGGTTATTGACGCCTGGTGAGGCCGTCGCCGCGGCCCTGGCACATCAGGACGTGATACCGATCAACAGCCTCGAGGGCTTCATCCGGCAGATCGTAGGGTGGCGTGAATATATGCGCGGCGCTTATCGGTCACGGGGCAGGATGATGCGAACTCAGAACGCGTGGCATCACGTGCGGCCCATCCCTGCGAGCTTCTGGTCGGGAAACACCTCGATTGCACCGCTCGATATGGTGATCAACAAGCTGTTGCGGTGCGCCTATGCGCATCACATCGAGCGCTTGATGGTGATGTCGAACTTCATGCTGTTGTGCGAATTTCACCCGGACCAGGTTTATCAGTGGTTCATGGAGATGTTCATCGACTCCTATGATTGGGTCATGGTCCCGAACGTGTATGCCATGGCGCTGTATGCAGACGGCGGCAGCATCACGACCAAACCCTACATCAGCAGCTCGAACTATGTCCTAAAGATGAGCGATTTCAAACGCGGGCCCTGGTGCGATGTGTGGGATGCGCTTTATTGGCGTTTCATCGACAAACATCGAGAAGAGTTCTCGGCCAACCATCGCACTGAGGTTTTGGTGATGGGACTTGTGCGTATGGGTGCCGCAAAGCGGTCTCAACATCTGCAGACCGCGGAAACTTTTTTGCGAAAGTTGGGCGGATAGCTGCTGCTCGAGCGAAAAGACCTAGCGGCCGACGGCCTCGGCGGCCACGACAGAAGCGATCACGCCCGTGGCGACGGCGGCCAGGACGTAGTTGCCGTCGACCTGTCTCCACTCGTAACCATGCGGCGGTGCCCGCAGGTGCGAGGCGTGATAATCCACATGCTCGCCGCGCTTCCAATCCTCATCGCGCATCTTCGCGCCCTTTTTCCACTCATCATGACGAACGTATTGATGGTTATCGTGTTCATCGGCGAGCGCCAGCGTGCTGGTCGCCGTCATGGCGACTGTCAAGAAAAGTGAAGCTGCCAGTGGATGTTTCATTGATAGAACTCCTGATGATGTTTCATGAGGCGGGGAGTATTCTCCCGCGCGCAATGTGGAGTCGTAAGCCAATGCCTTCGCCATCTGTAGGGCTATTCTTAATGCTCGAAAAGCGCTTAGTCGTCCCGGTCTGGGGCCGCCTTATGTGACCCCGACTTCATGTCGTGTGTCTTCGGGTGAATCTCAGCCTGAAGCCGTCCCAGGAGAGCACTGATCGAGTCAAGCGCTCCATAGATGAGTTCCAATCTCGCGTCGATCCCCTTCGTGGAGCGTGCGCCTTCGTCGCCTGACTGCTCCACCGCCTTCATGGACAGGAAGCGTAAATCGCCTTCGATTTTTATCAGTTGATTGGCGATCACACCGAGCGGCATGACCATGCTCATCTCCCAATCTGGCGGCGACATAGAGACCCTCCCATTAAAGCGCTGACCCCAAATGCAGTGGTGAACGTCGAGCCTGCACTAATTCTCGTGGTTAGCCAAAACAAGGTTCGCGCCCGTGGGCTACAGCGCCAACAGAACCAAGCCAATCGTCACTAGAAACATAGCTGCAAGCAATACGTTGTGGCCCCAACGGGCAACCGAGCCACACTGCGCCAGGTTTTGCTCTCCGGGCTGGATGACTCGATCCAGTATGATAAAAAGTTGATTCGTTACGAGCAGTACCCCGACCGGGTGGTGGCTCACTTCTAGTGTGCGGGGACGATTTTGTTCATGGCAAGGTTGCCGCCGAGCAGGACCGCGGGCACCGAGGGAATGACGACGCCGAGGTTGTACCAGCCGGGGAAGCGTGACCAGTAGAGGACAAAGTGCAGCATGATGAAGTAGATGCCGACCAAACCGGCAAATACCCACAGGGCTGCGCGGTGTTTCGCGATCTTTCCAGCGATCCAGCCGGCGCCAATTTCGGAGAGCACCCATAACACGAGGTTGCTGGTGGCCATGGCCGCCGTGAACGTAAAGACTCCCTGTGCGGTCCACTCGCGCCCGTGGACCGCATAGGCGGGCCAACATTGAGCCAATGCGATGGCAAGCACCAGGAAACCAAACATCCAAACAAGAAGGCCAGCCACGACGCCGAGTCCGTCTCGCACCATACAGCTCCTCCTGTATCGTAATGGAAGGCTATGCAACTAGGTGCATATTAATCATCGGCGTGTGGATATGCAACCATATGCATATCGACGCTGAAGGATGATGGTATGGCATTGAGAGAGGTGATTTTGACGGTCCTCGCGCGCGGCGAGATGACGGGCTATGAGATCGCCCGAGATTTCGAGGCCGTCTACGTGCACTTTTGGCGAGCCTCTCATCAGCAGATTTACCGGGAACTCGCCCGACTGGATAAGGAAGGTCGGGTGACGGTGAAGGTGGTGGCGCAGGAGAGCCGCCCCGACAAAAAGATTTACGCCATCACAAAACGTGGTCTCGACGAGCTCAAGCAATGGATTGTGGCACCGACTGAGCCACCTCGTGCCCAATACGATCTGCTGGTGAAGCTATTGGGAAGCCACATTGCCGACCAAGTCGCTTTCAAGGCCGAGCTGGACCGCATCCGAAGCCGTGCGGAAAAGTGGATGGGCGAGCTTCGAGTCATGCGCAAAGAGTGCCTCCGTGGCCGCGCAACCTGGTCCGAGCACGATCAGATTCTCTATCTCACCCTTCGCCGGGGATTACTGCTGGGTCAAGCGCAGTTACGCTGGCTGCGGGAGGCGGCTGAATTCATCAACAGCGGAAAGCTGACGATATAGGTATTCACCTGTAAGGCCTCTAGATCCCGGTGTAAGCTTGCCGGGACGTTTTTTAGTCACAACATGTCTTTGGGCTGCAAAGCCCACGAGGGTATTAGCAATGAGTAGGTCGAGAACGTTATTGATTGCGTCGTCTGCTTTGGTAATGACGTCCGTGTTGGCGATTCCCGCCTCCGCTTGGGGTCCGCATCCGGAAGTGGACGCTGCCCATGCGCATCTGGTCCAGTTGATCGAGGAAATGGATCATATCGAGAAAATCAATCCGCACGACAGTTTCGGCGGTCATATGGGAGAAGCGACCAAGCTTGCCCGGCGCGCGCTCGATGAATTCGACAAGGGTGTCGCGGTACGATCGCAACTGCCGTAGCGCATTTCGAATCGAAGGGCTCAAGGGATTGAGCCCGCGTGGCCTGATTGGATCATTTATCTTGGCGCCCATGGCTGCGTCCTTGCGAGGGTTGTGGAGGGCAGCTCGTGTCAGAGTCGTTCGAATTTATCGATGCCGATATCCCGCCCGATGCAGACCTGCATGTGGTTTTGGTTGAGTGTCAGCGTAGCGAGAGCAACGCTTGGCGCGTACCGGCCTACTTGTTTCGCTTACAAACGGATTTAGGCCAGCACATCGGCCGCATCCGACTTCGTGTGGGCTGGAATGAGGACATCATCAGATATGCCGGCCACGTCGGGTACGCGGTGGAGCCCGAATTCCGAGGACATCGCTATGCCGAGCGTGCATGCCGGCTCATCCTGCCTTTGGCGCGCAGGCATGGATTGGAGATGCTTTGGATCACCTGCCAGCCGGATAATATCGCAAGTCGCCGCACTCTCGAGCGGCTCGGGGCGGAGTGTGTCGGAATCTTCGATGTTCCAATGGGATATCCCTTGGACGCGGGCGTAGAGCGAAAGAAAATGTGCTTTCGACTAGCGACCCTGACGTGCCCGCTGTAATTTTCGACGCGAAACCTCTGAAAATATAAATGTCCCGTCTGTTCTCCTTTTTACGTTAGGAGTATTGGGACACGTTCGTAATAAATATTTGGGGGCCGGAATGATGAAACTCGATGTTTCGAAGAAATTGCACAGGAAACGCGTTGCAGTCGCAATTGCGTTGGTTGCCGTCGGGTTGGGCTCGCGCGCGAATGCAGCGAGTTATACCTACGACACCTCCGGCATCGACGGCATCAGTGGATTTATTACCACGGACTGCAACAGCTGCACCTTGAATTCGAACAACATCATCGCGTGGGCATTCAATCCTGGGTTGTACCAGGTAAACATCGCCTCATCGGCCGTGGGGTCAGAACTGGACCTGGATGGAAACGCATTGGTCGCGACTCCCAAGGCGATTACCTTTGGATTCGACCCTAGTCCAACGAGTGGCGATGCGTTCTTTAAAGGCCAGAGCGGGACGGTTGATTTCTTAAGTTCGGCGACCTCCGCTTCAGTCTATTTTTCATATCCGAACGGTACGGGCGAATTTGATATTTGCAGTGCCGGCTGTAGTTCTGACTACTTTCAGGGCACACACAAGGTGTTTGGCGCAGCGGTGGTCGCGGCGCCGGAGATCGACTCGGCCTCCTGGGTCAGCGCACTGTCTTTATTGGCGGGTGTATTGCTCATTGTGAAAGGACGCCGCCGGTCGACGTCGAATGAGGCTGTGGGTGCGGAGGCTGGTGCGATCTAGACCGTATTAGAGAACAGAACGCGGGCTGATTGGCAGCAATAATCCCGCGTTCTGATCGGGGTGATCCGACGACAACTTGTTTTATTCTTTACAAGCCTCGTTGACGGCCTCAAGCACTCGCTTTGCGCGCGTTTCTGGCTTAGAGGCGTCATCGATTCGCCGTATGACGTAGTGCTTTCTGCCCGGTGGTAGAGCGTTGAAACGGGCTGTGGCCTTCTTGGCTCGAAGTGCTGCAGCCAAATCCTTGGGAATCTCGATATCGGCGCGATTCAGAACAGTGATATGCACGAGCACTCGATCACCTTCGCTGAGATTGGCGTCTTTGCGGATTTTCTTTCGCAGGCGAATATAGTGCTTTCCCCCGCCAGCCGGGAATATGCTGACTTTGAAAGGCTCCGACTGATTGACGCGCGCCTGTACTAAGACGGCGCTTTTCGTTCCCAACTTGTCCGTAATATCAGCCGGAACGGGGATCGCGCAATAATCCATGCCGGCGGCCCAATTCTCCAAAGTCGATTTAAATGATAATTGTGTTCCCGCTTTCGGCGTGGTGCTCATGACACGAAGCATATTGCCTTACCTGGGGGAGGAGCAAGCCTGCGCACCCGGCGGTTTGCCATCGATATAATCACCGCGGTGTTGACCTGATAAAAATCCACTACGGGGAGTGTCGCAATGCTTTCTTACGTGTACTTCGGCACGAACGACCTAGCTCTTGCTACTCGATTTTATGACGCCGCATTGGCTCCGTTAGCAATGCCCCGCTGTGTCACGGGAGATGCGGATTGGGATCGCGTTGCCGCAGGATGGGGCCTTTATGAGGACGGCGGTGCACGTGAGCTTGGATTCTGGATCGGCAAACCTTTCAATCAGATGACGGCATCGAGCGGCAATGGAAGTATGGTGGCGTTTAGCGCGCGCTCATGGCAGGCGGTTGACGACTTCCATTCCGCGGCGCTTGCCCATGGGGGGACTTGCGACGGTCCGCCGGGTCTTCGATTGCACTACAGCCCAGATTTTTATGCCGCGTATGTCCGTGATCTTGATGGGAACAAGCTCGCGGCGGTTTGCCGTGGCTTCACGCAAAGACCGTAACCCACCGCTCAGTTATGAATGCGGGGAACCGTACATGGCGCTGAGCATGCACGAATAGTTCGCCATCGACATCATTCCTAGCGCGTGGCGACGCTCATCGACATGCGCTTCATCAGCAATCGGCTCTGGCTTCCAACCCTGATCAGTCCACGTGACCTGCGATCCGTAACGCTGTGGTTTTCCTTGCGCTCGCAGCACTCGGTCAGTCAGCAGCGCATAGTCTTGGCCGGATAGCTCACCCTGTTTAAACCGGGCGGCAACAATGGGCAGCGTTTTCGCTTGAAATCGTGGATCCGCGTGTTGCGTCAGAATGAAGGCGGCCTCCATACCGGAGTGACCCACCATTTTGACGGTGGGAAAACCGTCCTGAGTGACGATATGCTTGAGCTTCTGCAAATTGATCGTATCGATATCCCGCAGGTGGAGGAGGGCAGGATCATCGTTGGATGAATCGCCCATCTTCCCGCCCGCTGCCCAAATCTCACGAGCCTCTTGATCAACTTTTTCCATCTGCAGCAGTTCTTCTCGAAGGGCGGGTCTGGTGACGTTAGGCTCATTTTTCGGGGCGGGTTGAGCCGAGAGCAGTTGGGTCGCTTCTGCCGCTGCTGTCGGGCACGCGGTTTTCCAGTCTCGGCCTTTGACGGTGTGAGCGGCGAGCACAAAAATGGCCAATACCCAACATAGTCGCTTCACAGGCAAAGTTTGGCCCAATCCCACGAGCGTGATCACGTCTTTTGTCATAGCATCCTGCCAACGAGAGTCGGGCCGCCCAAAAGAGTCCAGCCGAAGATCAAAAATATATCAAATGCGATTGGCTTTTGGCGCCGGCAGTTTCAAGGCGAGGACAATCAGTAGAACCGCCGCAAGCGCAAGGGAGAATGATGCGTAAGCAGGGACAAAATCCATGATCGCCGCCCATGCAATGGGAGGCTTTAAATGTGCTGCCGCCCTTGAATTCGGGATCGCCATACCACGGCAGAAAGATCCGCGAGCGGTGTCCCTCTCTTGATCGCTTTCCGCAATTCCTTATTAGACGGCCAACTTCGCCGCACCCTCGGTCACGGGACGTACGGGGGAGCAGAACTCGGCGAGTGCTTGGCCGCGTCGGCGCAGGTGGTGGGTGAGGATCGCGAGAGTTGGTATCGCGCCTGGACGCAGTTGGCCGATCGCACCCTAGGCGCTGCGGAGTCGAGCGCAGCTCACGGTCATCGCGAAAGCGCGAAGGGCGCGTTTCTTCGTGCGTCGAATTATTACCGCAACGCCTATGTGTTTCACCTGGAAGCGCCTCTACCCGCGCGGGTGGTCGATGCCTATCGGCGTCATCAAGAGGCCTTCCGGCGCGCGGCGGCCGTCATGATCCCCCCGCCTGAGCAGATAGCCATACCGTTCGAGGATATGGCACTTCCCGGATACTTCTGCGCGGTCGATGCAACTCGCCGTCCGCTGATCATCTCGGTCGGAGGCTACGACAGCACCGCGGAGGAGTCTTTTTTCTGGAACGCGGCGGCCGCATTGGCGCACGGCTATCACGCGCTGATCTTCGACGGTCCGGGACAGGGTCAATTGCTGATCGAACGCAGCGTCCACTTCCGTCCAGACTGGGAGAAAGTCATCTCCGCTGTCATCGATTGGGCGGTGGATCGCAGCGCCGTGGATACGTCCAGGATCATCCTGATGGGAGAAAGCTGGGGCGGCTATCTTGCCGCGCGTGCAGCCGCCCATGATGGACGAGTCGCGCTCTGTGTCCTAGACCCGGCGCAGATCGGGCTTTTCCGGGTCATGCTGTCCCGCCTGCCGTTGCCGGAGGCACTCAAGAGGCAATTACCACAACGACCGCATTGGCTGGTGAAGATGTTGCAAATGCTCGTGGGGCGTCTGGCAAAAAATCCGACCGCCGGTTGGGCGCTGCGACGCGGCATGCTGACTCACGGTATGGCGACGCCCTGGGACTACTTCGTAGATGCCGCTCGCTACGAGCAGGAGGACATTATCGGAAAGATTGCCTGCCCCACGCTCGTTTGCGATGCAGAGAACGACGATATCTCCGCGTTCAGCAAGACGTTTTTTGAGCTGTTGCGCTGTGAAAAAGATTATCTACGTTTTACCGCTGGCGAAGGTGCCGGCGAGCACTGCGTCAGCGGCAACCGATCTGTGTTTCACGAGCGCGTATTTAATTGGCTGGACGAGAAGATCGCCCTGTCAAGGGAAGCGGTTGCGCGATAACGGTGAGAAGCACGT
>CAZZWE010000098.1:15296-17869 GCA_964657675.1 uncultured Steroidobacteraceae bacterium
GTGATCGCGATCAATAGCCTCACCTGTCTTGCGCAGGCAGCCGACTAGGCAGCTTGCTCCGCCAGCAATTTGGCATCGATGGCCGCTACTTTCTTCACGGAAGGTCTCGCGTTCCAGCGATCGATGTAGGCTTTGATCGGCGCCACCGGTTCGACGAGTCCAAAGCCCGTCATCCACGTCAGCGCGGTTCCCCACAGCACGTCGGGCGCCGTGAATTGCTCGCCGAGCAGCCAGGGGCCCTTCTCCAGTTGCGCGACCAAGGTACTCACCGTGGTATTCAAATCGCCGTAGGGCGTCATTGCAACCGACCCCGGGTCGCGCTTCATCGCCTTATCGATCATCGCCGGCTCGAAGCAGGCGGCGTAAAACACGTACCAGCGCAGATACGAGCCGCGAAGATCGCTGTCGATCGCCGGCGTGATACCCGCCTCCGGGAAAAGATCTGCCATATAGATGCCGATCGCCACCTGCTCAGTGATCAATGCGTCGCCATGCAGAACCGCAGGTACCTTACCCATGGGATTAACCGCCAGATACTCGGGTTGTCGATTCTGGCCGGCCTTCATGTTCAGGGTGCGCAGCGTGTAGGGCGCGCCAAGTTCTTCGAGCAGCGCCAAAGCGCCGGTGGAACGAGTTTGAGGACAATGAAACAACGTGATCTGCTTTGAGGTGGCCATGGCTGCTCCTTTTTTGCGATGGTTGCACAGTTCATGCAGTGGCGTCCATCCAGTAACCAAGTGCATTGCGCACTGTACAGGCGAGAGGATCTGTCGCACGCGGCAGCGCCATAATGTTGCCCTAATTCATCCGCAAATTGCCACGCCACGGGCGCCGCCCGAACACATTACCCGCGCGTAATGGCTCCAATTAAAACAAGGAGCCTTACATGCATTTACGAATCGTTGGCGTACGCCTATTGGCTTGGGCTCTCATCTTCGCAGGTGTCGTAGCGCAGGCTTCGGTCTGCGCCGCCGACGCGATCAGCGATACGCCCTCGGGCACTTTGTACCTGCGTCGTTCGCCGGAGGGTCCCGTTGCCGAGGCATTGCGCGTGGCAACGCACATGCACGTTCAGGTCACGGGCAATGTGGCACGGGTGCAAGTAGAACAAGTGTTCTCGAATACCGGGGATGATTGGGTCGATGGGTTGTATGTCTTCCCGCTCTCGAAGGACAGCGCGGTCGATGAACTGCTGATGCACATCGGCGAGCGCACCATCCGCGGCGAAGTTCACGAGAAGGAGAAAGCGCGCGCCCTGTACACGGAAGCGCAGGCCCAAGGCAAGCAGGCCAGCCTCGTAGAACAACAGCGGCCCAACCTGTTTACATCTGCGGTCGCCAATATCGGGCCGCATGCGTCGCTCACCATTGAAATTGCCTATTTGGAAACGCTGCCGCTGCGCGATGGCCGCTACACGCTCAATTTGCCGCTGGCGATCACCCCGCGGTATACGCCGGGCGCACCGGTCGACGCGACGGGCCCGATGCCGGCGGTCGATGCGGCTGCGGTGAACGCGGCCTTGGGCACGACCGCGACCCCTGAGCGGGTCCAAGCGGCACCACAGCAGGTCAGCATCGACGTTGACCTTGAGCCGGGTTTCACCTTGGGCGAGGTTTCAAGCCTGCATCACCTCGTCGAGGTGCAAAATTCTGCTGCCGGCAAACGGGTGCATTTACAGAGTCATACTGTCGTCGCGGATCGGGACTTCGAGTTGGTATGGACTCAGGCGGCCGTGTCCACCGTCGCCGGGGCTGCATTTGCCGAGCAGGTGGGCGGCGAGACTTTTGCGTTGCTCATGCTGTCGCCGCCCCAAGCCGCGGATGAACTTGCGCTACCGCGGGAAGTGACCTTCATCATCGACACCTCCGGCAGCATGGAAGGTCCTTCCATCGAACAGGCCCGCGCCGCATTGTCGATGGGAATCGATCGCCTGACCCAGGCCGATCGCTTCAACGTCATCCAGTTCGCCAGCGACTATTCCAGCCTGTTCGCTGCGCCCCAGCCGGTGACGGCGACCAGCCGCGCGCAGGCAAGCGGATTCGTGGCCGGCTTGCGCGCCAACGGCGGCACCGAAATGCGCGCCCCGTTGGACGCTGCGATGTCGAGTCCCGCGATGCCCGGCTATTTGCAGCAGATCGTGTTCATCACCGACGGCAGCGTCGGCAACGAAGCCGAATTGATCAGGCTGATTCACGATCGCATCGGTGACAAGCGACTGTTTACGGTGGGGATCGGCGCGGCGCCGAACGCCTATTTTCTCGGTGAGGCAGCTGCCGCGGGACGTGGCAGCTACACGTTCATCGCCGAAAGACAGCAGGTGCAAGCACGTATGCAGGAACTGTTCGCCAAACTCGAGCGGCCGGCGTTGATCGATCTCAAGGTTCAGTGGCCGCAGGGCGTGAATGTCGACCTGGCGGCCCCCTTGCCGATGGATTTATACAGCGGCGATCCCGTGGTGATACTCGCGCGCGTGCCGCAGCTTTTGACGGGCGAAGTGGTGCTAACGGGGCGCGTGCATGGGGCGGCGTGGAGCCAGCATCTGTCGTTGACGAACGTGGGAGAGGCATCCGGCT
>CAZZWE010000099.1:0-5274 GCA_964657675.1 uncultured Steroidobacteraceae bacterium
CCAGCCTACCCATGACCCGAACGGCCCGGACGGCGAAGTCATGCTGGATATCGAGGTGGCGGGAGCCGTTGCCCCGCAGGCCGAGATCAAGGTCTACTTCGCCCCGAACACGGATCAGGGCTTTCTCGCCGCCGTCAACGCCGCCGTCCATGATATGCCGACGCCCACCGCCGTCTCGATCAGCTGGGGTGGGGCGGAGGCAAACTTTACGGCTCAGAGCCGCAATGCCTGTGAGCAACAAGCTCGACAGCGCGCAGGCCAGCGTGATCCAGTGGCTTAATGACAGTGAGCTCAGCCAATAGCCGTCCGCGGCATTGCGCTCATCGGTCTCTCGCTGACGCAGGCGATCGAGGATGCCCCCGATTTCCTGACCCGCATCCGTTCCCACCCGGGTCTTCACCAGGTCCACCGCGGTGGCTGTACCTTGAGTTTGTTGAATGGTGCGAATCATCGCGAGGTCTGCGAGACGCTTGCCGACCAGTAACTGCAGATCGCGCAAATCCGACTGCGCCACTTCGGTGCCGTTGTAGGCGGCGCGCACCCGTTCGAGCTGCGGCTCAACGTCCGCAACAGCCTTGTTGTACAGCGCCAGGTACTGAGCATCGCTGGTCAGCAGGAAGCCGCGCTGAGCGCCCACGGCCCTGGACAGCGAGTTCTGCAGTGCGTCCACTGCGCGGTCACGCTCCGCGGACAGTTGCGCGCGTTCGCCCGCGTGTTGCAAGCGCAGCTGTACAGCGCCGGCCAGCAGGAACACCGCCAGCAAAGACCCCATGATCAGAAATGGCGAGACCGCCAAATACCGTCGTCCCAGGGTGTCTAATGTATCGTTGAGAATCTTCACGCGAAGCATTGTGTGAACAAAGCATTCGCATGTCCATGCACAGCTGGCGTAGGAAATATCTGATCCCGACTCGCGCTTTTTGCAACGCGTGAGCGCTTGAAAGAATTACCGGCTAATACGTGGCCAGGTTCAGGGTGTCACTGACATCGTCGACTGTGAATGCCGCCGGTATGGCAATCACCGGCACACGGGCTTTGCCTTGCAACCAGATCTCGAGCACTGAGCGTGGCATCGGCCTTGCGTACAGATATCCTTGAGCGATGTCGCAACTCAATTCGCGCAACACCGAGGCTGCGGCTTCGGTTTCGATGCCTTCCGCCACCACCTTCAGGCCCAGTCCATGACCCATGTCGATGGCGGATTTCACCACGGTGACAAACTCCGGGTCGGCTTCCAGGCCCCGGACGAAACTGCTGTCGATTTTGACTTCGTTTACGGGCATGCGGGCCAAGTGGCTCAAGGAGGAATAGCCGGTGCCGAAGTCATCAATGGACAGTCCGATACCTAGGCTCGCGAGTGCGTTCAGCACTTGCAATGCGCGAGTCGGATCCTCGATGAAGCCGCTTTCGGTCAGCTCCAGGGTCAGTAACGACGGCGGCAGTTGGTGGCGCGTGAGCAAAGCGGCAACCCGCGAGTCGAAGCGCGGGTCGCTCAAGTCCTCGGCACTGATGTTCACCGCGATGCACAGCGAACTGCCGGCGGCGTGCCATCGTGCGGCTTGTTCGATGGCATGATTCAACGTCCATCGAGTCAGGCGACGGATGAATCCAGTTTGTTCTGCAAATGGAATGAACTCAACGGGAGCGAGCAAACCGCGCGTGGGATGCTGCCAGCGCAACAGCACTTCGGCGCCGGCCACCCGCTCGGTGGCGAACTCGATCTTCGGTTGAAAATACAGCACGAATTGGTCTTGCTCGACGGCGCGTCGCAGTTCGCCCAACAGGGATAGTTGATCCACCAAGGCAGCGGGCTTGAGGGCCGGCTCGTAAATCGACAAGGGGCGCTTTTCGCGACGAGCGCATTCCAGTGCCAGGTCGGCGCAGCGCATCAGTTCATCCGCCGACATCGTGTTGCCGATGGTCTGCGCCAGGCCCAGCGTCGCCGAGATATCGATGGGCTGCGTTTCGACATGGACGGGGTCGGAGAGCGCCACGAGCAGCGAATTTCCCCAGCTCTGCGGCGTATCGCCGTTGCGCAACGTCGTAAACGCGGCGAACTGATCGGCCGCCAGGCGCGCAACGGCCGCGTTGATCGAGGGCACCGCGCCCAGGCGTTCGGCCATCTTGATCAATACCGCATCACCGACCGAGTAGCCCAGATGCTCGTTGATACGGCGAAAGCGGTGCAAGTTGATGACCGCCACGGCGACGGGCTGCGAACGTGCGGTCTCCAGCGCCTGGGTCAGCGCGGCCCCGAATGCAACCCGGTTCATCAACCCGGTCAGTCCATCCTCGTAGGCCAGCCGTCGTATCGACTGGTCGCGAGATTGCACGGCGGTTTGCATCAAGCGCAGGCCGTCTGCCAGCACGCCGAGTTCGTCGTGCCGTTGCACGTAATGAACCGCGACGTTGTAACTTCCCGCGCGCATCTGCGATACCACTTGGGTCAAATCCTGCAAGGGACGGGTGATGGTGCGGGCAATCCAGAAGGCAGCCAAGGCGAAGGCAACCAAGCTCACCCCGGCGATGATGAATAGGATGTCGGTCAGCCGCTCGAAGGGAGCGCGCGCTTCCGCCAACGAGCGCGATAGGATGGCCACGACGCTGGCTTGGCCGACATTGGACAGTTCGATGCGGCGGGTGGCGACATCGGCGGTGCGCGTCTGGCCGCGCGGCGTTTTGCGAATCACGTCGGTCCACTGATCGCCGCTCCTCACGGCGAGAGTGACTGACAGGCCGGTGATGTCGGCGAGCTCGCCCGCGGCTTTGTCGTCCAGTTCGAAACCCATCGCGATCCATGCCACGGGCAGCGGGCTGCGCACCGATACCGCGACCAGTTGATAGATTCGGCCGTGATCCACCATCATGCTGCTGCCGCTGTCGCCGGCTTTGATCATGGCGGAGATCGGAAAGGGTGCGCCCGGCTGGAGGTTGGCGCCGGACGAAGCGATCACATCACCATTCAATGCCGTGAGGACCACCATCGCGGCGCCGATGCGCCGGCCGCTGTTCTCCAGCGAGGACTCCAGTGTGTCGGTGTCGCGCGTAGCCACGGCCTCGCGGAATCCGTAATCGGCGGCCACCGCTTGCGCCGCTTGGGTCAGCTGGCGACGATTGGTTTCGAGCAAGCGCGAAAAAACCGATGCGCCGACATCGAGCTGCCGTTCGACCTCACGCTCGGCATTGCCGCGATTGGCCGCCGACACCGCGCCCAGGGCGGCAGCCAATACTGCGGTCAGCAGCAGCAAGAAAGTCACGGCGATGCGGGTCTGCAGAGCCATGTCAATCCGGCCAGGGAGCAACCGTGGGAGCAGCGCTGTCCAGATTGATCGACACCGCCAGCGTGAGCGGCGCGGTTTGTACCGACACATCCTGCTGCGGTACCGAGGCGGTCAAGTTGGCATGCCAGACGCGCAGGCGATAACGCCCGGCCGGCAAATTGAGCACAGCGCTTCCTGAGGCGGACAGCTTCGCAAAATAGGGCGAGTCGACCACCGCCACAAAACCCACCATGTAGTCGTGGATGTTGCAGCCGAGCACGACCAGTCCGGATTTGTCGAAGGTGACCGGGGCGCTGGAGGTGCCGGCGTACAGTTTCAGCGTGAACACCTTGGGCTGAGAGAAGGAATACACCTGGTGACGAATGTGGTCGCTGTTGGGAAATGACACCTCGGTGCCGGTGCGAATCACGGTCACACGCGGAACGAAGCGCTTGTCGACTTGATCGATGGTGGCGGAATCATGGGACGGCGCCGGGGTTGAATCCAACGGGCTGAATACGATGACGGTGTCCTGCGCGGAAATGCCGGACACGGTAGAGACGTTGACGGTGACCGGTGCCGCCGTGACGCTGGCCGTCCAGAGTCCCGCCACTAGCAAACCGTGGACATGAGCGCGCAACGCTATTTCGCCGTGGGCCGCGGCGCTTCGACCACGTCGCGTTTCATCGGCGCCAGCAAGCGCAGCAATTCGTTCCGCGCGCCAATGCTCACATGACGCTGCTTCAGGATCTCGCGCAGGTCGGCCACCATTCCGTAGAACTCGGCTTCCGAAATGTGGTGACCCGCATGGGTTTCCTTCATCGTGTCGCCCGAGTAGTGGCAGGGGCCACCGCTCAAGTCGCAGATCTGTTCGGCCAGCAGCGTCTTGATGTGCTTCAAATTGGTATCGGCGAAGCTGCGGCCCAAGGTGGGATCGGCTGCGACTCGGTCGATCAGTGAGTCGGCAATCGCGGCGACTCCGGATTGGCCGCCCAAACGCTCATAGAGGCTGGCTTTGGCGCTGGCTGCGTTGGCGCCGAGGAACAACCACAACGCGATGCTCAGCGTTCGAACGGGGGCGGCAATCATGGATCAGCCTGATAAAAGCCCTAGGTTATGCGCAGCACCGCAATAAGGCTGTGCGTTTGAACACAATATCGAGCCGTCAAGCTGATTAACCTTGACAACCATGAGATTCATCAAGCGCATTGCAATAGGCGCCGCGGTGGCCTGCGCCGCGATTGCACCAACGCAGTTCGCTGCGGCGGGCGATCGACTGCAATGGACTGGTGGCGTGACGCAGGTGGAGGGCAGCGCCGGCGGCGGCTTGGTGCCCTGGGCCCTGATCGGTGGCTTGGAGACCAACGAGCAAATCGGCGCCAGTGCATTTTTTACGTACGTGTCGACGCAAGACTTCAGCCTGCGCACCGGCGGAGCCAGCGTGGGAATCGATAATCGGGTGGAAATTTCCGCAGCGCGGCAGCGTTTTGATGCCGGTTCCGTCGTCCCTGGGTTGACACTGGGTCAGGACATCATCGGTTTGAAAGTGCGGCTGATCGGCGATGCGGTGTTCGAGCCCGACGCCTGGCTGCCGCAGATCGCTGCCGGCGCTCAGTGGAAACGCACGCTGGACTTCGAGCAGATTCCGCGCGCCGTTGGTGCGGCGAAAGGCCAGGACGTCGATCTGTACGTGGCCGCCACCAAGTTATTTTTCGCGGCGGTGGCCGGCCATAACGTCATCGTGGACGCGACCGTTCGCCGCACCCGCGCCGATCAATTTGGGCTGCTGGGATTTGGCGGCGATCAAGGCAACTATCGGCTCGAGCCGGAAGTGTCCGCGGCCCTGTGGCTGAACGATGACGTGCTGCTGGGCGTCGAATACCGCGGCAAACCCAACGATTTGAGCGCATTCAAGGAAAACAGCGCCGAAGATGCATTCATCGCGTGGACGCCGGTGAAGTACTTCAGCGTCACGGCCGCCTGGACCGATCTCGGGCGGATTGCCGGCAAGCCG
>CAZZWE010000099.1:5284-17863 GCA_964657675.1 uncultured Steroidobacteraceae bacterium
CCCCCGCAGCGGGGCGTGTATGTTTCGTTGGCGGCA
Organism: uncultured Steroidobacteraceae bacterium; assembly: GCA_964657675.1. Lineage (GTDB taxonomy): Bacteria > Pseudomonadota > Gammaproteobacteria > Steroidobacterales > Steroidobacteraceae > Bog-1198. Next base: position 5,321 of record CAZZWE010000099.1, read on the forward strand.
ATGTACTGAGGAAGCTCCGGATCGATTAAGATGCGCGGGCTCATGCCCATCCTGCGTCTTGATAAAGTTTCCTTAAGTTTTGGACTCAAACCCCTGCTGGACCATGCGGACTTGCAAATCCGCCGGGGCGAGCGCGTGTGTCTGCTCGGCCGAACTGGCGAGGGGAAATCCTCGTTGCTGCAGCTGGTGACCCGGCAGATTCTGCCCGACAGCGGCGAGGTGTGGGTGCGCCCGGGCGTGCGCGTGGCGACCTTGGCGCAGGAGGTCTCGGCGGCCAGCGAGGAGCGCGTCCGTGACGTGGTTCTGGCGGGCATCGATCCTGCGAGCGGCGAAGAAGATTGGCAGGCGCAACTACAGGTCGATCAAGTGATGGACCGGCTGGAGTTGCCGGAAGATGCGCCCATGAGTTCACTGTCCGGCGGTTGGCGGCGGCGGGCCATGCTGGGCCGGGCATTGGTATCAAATCCCGATTTGCTGCTGCTGGATGAGCCGACCAATCATTTGGACATTGCCGCCATCACCTGGCTCGAGTCCATGATGCTGGACTACCAAGGGGCGCTGTTCTTCATCAGCCATGACCGGGCCTTCGTGCGGCGCCTGGCCACTAAGATCGTGGAACTGGACCGAGGTCAACTGCGAGTCTGGCCGGGCAGCTATGACAACTACGTGGTGTTGAAGCAGGCCGCGCTCGAATCGGAGGCCAAACAGGCTGCGCTGTTCGACAAGAAGTTGGCGCAGGAAGAGGTCTGGATCCGCCGCGGCGTTGAGGCACGCAGGACCCGCAATGAGGGCCGTGTGCGTGCGCTGAAGCAGCTGCGCATCCAGCGCAGTGAGCGGCGTGACCGTATTGGGCAAGTGGAAATCCGCGCTCAAGATGCCGCGCAATCGGGCAAAGTGGTATTCGAAGCGGTCGATGTGAATCTTTGCTTCGATGCCAAGCCTGTGATCGTCGATTTCTCGGCGCGCATCATGCGCGAGGATCGAATCGGCATCATTGGCCCCAATGGTTGCGGCAAGTCGACGCTGATCAAGCTGCTGGTGGGCGAACTCGAACCGACTTCCGGCATCGTCAAACGCGGCACCAAGTTGCAAATCGCTTATTTCGATCAACAGCGCGATCAGCTCGACCCGACCCGCTCCATCATGGACAACGTCACCGGTGGCAGCGGCGATACCGTGACCATCGATGGGCAGCCACGGCATGTCTCCGGTTACCTGCGCGACTTTTTGTTTCCGCCGGAGCGTTTGAACGCGCCCATCACCATGCTGTCGGGCGGTGAACGCAATCGCCTGCTGTTGGCGCGATTGTTCGCCAAGCCGAGCAACTTGCTGGTCATGGATGAACCCACCAATGACCTGGACGCCGAGACGCTGGAGCTATTGGAAGAGATGGTGGCCAACTACAGCGGCACCTTGCTGCTGGTCAGCCACGATCGCGCCTTTATCGACAATGTCGTGACCAGCACGCTGGTATTCGAAGGCGGCGGTCGAATCAATGAGTACGTGGGAGGCTACACCGACTGGTTGAATCAGCCGAAGGTGGGCGCTGCCAAGTCGACTCCGAAGAGCGCCAACAAAGCGGCGCCGGTGTCGCTGCCCACGCCGACACCTGTGCCGCGCAAGGCGCGCAAGCTTTCTTACAACGAACAGCGTGAGCTCAAGCTGCTGCCGGAACAGATCCAGCGCCTGGAGGCGGAGCAATTGCAGCTGCAGACATTGATCGGCGACCCGCAGTCGTTCAGCGCGGATCGCGACCGGGCCGCCGACGCGCTGCGTCGACTGCAATCATTGACCGCGGAACTCGAGCAGTGCTACTCGCGTTGGGATGAACTCGAGACCGCGAATCCCTAGCGCCGCGGACGTCCGCCGCGGCTCAGCACGTCGCTGGGCAATCCCGCGCCGGCATCGGGAATCACCAACGAGGAGGCCTGCTCACGGCGCATCTCTTGCAATTCCCGCATGGTTTGTTGCACGGCCTGTTCGGCCGCCGGGCCAAATTTCTCGATGGCGACATCCAACGTCAATGCGTCCAGTTCAAAGCTGATGGGCACCGCACCCATGGGCGTCATGACCTGTGCCTGCCCCACGAAGATCACCGGCCGTGTGGTGTCCACGCCGCCGTCGGCGGTGACCGGCGTCATTTTGCGGATGGTGCCTACCTTACGATCGGTAAAAATATCCTCGCGATAAATCTGCGCCGAATCCATGGTGGCCTGTCGGCCTTCGTTGGCGGAACTCATGCGTACCTCACCCGTGTCGTCTACTTCAAAAACATACCCTAGCAGTTTTCAGCCCGCCGATGGAGGCTGATAGGATAGTCACTTGGCACACGCGGTTTCAGCACGACGGGTTCCGGTTTGGACGACCCTTTTAGGTATTGCTCTTTTTGGGCTCGCGATCTATTGGCTGCACCATTTGCTGGGCCAATACCGGTTGCACGACATTTTGGAACGTGTCAAAGCCATTTCCGCCGAGAAACTGTGGAAGGCTGCAATTCTTACATGCGGCGGTTACGGCTGTTTAACGCTGTATGACGCGCTGGCCGTGCGCTTCGCGGGCGCACGGGTCCCCTATCCCAAGATCGCGCTCATTTCGTTCATGAGCTATGCCATCGGCCACAACGTCGGGCTGAACACCTTGAGCGGCGGCGCAATTCGCTACCGCGCCTATTCGGCAGTGGGCTTAAAAGCCAAGCAGATCGCCACCATCATCGGCTTCGGCACTTTGACGTTTGGGTTGGGCGCGGGCGTGCTCCTCGGCCTGTCGTTGTTGTCAAACGCCGGATTGTCGGGTTCGATTTTGCACGTGCACGCCTGGCTTGCCACGGCTGCCGGATGTGTCCTGCTGGCGGGCGTCGCCGGCTATGTGTGGCTGGTCTGCACCCGGCACGCGCCGCTCAAAATTTGGCGCCTGGAAATTCCGGTGCCGCGACCGAAAATCGCGTTCGCGCAGATTGCCATCGGTTGCATCGATTTATTGTGCGCCGCCGGCGTGTTGTTCGTGTTGTTGCCCACACATGCGCCCATCAGTTTCGCCGCCTTTGCGGGCGTGTACTTGATCGCGCTCGCCGCCGGCGTGATCAGCAATGTGCCCGGCGGAATCGGCGTGTTCGAGTTCGTGCTGTTGCTGCTGCTGCCGGAGATGCCGAAGGATCGGATGCTGGGCGCGCTGGTGGCCTATCGCGCCATCTATTATTTCACCCCCTTCATCGTGGCCTTGGTGCTGCTGGGTGTGCACGAATTGTGGGTGCATCGCGGTCCGGCGGTGCGCTTGCTGCAATTGTTGCGAACTTTCCTGATCGCCGTGACGCCGCAAGCCATCTCCATGGCGGTATTTTTGGCAGGTGCCGTGCTGCTGTTTTCCGGCGCCACGCCCGCGTTGGGCAATCGCATCACGCTGCTGCACGACTTCGTCCCGCTGTCGGTACTGGAGCTGTCGCATTTGCTGGGCAGCGCCGTCGGCGTAGGCCTGCTCATCATTGCGCATGGGCTGTATCGGCGGCTGCACACCGCCTGGTGGCTGACCATCTGGCTGCTGTGCGCGGGTGTCATCGTCTCGCTGCTGAAGGGATTCGACTACGAAGAGGCCACCGTGCTTGCGGTGGTGGCGATTCTGCTGGCCTCGGCGCGCCGGCGGTTCATGCGCCGCGCCTCGTTGGTTGAACAGCATTACTCGGGACCCTGGGTGGTGGCGTTTTTTCTGGTGCTGGCCACGGCCGGCTGGCTGGTGTTGTTCGCCTACCGCCATCTGCCCTACGACAATGAGCTGTGGTGGCAATTCGCCTTTCATGCTTCGGCTCCCCGCAGTCTGCGCGGCTCGTTGCTGGCGGTGATGATCGGCGCCGCCTATGGCTTGTGGCGCGTGCTGCGTCCGGCGCGGCCCTTGTTCTCGCCGCCGAGTTCTACGGAGTTGGAACAGGTGGCGGTGTTGATTGAAAAATCCGAGGACACGACCGCGAACCTCGCACTGCTGGGGGATAAGAATCTGCTGTTCAATGCCGACCGGTCGGCTTGCATCATGTTTCAAACCCAGGGTAACAGTTGGATTGCCATGGGCGATCCGATCGGGCCTGAAGAAGCAGGCGAAGCGTTGGCCTGGGAGTTTCTCGAGAAATGCGATGGCATGGCGGTATCGCCGGTGTTCTACCAAGTAACGCCGCAGCGCCTGCCCCTGTACATCGATCTCGGGCTAACCTTGAGCAAGCTTGGCGAGGAAGCCCGGGTGGAGTTGACCACCTTTGGTCTTGAAGGGTCCGCGCGTGCAGACTTGCGGCAGGCCCAGCGGCGCGCCATTCGTGACGGCGCCAGTTTTGAAATGCTGTCGCGTGCGCAGGTGGCGGATGCCTTACCGCAGTTGCGCGCGGTTTCCGATGCCTGGCTGGATGAGAAAAAAACCGCCGAAAAACGCTTCTCGCTCGGCTTCTTCGAGGAGCGTTACGTCAGTCATTTCGACGTAGGAGTGGTGCGCAGCAAGGGTGTGATCGTGGCCTTTGCCAACCTATGGCGCGGCGGCAATGCCGAACTCTCGGTGGACCTGATGCGCTACGACAGCAACGCGCCCAAAGGCGTGATCGACTACATGCTGGTGGAATGCATGCTCTGGGGCAAAGCCAATGGTTTTCGCTGGTTCAACCTGGGAATGGCGCCGTTGTCGGGACTCGAGGATCACGCGCTGGCGCCGGCCTGGCACAAGCTCGGACGCATGGTGCAGCGCTACGGAGAGAATTTTTATAACTTCGAAGGGTTGCGTAAGTTCAAGGAGAAATTCAATCCCGTGTGGCGGCCCCGGTATCTCGCGGCCCCTGACGGCTTCGCCATGGCTGGGGCGCTGCTCGATGTCACCGCACTGATTTCAGGCGGCGTGCGTAACGTGCTGCGGAAATAATTTTCACCCCTTGGGCTGCGCGCGGATCTGCGCCAACGCCTGCAGTGCGCGGGCACGGGCTACGGAATGATCGACCAGGCGCTCGGGATAGCTGGTTCCAAGCGTCACCCCGGCATCTTCCAGAACCTTAGGCGGAGCCGCCCAGGGCTGATGAATCCAATCGCTGCCTAACCGCGCGAGTTCCGGGACCCATGCTCGTATATAGGTACCGTCGGGATCGAACCGGGTTGCCTGGGTGACGGGATTGAAAATACGAAAGTAGGGGGCCGCATCGGCGCCGCAACCCGCCACCCACTGCCAGCCGAGGGTGTTACTGGCGAGATCGGCATCGACCAGGGTGTCCCAAAACCATTGCGCGCCGTCCGTCCACGGCAGTAACAGATCCTTGACCAAGAAGGAGCCCACGATCATGCGCACGCGATTGTGCATCCAACCGGTACTCCACAGTTGCCGAAGGCCTGCATCGACGATGGGATAGCCGGTGTGACCCCGTTGCCAGGCCCGCAAGGCCTGCGGATCGGTTCTCCACGGAAAGGCGGCGTAGGGCGCCCGCAGCGGGTGCCAAGGCGTCTGTGGGTAGTGATACAGCAAATGGTAGGCAAATTCGCGCCAGCCGACTTCGGTCAGAAATTGCGAATCGCGCCACGTGGTGTGTTGCCCGCGCTCGAGTCCAAAGGCGCGTACTGCATGCCAAATCTCGCGCGGGCTGATCTCGCCAAAGTGCAAATGCGGCGACATTCGCGAGGTGCCGCGCACGTCAGGTCGATCACGCAGCGTGGGGTACTCATCGAACGATTGCTGCAAGAAGCGCTGCAACTGCGCATGGGCCGATGGGGGACCCGGTGTCCACGCCTGTGTAAAGCCTGCGGCCCAATCGAGTTTGGGCAGCAAATCAAGCGCTTCGAGCGGCACTGTGGTGGGCCAGCGAGGGGGCGACGGAATGCTCGCGGGCACGGGCAGGGGCGCAGGCGGATCCGCAAGGGCTGTTACATGGCGCCAGAATGGCGTGAAGACCTGGAAGGGTAACTCGGACTTGTTTTTGACCGTCCAGGGTTCATGCAGCAGGGAGGCATTGAAGCTTTTAGACTCGATGCCAGCCCCGTTCAGGGCCGTTCGGATGGCGGTGTCGCGGGCGATGATCGCCGGCTCGTAGCGCCGGTTCCACAGCACCTGAGTGGCTTTGCACTCGCGCGCCAAATCCAACAAGACGCGCAACGAGTCCGCGCCGCGGCGCAGGGTCAGCCGCGAGTTGAGTTGGCGCAAGCTCAGCTCGAGCTGCGCCAGGCTATGATGCAGCCACCAGCGAGAGGCGCCGCCGGGCGGCCAAGCGCCTTCCTCCTCGGGTGCCCAGATGTAGACGGGGATGACCGATTTTGATGCCAATGCCGCGTGCAAGGCGGGGTTGTCCGCCAGCCGCAAATCCTGCCGAAACCAGACCAATGTGTTCATGCTCTGAGCGTACCGCACGGCGGGATGCATTCAGCTACAATCCGCGACCGATTTGAAGGTCACAACACGAGGATTAGGCGCAATGTCGGAAGCGGTTGCAGCGTCTCCCAGCAGTTTGGCGGTCGATGCCGTCATCATTGGTGCAGGCCCGGTCGGCTTGTTCCAGATATTCGAACTAGGGCTGCTCGGCATCAGCGCCCACATCATCGATTCTTTGGCAAGTCCCGGCGGCCAATGCACCGAGCTGTATCCGGACAAGCCGATCTACGACATTCCGGCCCTGCCGATTTGCGGCGCCCAGGAATTGATCGATCGGCTGCTGGAGCAGGCCAAGCCCTTCAACGCGACCTTCCACTTAGGGCAGGAAGTGACCGAAGTGAAGCTGTTGGAGGGTGGTAAGTTTCATGTGGCGACCTCCGGCGGGACCTCATTGATCGCCGGCGCCGTGGTGATCGCGGCCGGTGTCGGCTCCTTCCAACCGCGCCGCTTGAGCGTGCCGGACATCGAACACCTGGAAGGTAAGTCGGTGCATTACCGGGTCAAAACGGCGGCCGATTTTCACGGCAAGGATTTGGTCATCTGCGGCGGTGGGGATTCAGCGCTCGACTGGACCGTGGCGCTGTGCGAGAAGGCGCGCTCGTTGACGCTGGTGCATCGGCGCTCTGAATTCCGCGCCGCACCCGCCACGGTGGCGCGCATGCGCGAATTGGTGGCCGCCGGCCGAATGCGCTTGCTCGAGGGCAATGTGGTGGCGGTGGATCAGGATCACACCCAGAAGATGAGCGGCCTGCATATTCAAACGACCGATGGACTGACGCACCACAGCGCCGCCGATCACGTGCTGGCATTCTTCGGTCTGCACCCGAAGCTCGGTCCCATTGCCGAATGGGGCTTGGAACTCGAGAAACGCGCGCTCAAAGTCGACACCGAGAAATTTCAGACCAGCGTGCCGGGGATTTTTGCCATCGGCGACATCAACACCTATCCCGGCAAGAAGAAACTCATTTTGAGCGGCTTTCATGAAGCCGCGTTGACGGCCTTCGCCATCCAGCACCATCTGTTTCCTGAAAAGCGGCAATTCTTGCAATACACCACCACCAGTCCGATCATGCAAAAGCGACTCGGCGTCGCCGGAACGGAAACGACCTGAATTCAAGATGAACCAGCTGCTCGAAGATTTGATCAAGGTGATGACGCTGGAGCGTCTGGAGATTAATTTGTTCCGCGGCCAGAGCCGCGACATCGGCAGTCCCCAGGTGTTCGGCGGACAGGTATTGGGCCAGGCCTTGGTGGCTGCCACGCAAACCGTGGAAAATCGCGCAGTGCATTCGCTGCACGCCTATTTCCTGCGGCGCGGCGATTTCAATTCACCCATCGTGTACGAGGTGGATCGGGCGTGGGACGGCAAACACTTCTCCACGCGCCGGGTGGTGGCCATTCAGCACGGTGCGCAGATCTTCAATATGTCTGCCTCCTTCCAGGTGCCGGAGGTGGGCCTCGATCATCAAATCAGCATGCCCGATGTGCCGATGCCTGAAGCACTCGAAGACATGCAGTCGCTGTATCGCGCGGCGCTCACCAAGGCGCCGGAAGCGATGCGTCGGGTGCTGGAACAGAAGCGCCCCTTTGAATTCCGTCCGGTCGAACCGCCGGATTTCACCCGGGCGGTCAAGCATGCACCGGTCAAGCACGTGTGGTTCAAGACAGTGGCTCCCTTGCCGGATGACGAGGCGCTGCATCGTTGTTTGCTGGCCTACGCGTCGGATTTCGGCTTGCTCGACACCGCACTGCGGCCGCATGCTTTGAACATGCTGTCCTCAAAACTGGTGATCGCCAGTATCGATCATGCCATGTGGTTCCATCGCACGGTGCGTGTGGATGACTGGCTGCTGTACGCCATGGATAGTCCCAGCGCCTCCGGGGCTCGCGGCTTTACGCGCGGCAGCTTGTTCTCGCGCGACGGACGTTTGGTGGCCAGTACCTCCCAAGAAGGATTGATCCGGGTGACCTCCTAACATGAAAGCTATTTTGATCATCGGGTTGGTGGTTGCCCTGCTCATCGGCGGCGTACTGACCTTGCGCAGCAGTGCACGCACCGGCATGCCGAATGAAGATGTATTAAAACGCGCGGCAGGACGCGCGCGCGAACAAGACGCCAAGGACGAAGCCGACAAGGATCGCTGAAGTATCTTTAGAACTGCCCGCGCGAGGCCTCCCAGACTTCGCGCGGCAGGACGAACATGTGGCAGTCCCACCAGCGGTTCTTGGCGCGCCGATGCTTGCGAAACACCGCTTCCCAACGCATGCCGATCTTTTCCAGCACCCGGATCGATGCGCCGTTGTTGACGTCCACGGTTGATATGACGCGCTCGGCGCGCAGCTCGCAGAAAGCCGCTTCCAGCAAGGCCAGCGAAATTTCGGTGGCATAGCCCTTGCCCCAATCAGGCGTCCCCAGCATGTAACCCAAGTCGACCACGTTCGCTTCGATCAACGACAGATCGCAGGCGCCGATGACCCGCCCGGATGCCGTTTCTTCCACCGCAAGCTCGAAGCGGCTGCGCGGCCGCTCCTGTTGTGAGGCGAGCAATTCCTCGAGGTATTCCGCCGTGCTGTCCTCATCACGAGGCCCGAAGAACAAATAGCGGGTCACGCGCGGATCCGATGAGTAGGTGTGAATCGCCGCGAAATCCTCCTTGACGAACTCGCGCAGATTCAAGCGGGCGGTCTTGACCGGCAGGGTCAGTTTGCGCACAGCACCTTGCCCGGATTCAATATGCCTTTAGGGTCCAAGGCGCGTTTCAGGTCGTGCATCACAGCCAGCTCCACTGGATCCGCACGCCGCGCAAATTCGTCTCGCTTGAGGCGGCCGATACCATGCTCTGCGCTAATGCTGCCGCCCAGGCTCTCCACCAGATCGAACATGGCATGTTCCAGGGGATGCATCCGGGCCGCGAAAGCCGCTGCGTCTGCGTGCGGCTTGATGCTGAGATTGAAATGCAGGTTGCCATCGCCGGCATGCCCGTACGACACCACGAAGCCTTCCGGGGCGATTCGCTCGGCCAACGCGGTACCTTGCTCGATGAGCTGCGGAATGGCGGACACCGGTACTGACACGTCGTGCTTGATGCTCGCGCCGTGGCGGCGCTGTGCCTCCGGAACCGACTCGCGCAATTTCCACATCGTCTGGCCCTGCGCCATGGAAGTGGCCAGCATGGCATCGAGGATGACGCTCGCTTCGGCGGCCTGCGCCAATTCGCCGGTCAGCAGATCGGTAAGCTTCGCGTCAGGATTGGGCGAGGTCAGTTCGACCAGCAGGTACCAGCCGCTGCCGAATTCAAGCGGGTTGGCCACGCCCGGTACGTGCTTGACGGTCAACTCCACGGCGATGCGCGGAATCAATTCGAAGGTGGTGACTTGATCACCCGCTGCCCGGCGCAGCCGGGTCAACAAATCCAAGGCATGTTGCGGCGTGTCGATGCCGACCAGCGCGGTCGCGGTGTCGGCGGGCAACGGAAACAGCTTGAGCGCGGCCGCCGTGATGATCCCTAGGGTGCCTTCGGCACCGATGAACAGCGACTTGACGTCATAGCCGGTGTTGTCCTTGCGCAGTGTTTTGAGCGCGTTGAGCACGCGTCCGTCGGCCAGCACCACCTCCAGGCCCATCACCAGGTCGCGCATCATGCCGTAGCGAAGCACCGCGGTGCCGCCGGCATTGGTGGAGAGGTTGCCGCCGATCTGCGCCGTGCCCTCGGAACCCAAGCTCAAGGGAAACAAGCGATCAGCGTCGCGCGCCGCGCCCTGGGCACCCGCGAGGGTCACGCCCACTTCCACGATCATCGAATAATTAGCCGCATCCACCTGCCGAACCCGGTTCAGCCGCTGTAGCGAGATGACGACCTGCGAACCGCTTTCATCGGGCGTCGCACCCCCGCAGTAGCTGGTATTGCCTCCCTGCGGCACCACGGCCAAGGTCTCTCGATGGCACACGGACATCAGGCGCGACACCGCATCGACACTGCGCGGCAGCAGCACCAGCGGTGTGGCGCCGTGATAGAGCCGGCGAAAATCCGTCAAGAAGGGTGCGATGTCCTCAGGCGCCTCCAACCAGGAGCCGGGGCCGGCAATCGATTTGAGCTCAGCGAGAGTTGCGTTACTGGGCGGGCGCAGCATGGACGGTGGCGATGCTAGCACGGCGCGATCCCGGCTTGGTCAGCAGCATCTGCACGTCGCCCAAGCTGCGTTCCTCGAAGCCACCTTCGCAATAGCATAGGTAGTATTCCCACATGCGGATGAAGGTTTCAGGATACCCCAAGGCGCGCACCTGCGATTGGTGCGCCATGAAACGCTGACGCCAGAGCTTCAAGGTGCGGGCGTAGTGGGGACCAATGTCCTCCAGGTGGAACAGCGTCATGTCGGTCGAGCGGGCCATCGAGTCGGTGAGCGCGCGTACCGAGGGAATGAAACTGCCGGGGAAGATGAAGCGCTTGATGAAGTCCACGGAGCGCTTGGCTTGCTCGTAGAACTGATCGCGTATCGTGATGGACTGCAGCAGCATCGCGCCGGTGGGCTTGAGCAGCTCGCCGCAACGCTTGAAATAGGTATCGAGATATTGATGGCCAACCGCCTCGATCATTTCGATCGACACCAACGCATCGTATTCGCCCCGTAGATCACGATAGTCCTTTAGCAACAGCGTGACCCGGTCATTCAGGCCCGCGGCCTGCACTTTTTTCGCGGCCAGTTCGTACTGCTCGCGCGAGATGGTGGTGGTGGTGACGTGGCAGCCGTAGTGAGTGGCGGCATGCATGGCCAAGCCGCCCCAGCCCGTGCCAATCTCCAGCAGATGCTGCCCGGGCTTTAGTTCAAGTTTGCTGCAGGCGGCGTCGAACTTGGCGATCGATGCATCCAGCAAGGTCGACTCGGCGCTTTGAAAAATGCCGCAGGAATAGGCCATGGTTTCATCGAGGAAGAGTTCGAAAAAGTCGTTGCCCAGATCGTAGTGCGCGGCGATGTTGCGGCGACTGCCCGCAGCGGTGTTACGATTCAGGCGATGCGCCAACTGCAGCAGCGGCGCACTGAGGCGCGACCACCCGGCGTCCACGTCATTCATCAGATCGCGATTCGCCACCATGAGCCTGACCAAGTCGGTGAGATTGTCGCAGTCCCACGCGCCGTGCATGTAGGCCTCGCCGGCGCCGGTGGTGCCGCCGAACACGGCGTCCGAATAGAAGCGGGGGCTACGAACCCGGATGGTCACATCGAAAGGGCCTTCCGTGGAGACCTGACCGAAGGATTGCGTGCGCCCCGAGTCGCTGAGGCGCAAACGCCCCAAGCGGATTTTGCTGAGCTGCCCGATGAGCAGACTTCGGGCGAGCCGGGTCAACAGTGATACCGGTTCCGATGCGGCGTCCGGGGCGTCGGACGTAATAAAGTTCTCTTTCACCAGATCTCCAAGTTCAGCGAATGGCCTGTTGAGGATGGTCGTGCACCGGCACCCGTTTGCGCCACAAGCGCAACGCCTGCCAATGAATTGCGGCAATGATTTTTAACGTCATCAAAGGATAAGAAAGCAGCGCCAGGATCAATGCCGCGGGGGTCAGCGCCGTACGGTGCAACGTCAAAGTGGCATCGAAGATGCGTGCGTTGGCTCTGAAGTTTTGCATGTTGACGAACAGCCGGTCAGCGGGTTCGCTGAAGCTCCAGTGATATTGCATATCCATGGGCATGAAGGGCGAGACGTGAAAGTCTTTGCCGAATTCAACGCGCTTCAGACGCGAGTCCTGGCCATCGACCCGCAGCACGTACTGATGACGTTCCTTCCACGGCGTATTGGTGATTTCTGCGACGATGGTTTCCAGTGTCTGGCCGGACGGATCGAAGCAATAATAGAAGCTCACCGGATTCATGCTGTACCCGAAGTAACGCAGATGGGTCAGCAGGCGGATGGGCCCGGTAGGCCGAGCGCCGATGCGCTGTGCCACAAGGTCGCGCACCGCCTGATCCAAGGGCACTTGCGCAGGACCCAGGTAATCGCTGCGCTTGAACCAAGCCAGCGCGGGCCGGCGTGCCGACCAGAACGGAGTGCGATCGAACAGCTGCGGCAATTCGGCCAAATCCAGATACAGCATGAACATGCGGTAGCGGAAACGATGTTCGCGCGGCGCCATGCGCCGGTGCTCAACCCACCCTTTGTAAATACGGCTGTTCATA
>CAZZWE010000100.1:0-17829 GCA_964657675.1 uncultured Steroidobacteraceae bacterium
GTTTGATCTCAGCCTGCGAGGCTCGCATCGCCGCCAGACGCGCCATGACCGGTTCGGTGGCCAGGCGCACTTCGATCACTTCGAGCGGATTGGTGTACTCGAGAACCTGGTCCAGGGCGGCGCCCATGGTGGGGCGGGTCGCACCGGCGGCCGCGATCGCCATCTGCATGGAGGAGCCCGTCATCTGACGGGCGTCGATAAAGGTGCCGCGACCCTGATGCCGCTGAATGCGTCCTTCCTGCTCGAGCACGTCGAGTGCGCGGCGCACCGAGCGCCGCCCGACACCGAGTTCCGACGCCAGTGTCCTTTCCGGCGGTATGCGGCCATCGGCCGACACATTCTGGCGCTCGATGAAATCGCGTACTTTGCTGAGAGCCTGGTCGGTTTGATCCATATGGTTAGCCACTTCCCTTGACTGCCTTACGATAGCACAGGCGACGGTTGACGCCGCAGTTGGTTCGCGTCAGACTCGCCCGGATCCCCGGCTAGAACCATTTACAAACTTGGTTCAACAAAGGTGCAGAATGGGCGCAAAAGAAAAAGTTGTAACCGACGATCTAGATGCCGCGCTCGATGCCTTGCATCGCGATGTGTATGCCAACCAAATGGCGCCTTATTGGGTGGTCGATCGAAAGGTCAAGAACGACGAGGACCGCCAAGTGGCCCAAGGCCGCAAGGCAGTGCCCTATATCTGGAAATATCAGACTCAGATTGAACCGTTGTTGCACCGCTCTGCGGCGCTCATCAAATCGGAGACCTCCGAGCGGCGCTCACTGGTGTTGGTCAATCCGGGTCTGGCTCCGCAGCGCGCCACCGCATCGACCTTATATGTCGCCTATCGCGTCAATGATCCGGTCGAGATCATGCCGCCACACCGTCATTCGCCCAACGCCATTCGACTGGGGCTCACCGGCAGGATGAATTTCACCGGCGTGGAGGGCGAGAACATCGTCTTCGGACCCGGCGATCTGGTGCTGACCCCGCATGACACCTGGCACAACCATGGCAATCAAAGTCCGGAGCCGGCGATCAATCTGAGCATTCTCGATCTGCCGCTGGTGGAGACTTTGAATTCGCTGTATTTCGAACATGATTACACCGAGGAAGAAGAAGGTCAGCGGATCCGCAAGGCCATGCAGACCGAGCGTTTTCCCGCCGACTATTCACAACGTGTGTATGGCGGCGGCGGGTTCCTGCCGCGCTTCGTCTCGCATCACCGCGGCGCCGGCAACGCCTCGCCCATGTATGTCTACCGCTACGACATGATGCGCGAGCTGCTCGAGAAATTTCGCGAATGGGACGGCGACCGCCACGAGGCCTTGATGGTCGAGTACGTCGATCCGACCAGCGGTCAATCGGTCTATAAGACCATGACCTTTTTTATGCAGATGTTGCGTCCGGGAGAGAAGACCTTGCCGCTGAAGCAAAGCGCCAGCCTGGTCTTTTCTCCGTTCGAAGGGCGCGGCTATAGCCTGATCGGCGGACAACGATTCGACTGGGAGCCGCACGATAGCGTCGTGGTGCCGGGCGGCACGTGGTGCGAACACGTCAATTTGTCCGACGTTCAGCCGGCCATCCTCTTCGTCGGCAGCGATGAGCCCACGTTGAAGGCGCTCGCGCTTTATCAGAAGCACGGCAAAAACGACGCCGGCGATGTCGTCAGGCTTTATTGATGGCGCTCTCCAAGAATACCCGCCTGCTGTCTCACATCGACTGTCCCGGCGGTGGCCAAGTATGGGTCGACGGTACGACGCTTTATATCGGACATATGCGCGAACCCACGGGCACCACCATCGTGGACGTGTCGGATCCGTTGAATCCGAAGGAGCTGGCGCGCATTCAGATGCCGGTCGGTTGGCATTCGCACAAGGTGCGCGCCGCCAATGGGTTGATGGTCGTGAACCACGAGCGTCAAGGACAGAGCGGGGATCCTAACTTCGGCGGCGGTCTGGGCATTTATGATGTGTCGACGCCTGCCAAGCCGGAACTGCTCTGCAAGTGGCGCACCTATGGCAAGGGCGTGCATCGCTATGACTTCGACGGTCGCTATGCCTACATCTCGCCCACCGCCGAGGGCTACATCGGCAACATCATGATGATTCTGGATCTGAAGGATCCGCGGCGGCCGGAAGAGGTCGGGCGTTGGTGGATACCGGGCCAATGGCAGGCGGGGGGCGAGGTGAATCCGTGGCCCGAAGGTCCGGCGCCACGCTGCCATCATCCGATGCGCATGGGCGATCGTTTGTATGTGAGCTACTGGCACCACGGCTACCACATCCTGGATATCTCGGACATGTCCAAGCCCAAGCGCATCGCGGGCGGCAACACATCGCCGGCATTTCCTCATCCCACCCATACCTGTCTGCCCATTCCGCAGCCGCTGAAGGGCCGTCAGGTCATGGTGGTGGCTGACGAGGATGTCGCGAAGCTCAGGCCCGCGGCGCCTGCATTCGCCTGGATCTACGACATCACGGAGGAAACATGCCCGGTGCCGATTTCGACCTTCCAGGTCGAAGGCTTGGACCCCGACGGTGCGCCGCAGGCGCCGTTCATGGGGTGTCACCAGCCTTCCGAGCGCTTCAAAGGCACCCTGATCCCGTTCGCATGGTTTTCCAAGGGCATGCGAATTTTGGACATCGCCGATCCGTTCGCGCCGCGTGAGGTGGCCTACTATGAGACTGATGCGCCGGCCGGATGTGCCTTGGCCTCCTCGAATGATGTCACCACGGATTCTCGCGGCATTTGTTACCTCATCGACCGGCAGCGCGGCGTGGACATCATCGAAACCTCGGTGCTCTAAAAGGATTCTGGCGTGAACGACAAGATCATCACCATCGGAAAGCGCAACGGCGCGCTGCCATTTCATCCAGCGGTGCGCGCGGGCGACTTCATCTATGTTTCCGGTCAGGTTGCCAAGGATGAGAATGGCAACATGTCGAGCGGCAACATCGAGGAGGAAACGCGCTGGACCCTCGAGGGCATCCGCAGGATTCTGCAGTTGGATGGCGCGGATTTGAACGATGTCGTCAAGGTGACGGTGTATTTGGCCGATGCGCGAAACTTTGGACGCTACAACAAAGTGTTCGGCGAGTATTTTCCGGAAGGACGGATCTCGCGCACCACCGTGGAAGCGCGGGCGGTGATCGAATGCAAAATCGAAATGGATGCGGTGGCCTACAAGCCGCGCAGTTGAATTATTTTGAGCGTGCTTTTAGACGCTTACAGGGGAGAGAGCGATGTTGAAAGTTCTGGGTCGAGGTACATCAGGCAATGTCCAAAAGGTGTGCTGGCTGCTGGAGGAATTGAAGCAACCGTACGACCGCGAGGACTATGGACGTCAGTTCAACAATACGCAGACCGAGAGTTATCTGAAGATGAATCCCAACGGCAAGGTGCCGACGCTGGTCGACGGCAATGCCGTGGTCTGGGAGTCGAATACCATCCTGCGTTATGTATGCAACACCTTGCCACAAGGCACGCCGCTGTATCCCACGAACCCGGCCGCGCGCAGCGAAGTCGAGCGTTGGATGGACTGGCAGCTGGCGTCCCTCAATCCCTGTTATCTCGGCGTGTTTCGCGAGGCCAAGAAGAAGGAAGAGGAGCGTGGCGCGAACTTCGCCGCCGACTTGAAGGAATTGACCGCGCAGCTGGAGATTTTGGAGAAGGGCACGACCGGCAGGCCGTGGCTCGCGGGCGCTGATTTCTCGCTCGCGGACATTTGTTTGGGACCGGTCATCGACCGGGCCTTGAGTTTCCCGGTGACCTTTCCGGCCTTGCCGGGCATCCGCAGCTGGCGCGAGAAGGTGGTCGCGCGGGACGGATACAAAAAGACCAAGTCGTAATCGATCTGCTGGCACATTCGGTGACACGTATGAACAACGCGGCGGTGATCGGTCTCGGAACGATGGGGCCGGGCATCGCAGCGACATTGGCGCGCGCGGGGCTCAAGGTGTCGGCCTACGACGCCGATGCGGCGAAACGCGACAAGTCCCACGCCGGCTTTGCAGCGGCTTCCACGGTGTTGACGGCGCTCAGCGTCGCCGATCACAGTGCCTTCGAGATCACCGTGAGCGACACCTTGGCAGCGTGCGTCGCGGATGCAGATCTGGTGATTGAGACGGTGCCCGAAGATCTCGATCTCAAGATCCGCGTCTTCCACGAAATCGAGGCGCTGGTAGCCGATGAATGCATTCTTGCCTCCGACACATCCGGGATTCCGATCACCAAGATCCAGGCGGACAGCCGTCTGCCCGGGCGCATCGTCGGCATGCATTGGTCGAATCCGCCGCACATCATTCCGATGATCGAAGTGATCTCCGGCGCCACAACTTCGCCCGAGGCCGCCGCGGCGATTGTTGCCTTGATCCGCAGGATTGGCCATCTGCCCATCACCATCCATAAAGATGTCCCGGGTTTCGTTGAAAACCGCGTGCTCTATGCCGTCATGCGTGAGTGCTTGGAGCTGGTCGAACAAGGGGTCATTGAACCCCAGGACCTCGATGCCTGTGTGTCCTGGGGCATCGGCTACAAGTTGGCGGTGGTCGGACCTATGGCGCTGCTGGATATGGCAGGACTCGACATTTATTCCGCGGTCTCTGGATACCTCAACAAGGAGCTGTCCACCCGCAGCGACGTCGCGCCTTACATCGCGGCGCGCACGGCACAGAATCGGCTCGGTATCAAAACCGGCGCCGGCATCTACGAGTACACGGCGGAGACCATCGCGCAGCTGCAGCGACAGCGCGCGGCGAAATTGGTGGCGGTGCGCAAGGCACTCCAGGCATGAGGCCTACGGCCGCCTGGAGGTTGCGCCCTCTGTTGCTGGCGGTCATCGCCTTTGCGCTTGGCTCGGGATCCGCCTTTGCAAGCGATCTCAAGTCGCTCGCCATCATGATGCCTGAGGAACCCACCGACTACGGTTGGAATCAGCAGGGTTTCAATGCCGCGAAGACGGTGGCCGCGAAGTACGGCCTGAAGTTCATGCCCGCCACCGGCCTGGGCTACGGCGACGTGCACTCCGAGCTGCGGGAATTGGCGGACGATGGCGCGAGCCTCATCATCGCTCACGCGGCGGGCTACAACACGGCGGCGCCCGAGATCGGCGCCGAGAAGCATGTGCCCGTGGCCATCGTCGATCGACCGAAGGACAGTAAACCCGGGGCGGTTGCCGACTACACCTTGTCCGGTCATCAAGGCGCGTACCTCGCCGGAGTGCTGGCGGCCAGGACCACCCAGTCCGGAGTGCTGGGAATCGTCGTGTCCGGCGAGCCGCCGTCGTGGAATTCGCAGTCGGCGGGTTTTGCGCAAGGCGTGCATGCAACCGATCCCAAGCTGCGGATCGTGTATGCGGTGATCGGTCCGGCTGCGTATTCGGACGCCGCCGGCGGGCGCCGCGTCACCGAAACCGTGATCGGCGCGGGCGCCGATGTCATTTTCGGTCAGGGCGATGGCGCGAGTTTCGGCATGCTGCAAGCGGTTGAGACCCGCAAGACCGCGAGCGGCGGCAAAGTGTGGTTCATCGATGTGATCGGCGATAAGACGCCGGTGGACAAAGGCAACCTCTTATCCTCGGTCATCTGGGACTTGGTGCCGGTGTACAGCGCGATGCTGGATGATTTGAAAGCCAACCGCTTCGGGACGCATCCCTACGGGATTCAACTCGTGGACGATTCGGTGCGCCTGCTGCACTCGAAATACATTTCCGCCCCGGCGTGGAGCGAGGTTCAGAAGGTACGACAGCAAATCATCGACGGTACGATCAAGATCGAACCGATCTTCGATGCGGTCAGGGTTCGCGCCCTGATGACTTCGGTGGCGACCGCGAAGTAGGCGGCACTCGCGCATGACACCGGCAACGCCTGCGGCTTTGCGCAACGTGACGAAGCGTTTCCCGGGCATCGTCGCACTCAATGGGGTATCGCTCGAGTTTCATGCCGGGGAAGTTCATGTGCTGCTCGGTGAGAACGGTGCCGGCAAATCCACCTTGGTCAGCCTCCTCGCGGGAATGCAGCAACCGGATGAGGGCGAAATCCTGATCGATGGCGCGACAGTGGCCGTGGACTCGCCCCGCCGCAGCATGGACCTAGGTATTGGAACGGTGTTTCAAAAAGTGCTGCTGGTGCCAAGCCTGACCGTCCTCGAGAATTTGATGCTCGGCGGTCCCTGGCATCGAGTCTTGGCGCGGGCGGCGGCACTGAAGCGTTTTCAGGAATTATCCGCTCTGCTGGGCCTGCGCATCGAGCCACGTGCACCGGTCTCGGGTCTGTCCTTGGGCGAGCAGCAACAGGTGGAAATCATGCGCGCCTTGTGGCGGGATGAAAAAGTATTGCTGCTGGATGAGCCTACCTCAATGCTGACCACGCAGGGCGTCGCCGATCTTGGCCGCATGATGCATCGCCTGCGCGACCAAGGTGTTGCAGTAATTCTCATCACCCATAAGTTGCTCGAGGCCTTCGAATTCGGCGACCGCATTTCGGTGTTGCGACTCGGTCGATTGGCCGGCGCCATCGAGCCTGCCGAGCTTTGCGCCATGAGCGATGCGCAGCGCACCGAAAAGGTCATTCACCTCATGTTCGGGACGGACACGCCCGACCAAGACCGCGACGAGGAGTTGGCCATCCTGCTGGGCCGCAAGCTGCGCCGCGCGGGCGAGGTGGAGCGAAGCAAGCCGGCGATGCTGCGCATGCGGGCGGTGTCGACCGCCTCCGATTACGCGGAAACGCCGTTACGCGAGGTGAGCTTGGAGCTTTGGCCGGGCGAGATCCTCGGGATCGCCGGCGTCGACGGCAACGGTCAGAAGCATCTCGCTGAAGTGCTGGCGGGGCAGCGTCCCGTGCTCGATGGACGGATCGAGCTGTGCGGGCAGGATGTCACGCGCGGGCGCGTGCCCGAACGACGGCAAGGCGGTATCCGCTATGTCACCGACGATCGGCTGGGCGAGGGCACGGTAGGCACATTTTCGGTGGCCACCAATCTGGTGTTGAAGGAAATCGGCGCGGCACCGTTCTGGCGCCGCGGACTCACCGATTGGCCGCTCATTCACTCGAGTGCGCGCAAACAGATTGCGGCGAACGACATCCGCACGCCCTCGGAACTCACGGCGGTGGGCAAGCTGTCCGGCGGCAACGTGCAAAAAGTGCTGCTTGCGCGCGAGCTCGACGCCGACGCCAATGTGGCGATTTTCAACAAGCCCACCTACGGCCTGGATCTGCACAATCAGCGCCTGGCGCTCGACCGCATCGTTGCGGCGGCCGCTCGTGGGGTGGCCGTCATCGTTCTGTCGACCGATCTTGACGAATTGATGGAAGTCAGCGATCGCATCGGCGTGATGTTTCAAGGGCAGCTGGCCGGAGTCGTGGATAACGATGAGGGGGCGGGCAACAAAATCCGTCGGCTGATGACCGGAGCCTCGGCGCCGTGACGGCACAAGGCTTCGCGGGAATCGGCGCAGCATTGCTGCGGGTTCTGTTGCCGGTGGTGCTCGCGCTCATCGTGGGCGGCCTCATATTGCTGGCGCTCGGCAAGGATCCGCTCGGCTACTACGGATTCGTCCTGGAGCGCAGTTTGCTGCGCTGGGGAGGCGTGCAGGAAACCCTGACGCGCATGGCGCCGCTGCTGTTGATTGCGGCCGGACTCATCGTTGCGTTTCGGGCGGGGATTTGGAATCTGGGCGGTGACGGCCAATTCCTGCTCGCGGCAGTGGGCAGCGCGGCGCTCGCGCCGGTGTTGATCGAAGTGCTGCCCCGCGGCCTCACCCTCGCGGTCTGCATGCTGGCCGGAATGCTGATCGGCGCGCTGTGGTCGCTGCTGCCGGCGGTGCTCAAGGCGCGTTACGGGGTCAATGAAATCATCACCACGCTGATGATGAGTTTTCTTGGCACCAGCTTTGCCAACGTACTCATCAAACTGGTGCTGCGCGACCCGGACACCACGGTGCCGCAGACCCGCAGCTTGAATGTGATCGACCGCATTCCGCGCCTGTTCGATACGACCATCCAAGGCGGACTGGTGCTCGCCGTGCTGATCGTCATCGGCATTCATTTCATGATGACTCGCACCGCGTTCGGCTTGCGCTTGCAGGTGCTCGGTGCCAATCGGTCGGCGGCGGTGCACGCTGGATTTCGCGTCGAACGCCTGACCATTCTCGCCTTTGCCCTCAGCGCCGCCTTGATTGGTCTCGCGGGCGCGGTTGAGGTGCTCGGCGTGTGGGGCACTGTGCGAGCGGACTGGAATCCGGCTTTGGGATTGCTGGTCGTGCCGCTGGTGTTCCTCGCGCGTTTCAACGGTTACGCGGTGATTGGTTTTACGCTGTTCTTCTCCGCGTTGATGGTGGGCGGCGAGTCGGCCGCGCGCCGCGTAGGCGTGCCGCAACACTACGTCTTGGTGCTGGTGGCGCTGTTGCTGTTGTTCTTGGGTTTGGTGGAATACCTCGATCAATCGCGCCGTCGGCGTGCGGGCACTTAAGACATGAAAGCCTTGCTCACAGAGCCGTTCTTGGTGTCGCTGCTGTTCGGTGCGGTGACGGCCGGTCTGCCGCTGTTGCTCGCAGGTCTAGGCGAGCAAATCTCGGAGAAAGCCGGTGTGCTCAACATCGGTCTCGAGGGCATGATGTTGATGGGGGCCTATTCGGGGTTTCTCGCGACCTATCACACGGGATCCTTCTGGCTGGGCTACCTCGCGGGCGGCGTTGGCGGCATGTGCGCGGCACTGATCGTGGCATTGCTGTGCATCCGCCGCGGATTGAATCAAATCGTCATCGGTATCGCCGTGACGCTCGGCGCCGAGGGTTTGACCTCGCTGCTGCACTTCGTCCAATTCAGCCGCTCTTATCCGCGCCTGCCGGCGGCGCCCATTCTCGAGCTGCCCGGTTTGAGCCAAATTCCGATTCTCGGCAAGGGCCTGTTCAGCCACAACGCGCTGGTTTATCTCGCGGTGTTGTTGGTGGCGGCGCTGACCTGGATGTTCCGTTCGACGTATCTGGGGTTGAGCCTGGAGGCCGCGGGCAACAAGCCTGCGGCGCTCGATGCCGCCGGGGTGGATGTGGTCCGCACCCGTTATTTCGCGGTGCTGTGCACCGGATTTTTGGCGGGACTCGGAGGCGCCTACATGGCGAACGTGGGGGCCGGTATTTTCGTGCCGTTCATCACGGGCGGCGCCGGCGTGATCGGTATCGTCTTGGCGATGTTGGCGCGCGGACGACCGTTGTGGGTATTGTTCGGCGCCATCTTGTTCGGCGCCAGTCTCGCCATGACGACGGCGTTGCAGGTGGCCGGCATCGATATTCCCACCGACGTGGTGCAGATGCTGCCCTTCGCGGTCGTGATGGGCGTGTTGGTGTTGTTCGGTCGGAACAGCATGTTGCCGCCGGCGTTGGGAACACCGTACGTTCGCGGCGAGCGTTGAGTTTGCAAGACGGGGGAAAATGCCGATGTTGACCACACCAGACCAAGATCCACTGTTTACGCTCACGACGGGGCCGGTGGACGCTTATCCACAGGTGCTGCGCGCGCTGTCGAAACCCGTGCTCTACGATTACGACCCCGCCTTTCTCAGCTTTTACGAACGTGTCACGGAGAAGCTGCGCGCGGCATTTCGCAGCGAGCACATGCCGGTCATTCTGCAGGGCGAGCCGGTGCTGGCGCTCGAGGCAGGTGCGGCCTCATTGATCAGCCGCGAGGACGTGGTGCTCAATCTCGTCTCCGGGGTGTATGGCGCCGGATTCGGGTTCTGGGCGAAGCGTTACTGTTCTGAGCTGCTGGAGATTCGCGTCCCCTATGATCAGGTGATCGATCCAAGCAGTGTGGCCGCGATGCTGAAATCGCGCCCCGACATCAAAGTCGTTTCGGTGTGTCACCACGACACGCCGTCGGGCACCATCAACCCGGTGGCGCAGATTGGGGCGCTGGTGAAAGCGCATGGCGGGTACCTGCTGGTCGACGCGGTGTCCTCCTTCGGCGGCATGGAGGTTGGGCCGGATGGTTGCCATGCCGATCTGTTCGTCACGGGACCCAACAAGTGTCTGGGCTGTCCGCCGGGACTCTCGCTGGTTGGGGTGACGCCGCGCGCCTGGGACAAGATGAAGAGCAATCCCACGGCGCCGCGCGATTCGATCCTGAGCATCCTCGATTGGGAGCATGCCTGGCGCCGCGAGCGGGCGTTTCCGTTCACGCCGTCCGTGTCGGAGATTTACGGCCTGGATGCCGCGCTCGATTTATACCTGTCAGAAGGCGCTGAGCAGGTTTGGGAACGGCACGCACTCACCGCGTCCGCGTGCCGCGCCGGCATTCAGGCGATGGGATTGTCGCTCTGGCCGGCCGATGAAAAAACCGCGTCGCCGACGACCACGGCGGTGCGCATTCCTGCAGGCATCGAGGACGGTGCGCTGCGCGCCGCGGCCCGTGCGCGCTATGGAGTCGTGTTCTCCTCCGGCCGCGGCGAAACGTTGGGCAAACTGGTGCGTATCGGCCACATGGGTCCGACTGCACGGCCCATGTATGCGCTGATCGCCGTGACGGCATTCGGCGGCGCGTTGCGCGCGCTGGGTCATCCACTGGACGTGGCGGCCGGCATGGCGGCCGCACTCGCCGTTCTCGATTCGAGCGTGGCGTCGTGAGCATCCGTTTTAAGCTCGCCGCCGCGGTCGCGGCCTTGAGCCTCATGTCCCAGGTGATGGCCTCCGATGCCGACGACGCCGATCTCATTCTGACGCACGGACATATCTACACCGGGGTGTCGACCGCACCCTGGGTGGAGGCGCTGGCGGTGCGCGCGTCGCGCATCCAAGTCGCCGGCAGTGACGCAACAGCGCTTGCACGCCGAGGCGCTGCCACCAAAATCATCGATCTGAAAGGCCGCACTGTCATTCCCGGCATCATCGATGCTCATATCCACGTCTGGCTCGGCGCCATCGCATTGCATGGCGTCAATCTGTCGACGCCCGCCGCCAGCATCACGCCCTCCAAGCCGACCGCGTTGGTGGCGAAATTTCGCGAGTATGCCGCGCAGCACCCGGACGAGAAAATCATCTTCGGGCGCGCGGATTTCAGCCCAACGCCGCCATTTGCGCCTACTTCCGCGCTGCTGGACGAGGCGGCCAATGACCGGCCGATCATCGTTCACAACATTTCTGAACACGCCATGTGGCTGAACTCCAAGGCACTGGCCGCCGCCGGCATCGGCGATGCGCCTCTGCCCGACCCGGTGGAGGAACGCAATGTGGTGCGCGATGCCAGCGGTCATCCCACCGGTGTGCTGATCGAGGCGGCGATGGAGGTCGTGGAGCGCTATGTTCGCGCAACCCTCACCGCCGATGAGCAGATGGCCATGTTGCGGGTCGCGGTCCGTCAGTTGAACAGCTATGGCATTACCAGCGTCGTGAATGCCACCGGCAATCTCGAGGAGATCAAACTTTACGCGGCTATGCATGAGCGCGGACAACTCGACGTGCGAACGCGCACCGCGTTTGGCGCCGTCTCGGTCCCGCAACAGTTGACACCGAAGTTCCTCGCCGACTTGGAGCAAGCACGCCAGACCTACCACGACGAATGGGTGTCGGCGAACCTTGTTAAGTTCTTCGCGGACGGGTTTACCGGGCTGTTGGCACCATTGGTGTACCAGGCGGACCAATTCAAAACTCTGGTGATCGAATTGGATCGGCGCGGCTATCAGTTGATGACCCATGCGACCCGTTTCGACACGGCGCACATGGTTTTGGATGCCTACCAGGCGGCCGAGCAGGCAAACGGTCCTCGCGACCGGCGGCTGCGCATCGAGCACAGTTCTTCGGTGCGCAGCGAGGACATCCCGCGCTATGCGGCGCTTGCGGTCATCAATGTCACCTCGCCGGGTTTCTGTTGCGGGGACTTTGGTACCAATGCCGATCCGAAGGAGCCCACCCCGAGTGATCAGTGGCAGACCTTCCTCAAGAACCACGTGGTGATGGGGTTCAGCAGCGACTGGCCGTGTTCGTGGCCGGCGGATCCCTTCATGAGCATGCAGGCGGCCATTACCCGCGAAATCTGGCATTCCAAGGATACCGCCGACATCATTGATCTACCCATGGATGGCGCCGGCTTGGCGGGGGCGCGCCCCACCGGCAAGTTGTACACCCCGGACCAGCGCATCTCCATCGGGCAGGCGGTCGATGCCTATACGCGCGGGTCGGCCTACGCCTCGTTCGAGGATGCGGATCGGGGCACGCTGGAGAGCGGCAAGTTCGCGGACCTGGCGGTATTGTCCCAGGATATTTTCAAAGCGCCGGCCAAGACGGTTGGAAAGACCCGCGTTTTGCTGACCCTGGTGGGCGGCCGAGTGGTGTACGGCATGCTGCCGTGACCTTGGGTCCAAGAGTGAACCAATCCCTTGGGGCGAAACCATCGACCTTATTGTTTTGGCGCAAGCTTAGTGATACTAATGAACCAACGGGAGCACTTGGTTCGCAATAAGAAAATGCAGATGATCAAGGGTGCGATGCATACAACAAGGGGATTTTTCAATGCGCCGGATCGGAATCCATCGAATTTCTTGGGTCTTGGGTTCAGTCATGGTCGCGCCCTTCGCCGCGGCTGCGCCGGCTGACCCATCGGACGAAATCCAGTCCATCATTGTCGTCGGTCAGAAGGAAAACCAGACGCTGCAGAGGGCCCCTGAGGCCATCACCGCGCTGTCGGCGGATGCGCTTCAGCAAAACGTCATCCGCAACCCCACTGATCTGAACGGCATGGTGCCGAGCTTGATCATCGGCGAAAGCGACGGTTACAACTTCAACCTCTCGATCCGCGGCATCGGATTG
This sequence comes from uncultured Steroidobacteraceae bacterium, assembly GCA_964657675.1. GTDB lineage: Bacteria > Pseudomonadota > Gammaproteobacteria > Steroidobacterales > Steroidobacteraceae > Bog-1198. The sequence goes on from CAZZWE010000100.1 coordinate 12,791, forward strand.
AACTCGCCGCAGGATGACGGTTCCCCCGCCTCGGTGTCACTGCATCAGAATGGATTTTTCATTCCAAACCCGGTCGCGCTGAGTTTCGGCTTCCTCGATGTTGATCATTTGGAAGTGCTGCGCGGTCCGCAAGGCACCGTGTTCGGTCAAAATTCGGTGGGCGGCACCCTCAACGTGATCACCGTGCAGCCGACGCTGGACGAGGTGAAGGGCTACGCCGAGCTCGAAGGCGGTTCTTTCGACCTCAAGCATTTTCGAACGGCCATCAATGTGCCGGTGTCGAGCACCCTGGCGTTTCGCTTCGCCGGCGATTTCATCAAGCAGGATGGCTATGTCGTGGCCACGGAAGCGCCCGGCGATTACCATCTGAACGACACGCATAACTATCACGTGCGCCTGTCCGCGCTGTTTCAACCCTCCGACGACTTCAACGTGATCGGCTCGCTGGAGTACGCGAAGGTCGTGCAACATGAACCGGAGAGCAAGAACATCCTCGATCCGAATCCGAATCCGTTTCAGGAATCGAGCGATTGGCCCGGCGTATACGACATCGATCAGACCATCGGCACATTGACCGCGACCTACAATGCCGGCGCCGTGATCTTAAAATCGCTGACCAGCGTGCAATACATGAACCAAGGCGGATCGAATTCCGAAGGCGGACTCGATGTGCCTTTGTCGACCGATTTGTACGGCGGCGAGAACGTCCAATTCGTGCTGCATAAAAATTACGCCGTGACGCAAGAATTTGATGTGAGCTCCAAGCCCGGCGGGCCGCTCGACTGGGTCTTGGGTGCCTTCTACCTGGATTCACGCACGACGGATGGCTACGATCAATACCTGCGCAACCCGACCGATCCGGGCGCGCCGGATATTCTGAATAATCAACAAGAAAGCCTCGTGGCTCAGCAGATCGCCGACGGCACGCTGTACTTCGAGACTTCGAATGCCTTCCGGCGCACTTCGATTTCCGGCTTTGGCCAGGGCATTTACCACATCACCGATCAACTACGGGCCACCGCCGGCTTCCGCTACACCGTCGATCACAACAGCAGCCTGCTCGACAACTACTTCGGGGATCCGGACATCGGCGGCGGCATCGTGCACCTGCATCAAGGTTCGAGCAAGCTGACGTGGAAGGTGGGTCTCGATTATCAAGTGGCGCCGCAAAGCCTGCTGTACGCCAGTGTCTCGACCGGCTTCAAGCCCGGCGGCGGCAACCCCGGCACGGCCCCCGCCGTCGTGCCCGCCAATTACGCGCCCGAAACCATCACGGCGTTCGAGGTCGGATCCAAGAATGAGTTCTTCGACCGGACCTTCGTGGCGAATCTTGCCGCGTTCTATTACATCGACAAGAACATGCAATACCACGCCGAGGATCTGATCAATTTCGACGGCGGCGTCGACAATCTGCCCAAGGTGGATATCTACGGCTTCGAGGGCGAGTTCACCGCAGTGCTGCCCTACCATTTCAGGCTCATGACCAACTTGACCGCGGAGAAAGGCAAGATCGCGACGCACGTATCGACGCTCGACAATCTGGCGGGCAACGCCGCCAACACGGCGTTCGCGAACACTTACGGATACCCGGCGTTCATCGATGCCGAGTTCGGCATCCCGAACCCGGCCGTGCCGAACGCCGGCGCAATCCTGTCGGGTCTTCGGGCGCAAGGCTATCGTGACGTCTACGGCAACGCGCCGCCCAACTTGCCTACCTACACGGTCGCACTTGCGCTGGCACAGACCTCGACCTTCGGCGATGGATCGACTCTGATGTCGCGCTTCCAAGGCAATTATCGCGACAAGTACGCCGATACGGTGTTCGGCAATTCCTTTTACTACACCACTCCCAGCTACGTGCTGATGAACCTGTTCTTCGACTACACGTTTGCGAACAAGAACCTGGATCTAACCTTCGCGGTGCAGAACGTGGCGGATCGCAAAGAGGTGAGTTATCGTTTCACCAACCAGTACGGCGGCGAGACCACGCAAACATGGTTTCCACCGCGCGAGTACATTCTAGGCATCGGCTACAAATTCTGATCGTAGGAGCTGCGCGGATGTGGCGGAGAACATTGCTGCGCGGCCGCGCCCACCTTGCCGTCTTGGCTGCCTGCGTATTGAGTGCGCACGCGGCTGCGGCCGCCGACGTTCAGGCCTTGGCCATCATGCTGCCCGAAGAGCCCACCGATTTCGGCTGGAATCAACAAGCGTACGACGCCGCGAAGACCGTGGCGGCGAAGTATCACTTGAAGTTCATGCCGGCATCCGGCCTGGGCTATGGTGATGTGCATGCGGAGTTGCGTGAACTCGCCGACGATGGGGCGAGTCTGATCATCGCCCACGCCAGTGGCTACAACACAGCGGCGCCCGAGATCGGCGCCGAGAAACACGTTCCCGTGGCCATCGTGGATCGTCCCAAGGACAGCAAGCCGGGTGCGGTTGCTGATTACACCTTGTCAGGTCGCGAGGGTGCGTATCTTGCGGGGCTGTTGGCGGCGAAGACCACCAAAACCGGCACAGTGGCCATCGTGGTTGCGGCCGAATCGCCGCCGTGGAACAGCCAGTCGGCCGCATTTGCCCAAGGCGTGCGCGCGACGAACCCGGCGGTGAAAGTGCTGTATGCCGTGATCGGTCCGGCGGCCTACGCCGATGTGGCGGGCGGCCGACGGGTGACTGAGTCGGCCATCGCTGCGGGTGCGGACGTGATCTTCGGACAGGGCGATCGCGCGAGTTTCGGCATGATGCAGGCGGTTGATACCAAAGCATCGATTAACGGCGGGAAGGTGTGGTTCATCGATGAACTCGGCGACAAGAGTTCACTCGACAAGGGACACCTGCTCACGGCGGTGGTCTGGAATTTGGTGCCGGTTTACTCGGCCATGATCGAGGATCTGAAGTCGGGCAAGTTTGGGACTCATCCCTATTCGATCCAGCTAAGCGATGACTCGGTCAAGTTGCTGCACACCCAATACATTCCGGATGCCGTGTGGACGGACATCACAACAGGGCGAAGCCAGATCGTGGCGGGCAAGCTCAAGATCGATCCGATTTGGGATGCGGCGTCGGTTCGGGCAATGATGACCTCAGTCGCGGCGCCGTCGAAATGAGTGCACAAGACACGAAGGTGCATCTACTCGACGGCGGTTCGTTGGTGATCGACGGCTATCACGCCTTCTGGAACCGCGGTCCGGCCGGCGAGCTGCGCTTCCCCTGCTATAGCGTGTTAATCGAACATGCCGACGGCCGGTACGTATTCGACACCGGATACGATTTCGACCATGTGATGCGGGTACTGCCATTTGAGAAGCCGATGCAGGACCGTTCGCAAACCTTGCCGGCGCAATTGAATGCGCTCGGATTGAAGACGGGCGACATCAACTACGTGATCAACTCGCACTACCATTTCGATCATTGCGGCGGCAACAAGCATTTTCAGGCGGCCTGCACGTTATGCCACGAGAAGGAACTCGAAGCGTCGGGGAACTGCCAGCCCTTCGAGCATCTGGGTTATTCGGACTTGAGCTTCGCGCCTGCGCTGGCTGAAGGGCGGGGCTTGAAATTGCCGCCGGATCCCGCGCTGGACATGTACACGCCGAAGTTTGAGACCTTGAGCGGCGATCAGGAAATCGCCAAGGGACTCTGGTTGTTTGAGACGCCGGGGCATACGGCAGGGCATTACAGCTTGATGGTGGAACTTAAAAATCGGCGGCCGATGTTGTTCACGGCTGACGCCTGCTACAGCCGGAAGAATCTGGACATGATGTGCATCTCGAGTTTTCATCTCGATCCGACGGCCAGCTTGAACTCGATGAAGCGCTTGAAAATACTGGCCGAAAAATTCGATGCGGAGTTGTTCTTCTCGCACGATCTCGAGAGTTTCAAAAACTATAAGACGGGCAAAGACTTCTACAGCTGAAGCAATGCCTACCAGCGCACCATGCCGGCATCGACGTTGAGCGCCTGACCGGTTATCCAATGCGCCTCCTCCGAGGCCAGAAATGCGACGGCGGGTACGACGTCCTTCGGCAGACCCCGTCCCTTGATGGCTTGAAGCATTTCAACGAACTCAAACGCGTCCTTGTGCGGGGAGGTTTGCACGCCCTCGGTGTCGATAAGTCCTGGGGTGACGCAATTCGCAGTGATCTTGTAGGGGCCCATTTCGGTGGCCAATGCGCGGGTAAACGTCAGCACGCCGCCTTTCGAGGCGACGTAGTGGGCCATGTTCGGCGTACCGGCAAAAATCGAATTGGAGCTGAAATTGACGATCCGGCCGTAGCCGCCCTTTTTCATCAACTCAGTACCGGCGCGGCACATCAAATAAAGTCCGTCGAGATTGACCCGCAGTACCCGGCGCCATTCTGCAAAGGTCAGGTCATCCCATTTGACGAAGGGGACGATGGCGGCCGCATTGACCATGACATCGAGCCTTCCGAAGGTGGATGCGATGGTTTCGAAGAGTTGTGCCACCGAGGACTCTTCTCCGATGTCACAACCCACCCCAATCGCTGCGCCGCCGACGGCCTTCGCCGTGGCCGCGGCGCCCGCTGCGTTGATATCGACCGCGATGACAGTGGCGCCCTCTTCGCCGAAACGTAGGGCGACTGCCTTGCCCATACCTTGAGCGGCGCCGGAAACTAAAGCAATGCGACCTTCGAATCTACGCACGGAACGTGATGTCCTGAACTAGTGGTACTGCTCTTATTATATACGATGGCAACGGCGTTCGTGGCGTGCGCACTTAAGCAATCGCTCGATGAGCGGTATTCGTTAAGATGCGTTGGCAAAGTCCAGAGTCGCATTCAACAAAAGGTCCGGCGATGACACCCGCGTCGAATCTGTGGCGGCACCGGCCGTTCCTTCAGTACTTCGCCTCGCGCAGTCTGTCTGAATTTGCGTACCAGATTGCCGCGGTGGCCGTCGGCTGGCAGATCTACGCGCTCACTCACAGCGCGCTCAATCTGGGACTCGCTGGGTTGGCTCAATTTCTTCCGGGCGCCATTCTCATGTTGCCGGCCGGCCATGTCGCCGATCGCTAT
>CAZZWE010000101.1:0-17789 GCA_964657675.1 uncultured Steroidobacteraceae bacterium
GGCGCTTTTCAAGGCGTTACCCCTTAAGTAATGAGTCCAAGACTGCGAATACTCAGCGCGGTTCTCCAAGGCTTTGCCAAGCGCGAAATGCAGATGAATGGCATCGGTTGTTGGCAGCTCCGCTGAGGTCAGGGCGGCCTGCATGGCGGTGATTTCCTGGTCGTCGAATGAATAGGTCTTAAGATTGGCGAGACTCCAGTACGCATCGCCGAATCCGGGCCGCGCTGCGGCGGCGGCTCGATAGCAGGCAATGGCCTCGGGCTGTCTGCCGACGGCCTGCAGCGAGTGGCCGCGCAGCACCAGCAACGATGCGTCGTATTCGGACGTGGTATCGAGCACCGACTCATAGTCATTCAGAGCGGCTTCGTGATCGCCACGTCCCGCGTGGGCATTGGCGCGCAGCACCCGGTGGTCCGAGTCGTGCGGGTCATGCTCAATCAGCCAGTCAAGGTGCTCGATCGCTTGTCGGTATTTCTGGCGCTCCAGCAGCAGCTGCGCATAATCCGAGCAGGCGGCGATGGAGTCGGGCGCAAGCGTGCGGACCTTGGCGAGCCAGTGCTCGGCGTCCTGCAGCTGGCCGCGGCGCTGCGCGACGATGCTCAAAAGCCGCAGCGCCTCGATGTCCTCGGCTTCGCGCTTCAGGTAGGAGTGGATCAGCGGCTCGGCGGCATCGAGTTCATCTTCCGAGACGAGTCCAGCCGCGCGAATGAGTTCCGGCGGCATCCGCTGCAAGATGACCAGCTGCTGCGCGATGCGCTCAGCGCCGGAGATATCACCCTGCAGCCGATACAGTGATTCCAAGGCTCGCCAGCTGCTCTCGAGCGCAGGATTGACGCTGACCGCTTGCTCAAACGCGTTCGATGCGCGCGTGGCATCGCGCAGACTCAGATAGCAATAGCCGCGCTCCTGATACAACCGGCCAAGCCGGGGATATTCCTGCTCGAGTCGATCCAGCGTCGCGAGTGCGGCGGCGATTTGCTTCAGGCAGCGCTGATTGACCGCCAACAAATACCAGGCTTCGCGGCAGTCACTTGCACTCGCGCAAAGCGCCTGCGCCGCGCTGAGCGCTTCTTCGAACCGCTGTTGCCGCGTGAATTCGCGGATGCGATTTAGAGATTGCTCGACCGATGGCATGTCTCATTGTGCCCGATGGCATCGCCCGTATTAAAAAGTTCATGCAACGGACACAAGACCGCTGCAGTGCCGGGATAGTTTGCTGCACGAACCCGCGCGCTACGGCACCCGTGGTCTCAATAAATATTTGACTTGCCGAGGGATAAAATCATGAAGCACACCGATCGACGTGAATTTTTGCAATTGATGGGCATGACGGCACTGGCGAGCACCCTGGATGCCAACATCGCCAAGGCCATGGGCATTCCGGCCAACAATCGTACCGGCACCATTCGCGATGTGGAGCACATCGTCATCCTGATGCAGGAAAACAATTCCTTCGACAAGTATTTTGGCACGATGCGCGGCGTTCGCGGCTTCTCCGATCCGCGCGCAGTCAACATCCACCTACCGCTTACCAGCGGCACTGGCACGGCCCAGGTCCCGGTGTTCTTGCAGCCTGCGGGTGAGGCGAATGTGGCTGCCGGACTGTCGGTGTCACCGAGCTTCGGCAATCTGGGTGGACCTGTGGATGGCGTGCCGGTGCTGCCGCCGTTTCGGGTCAATCCGGCGGATGTCAGCCCGGGGTTAAAGAGCCTTGGCTTGACCTATCTGCCGGGCACCGATCACGGCTGGGAGTCCGGCCATGTGGCCTGGAATCAAGGTCAGTACGATTCCTGGCCGACTGCCAAGGGTCCCGTGACCATGGCCTACCTCACGCGTCAGGATATTCCGTATCACTACGCACTCGCCGACGCATTCACCGTGGGTGACGGCTATCACTGTTCGATCTTTGGACCGACCAATCCGAATCGCTGCTATCACTGGACTGGGTGTATCGGCAACGTGAACTACCTCGGCTCCGGCGGTGTGGATGGTCAGGGCAGCGGCCCGGTTACGGGCAACGGCCTGGGTGTGAACAATGCGTACTATGTCTGGCACACCTTCCCGGAAGTGCTGCAAACCGCCGGCATCAGTTGGAAGATCTATCAGGATCTGGCCGGCACGACCTTTGCCCCCGATCTCGGCGATGGCACGGGCAATTCGTTTGCCGGCAACTACACTGACAACCCGATTTTGTATTTCAATCAATACGCCACCGCGCCGAAGACCTCGCCGCTGTTTTTAAATGGCTGCACCGGGACCAACATCACACCGCTGACGCCGGCCACCGGCGCGCCGGAAACGGCCTGGCAGGCGTGGGCCGAACATCTGTTCGATCAGTTTCGCAGCGATGTGAAAAACGGCAAATTGCCCCAGGTTTCCTGGATTGTCGCGCCGGCCGGCTACACCGAACATCCGGATTGGCCGTCGAACTACGGCGCTTGGTACATCTCACAGATCTTCGACATCTTGGTCGCCAACCCGGATGTGTTCAGCAAGACCGTGTTCATCGTCAACTATGACGAAAATGACGGCGGCTTCGACCACATGGTGCCGCCAACACCGCCGCAGACTGCGGCCAACGGTGCCTCGACGGTGAGCATCGAGAATGAATTGGTGACGACGACGGTACCCAATGGTCCGATTGGGTTGGGCGTGCGGGTGCCGTTCCTGGCGATCTCGCCGTGGAGCAAGGGCGGATACGTCAACTCGCAGGTCTTCGACCACACCTCGGTGATCCGTTTCATCGAGAAACGCTTCGGGGTTCATGAGGCGAACATCTCCCCCTGGCGCCGTGCCGTCGCGGGCGATCTGACCTCGGTATTCAATTTTGCCAATCCGAATCAGTTGCCGGTGCGCCTGCCGGATACGGACGGCTATCTGCCGCCGGCCAGTGAGCTGGCGGGCGGCGCCACGAACACCTTCGATCCCACGCCCGGCAGCGTCATCATCGGCGTCCCCAAGCAGGAACGCGGAGTGCGGCCCGCGCGAGCGCTGCCTTATGAACTGAATGTCCGCGGCAACGTCGATACGGTGCACAACACGTTGAATCTGGAATTCATCAACACCGGCGAGGCAGCCGTGGTGTTCCAAGTGCGGCGGGCGGATGCGAGCGCGGCAGTTCGCAACTACACGGTCGAGCCTGGAAAACGCCTGGCCGACAAATGGAGCATCTATTCCACCTACGATGTGTCGGTCTACGGTCCCAACGGCTTCGTGCGCTACTTCAAAGGCAGCGTCGGTTCAAAGGCTTCCACCTTGCAAGTGCATTCCAGCTACGGCACCCAGGATGGCGGTGAGCTGCGCTGGACGATCCGCAATTTGGGCGAACACAAGGCCACCGTCAGCGTACTCGATGCCTACACCGGCAATCATGTGATTCGCGCGCTGGGCGATGATGAGGAGTTCGGCGATAACTGGGGTTGCGATGGCCTGCATGGTTGGTACGACCTGATCGTCACCGTGGCCGAAGATCCGACTTTCAAGTATCGCTTGGCGGGCCACATCGAGACCGGCCGGGACAGCTTCTCTGATCCCGCGCTGGGTGGGTTGATCTTGAAAGGCTAGCGATGACCTCAGAGCCCTCGCAAGAGTTCGCCCTCTGGCTGCAGAGGGCGAACGATCCCAGTGCCACCGAGGAAGAGCGCTCCCAGTGCCGGGTGCTGATGGAACGGCACCTGCAGGAGCGGATGCGCCAAGCGTTCCAAGCGGCGGGCGCCGCGGCGAATGGAAAGGACGGCAGCGAAACCTGAATGCAGCGCCGGCGTTAGCGGCTAGAATTCTGCATGGTTAAAAATGTCATTTTTGATTTGGGCGGCGTGGTCCTGGATTGGAATCCGGATCGCATCGTGGCGCGCTTTCAGCCGGACACGGCGCTGCACGGACAGTTCAAAGCCGACGTGTTTGGTCATCCGGATTGGCAGGCATTCGACCGGGGTGGTCTCACCGAACACGAATTGATCGACCGGCTCGAAACCCGGCTCGGGCTTACGCGCGCGGAGCTGGTCACGCTGCTGGATGCCGTACGTCACTCGCTGGTGGAAAAACCCGACACGGTGAAGCTCATCCGCGACTTGCAGCAGCAGGGAGTGCCGCTGTACTGCCTGTCAAACATGCCCGTTGCGGTGTATGTGCATCTGCAAAGCCATCACCAGTTCTGGGATGCCTTCAGCGGCATCGTGATCTCGGGTGAAGTCAAAATGATGAAGCCGGAGCCGGAAGTATTTCTGCACTTGCTCGAGACCTTTGAACTGCAGGCCGCAGAATCGGTATTCATCGATGATCTCTCGGCCAATGTCGAAGCGGCCAGGAAGATCGGAATGCACGCGATCGTGTTCAAAGACGCGCAACAATGTCGCGAAGAATTGAGCGCGCTTTTTTCCAAGTCGCCGGATTGACCGCGAACCGTATCTGCACCTCACCGGCGCCGGGATCGGCAAGGTCCGATGGCGGTCATGGCGCCGCGGTGCTGCCGGCGATTCGCAGTTGAGGCAGGGCGCCAGGGTGGTTACGCTGAATGTACTCGATGAATTTCTCGCGGATTTCGCAGCGCAGATCCCAGGATATCGAGGAACTCGCGGAGGTCGCCAACACCCGCAGCTGCATCACCTTATCGGTGGTGTCGCTGACCTGAAGATTCCAGAAGCGCTTGTCCCACAGCGGGCTTCCTTCAATGATGCCTTTCAGGGCGTTGCGTCCGGCTTCCACCGGGAAGGTATAGTCCACCCACACAAAAACCGAGCCCATGATCTCTGACGCCGTGCGAGTCCAATTTTGGAATGGCTTCTCGATGAAATAACTCAACGGCAGCACCAAGCGCCGCTCATCCCAGATGCGAACCACTACGTAGGTCAGCGTGATTTCTTCGACCCGACCCCATTCGCCTTCGACCACCACGACATCGTCCTGGCGCACCGGTTGTGCCATGGCGATCTGAAAGCCCGCGAATAGATTGGCGAGGGTCTTTTGAGCGGCAAAACCCGCGATGATGCCCATGACGCCCGCCGAAGCCAGCAAGTCGGTTCCGACCACCCGCACTTCTTGAAACAACATGAGAATGGCGGACACCGCGAACACGCCGATCACCACATAGACCACCCGGCTCATGACGTGTATCTGGGTGTACACCTTGCGCGCCCGCAGGTTGTCGGCCGCGGTGATGTCGAAGCGTGTGTACACCACGCTTTGAAAAATGCTCACGGCGCGAGCCGCCAGAATGGCCACGCCGATGATCAAGAGAATGCTGGTCAGCTTGCTGAGGAAGTTGGCGGATTCGGGCGGGAGCCGCAGCCGCGGCAGTCCGAGGATGATGGCGAGCACAATGACAATCACCCGCATGCTGGTGCCGAGCAGCGGGACCAGCAAGTCATCAATCTTGCTGGGCGTGCCTGCGGCCCAACGCGCCAGATGAGACTCGAGCACGTGGGTCAATCGGAACAGAAACCAGAACAGTGCCGCGAAGGCTCCCATGTCAAAAACAAAGTCCATCACACCGCGCACCAGCGCCAGTCCTTGCTCCGGCGGGAGCCTTACGATCAGGGGCGTCGCGGCGAAATACAGCGCGTAGATCCAAATCAAGATGGTCAATGGCTTGGCAAGCGCCGAGAGTACCCGGTGGGGTAGCTCCGAGCCTGGTTCAACAGCCAGTGCGCGCGCGCGCCTAAGCACGATCCAGGCAATCACTCGGTCGATGATGAATGCCAACGCCAGGTAGATCAGCACGCACAGCACGTCGGAAATCTTGATAGGCCCTGCGACCGCCTGATCGGTGACGGGTCCGAAGGTGTTCACGACCCCGCGCTCCACCCAGCGGGTCAGCCAATTGAGGAACTGATCCATGAAGTTTTCCAGCCCCAAGTTGTCGCGGTAGCTGGGAAAGTATCACGTTCCGTCGATGAAGCCCTGCTCCTCGGAGCTCGGTCAATTCGCTGCTGCGTCTCTACTCATCCAGGCCAAGCGGGATGCCCGTGCAGGAACACTGCGGCTCGCTGCCGGGCCAGGTCCACTTCCCATCGAAGTTGGCGCCGCGCGCCAGCCGATAACGGCGGCCGTGATAGGCCTTGTGGCCGGCGGAGAGACATTTTTCTTGGTGCTGCCAGATGCCTTCCTTGACGCCTTGCTGCAGATTTTCGGCGTTTTGCATCACGGCCCGTGCCATGCTGCATTGAGACTGGGCGATCTGTTGTGCGCGCTGCTTGGACAGGCCAAATTTTTCGTGCAAAGCAGATTGCAGCTCGACCTCATCAAAGCCTTTCATCACGCAGCTCCAGATCGCCTCTTTGACTTGCGAACGGTACTTGGAGGGCATTCGTTCGATGTGGCCCACCTTTTCGGCGATGACCAATTTGTAGGCCTGGACCGCGACGGCGGAGGGTCTGAAAGGACGCGCCTTGCGCAAGCGGCGCAAGGGCAGCCAGGTTCCAACCGTCTTGGCGGATGCGGCCGAATGGGCCATTTGCTTGAGCCGGCTGAGAATTTCCATGGTGGAGAAAAGGGTAGCTCAAGGGAGAGCTGAGTAAGGTGGCGTAGGTCAAAAATTCAGTACAACAAAAGTTAAGGTTTCGAAAAAATTGAGATTTGAGTCTATTTTTACGGCAGGTTATCTCCCGGCAGCTGGGGGCTCATGCTCGCGGTGGTATCGATGGATAGTCCATAAATAGTTTTCCATCAAAGATTCGCGGCCGAGCTCCACCAGCAGCTGCATGCGCCGATCCGTGGCGGACACGCGCGCCAGATGCGATTGAATTCTCGAGAAATGGCCCAGCTGGTTACGGTACTGCCACAGCAGCTCGCGCGCGGCCATTTTGCTCTGGTGCAGTTCAAACACGCCTAGCAGCACCACCAGCGTTCCCATGACGAAGGTCATCAGGTTCTTGATGGGCACACCCGTACCGACGGCAACTTGTTCGACCGCTTGGTGAAACACCACGATGGTGATGATCACGCTGACGATGAGTACGCCGACGACGCGCTTCATATTCTTGATGCGCCGAGTTTCTTTCTCCAACTTGGCCACCTTGGTGGTGAAGTAGCGGTGCTGTGCATCGATCCATTCCTGATCGACGAAGCGCGACCGTGCCAAGTTCGAAGCCCGCTTGAGCTGGGTATGCTGATCGAAGGCGCCGACGCCCCTGAACACGGTGGTAATCCAGCTAAAACCATCGAAGCGATCGATGCCCGAAAGCGCCAGAACCGCTTCGGCATCCATCATATGGTCGGTGCCGGCCAGCCTGCCGTAAAACAAGGCGCGCATGGTTTCGGCGATCACCCGGCATACCAGGTGCTTGGCGAACCACTCCTTCTCCTTGAGTCGATAGTAGAGGGCGAGGCTGGTCAGCAAGATCGCGACATAGACGAAAATCATCACCGGAGACTCAAACAACTTCTCGTAGACCAAATAAGCCAAGCCCATCATGAACGCCATCAATCCAAACAACCCGAACAACCGATCGGAGTGACGCTGGTAGTGCATGGCCAAGGCGTCGGCTTTCGCAAACTGCCAGCTGATCTGCTCCAGGACGTGCCGGTCCTCGAGCACCAAGTCCGCCGGCACGGAACTCATCAAGGACTCGGCCGTCCTTAGCCGGTCCTGGGCCGATAAATTCACAAATTCGTAGTTGTAGCGATTCAGCAAGCGCAATCGCAAGCTCAAAGCCTGCGGCGGGTCGCGGTTCATTTGCAGCAAATTATCGCCGATGCCGGATAGAAAGCAGGGTTGCTCGTAAGTCAAGGAGTCCGAGCCGCCGCATCGCACCGTGGGAATCCAGTAGGCCGTGCGCAAGTCCGACTCCGGCTCGTTGTCGGAGGCGACGAATTCAAGCGTATCGCTGTCGGCATTGTCATCGGTGCGGGTGCCCAAGTAGCGCAGCACCGTGTCTGCGGTGCCGCCGGGCAGGGCGGATGGCGCTCCGTCCCACAGGGCCAATAGCAAGCTGCTGCGCCGGATCAGCGTCTCGGTCAAATTGAAGTACAGATGATCGCGCTCGGTGCCCATCCGCGTGCGCGACCCGCGCATGGCGGCGTCGGCCAATTCCAGGCTCACGCATTGCACTTTGGGATGTTCGAGCAATCCGTGCAGCACCTGCAAGTGCTCGGGGCTGAAATCGCTGGCGTAGTGCTCGAGCGGCATCGGCAGTACGGCGTCCACCACCAAACCAAAATCAATGGCGGCCTGCGCCGCCAGCAGATCCGCCCCCTCGGCCATGCCGATGATAACTCGCAGTTCCGTGTCCGGCAGCTGTCGCTGGAGCGACTGCAGGAACGACAAAATCAATTCGCGCAGCCGCGGCAGGTCTGCGGGATTCAAGTCGCGGTGGCCGGAGACACCGACGATGAAGGGTGAATTTGCGTCCGGAGTAATGTCGGTCAAGTGGCTTTAGCGGGCGCCTGACAGGACTTGCACAAGACGCTTTTCGCCCACGGCCACATAGGTGTTTTCACGGTACGCGACGGTGTCTCCCAGGCGGACTTCAACGACGTGCGTGCCGGGGGCAACCTCGAGGATCTGGGGCTTTTTCGCCTCGACTTCCTGCCCAGCGGCAGCGCCATCGACGAATAGCAATGCGCCGGCGGGAGCGCCGGTCACGACTAATTCGGCGGGCGGCGGCACATGCGGCTTGCGATGAAACCAGCTGCACCCAGCCAGGCACAGCAGCGACACTATGATGAGGAGTCTCACGGGAGCGAGCGTATCACGCCCGCTGTAGCGCCCCAATAGTGCGGCGTCGCATCCAGTATGATGTGCAAACTATGATCCTTGCACTGTCCACCTGGCCCGAAATCGAGCAGCGCATCCGTACCTGCAGTACGGTTGTCATCCCCATTGGTTCGAACGAACAACATGGCCCTACCGGCCTGCTCGGCACAGACTGGCTGTGTCCTGAGATCATCGCGCATGAGTCGCATCGGTTGAGCGATACCGTGCTGGTCGCGCCCACGTTCAACATCGGTATGGCACAACACCATTTGGGATTCGCCGGGACCATCTCTCTGCGTCCTTCGACCTTCCAGGCAGCGATCTGCGATTGGGTCGATTCCTTGAGCCGGCATGGATTCGAACGCATCTATTTTTTGAACGGTCATGGCGGCAACATCGCCTCGATCGAGGCCGCGTTTTCTGAAATTTACGCCAAGTACTCTTTCGGCGCCTTGCACTGTCCCTTCATGTTGAAATTGCGCAGCTGGTGGCAACTGCCGGGCATCGGCGCGCTGGCGGAACAGTTGTTTCCCACCGGGCATGGCTCGCACGCCACGCCGTCGGAAATTGCCATCACGCAAAGTGCCTATCCGGCCAGCATCAAGGCGGCCGTCATGACGCCGCGCATCGCGCCCACCGGGCCCATTCGCGATGCGTTCGATTATCGCGCGCGTTTTCCCGATGGACGGATTGGTTCCGATCCGTTGTTGGCCACCGTGGATAAGGGCGCGCAGCTGATTGCAAAGTCGGCCGCCGCGCTGATTCGCGACTTCGATGAATTCACCCGAGAGGCTTTCGTTGCCGTAGGCCATCGATAAGCCTGGCCTGGTGCACAGTCTGGTGGCGAACTCGGACGGCGCGGGCGGGTGTGGCGGTGTCGACCGGGGTGGTGGATAAGGACAAGCCGCAGGCTACGCCTGTCGAACCGTGATTTTCAGAATCGAAAAGAAGGCGAGTGGAAAAGAAGGCGGCCGCGAGTTCGGCCGCCTTGCTCGAGGGTTGCTAGACGCGTGCCCCACGACCGGTGATCGCGTGATAAATCACGAGAACCACGATGGCGCCTACGACGGCAACCAATATGCTGTACAGGTTCACACCGCTGACGCCTGCAGCGCCGAAGGTCTGAAACAAGTAGCCGCCAACCACGGCGCCCACGATGCCCAAGATGATGTCCAATAGAACACCTTCACCGGATTTATTGACGATCTTGCTGGCGATGAAGCCGGCGATGAGTCCCAGAATGATCCAAGCTATGAATGACATGACAAATTTCCCCTACTAATTAAAAGAATCGAAACAACAAACTTATTAATCACGCGACGACTGGATCAATTTGACCAAGCCGTACATCAGAGCCCCTGAGGCGGCTGCGATGGCCAACGCCTTGACCGGGTTTTCCTTGGTGTAGCTGATGATGGCGTCGGAAGCGTCGGAAAGACTTTCCCGCGCCCGTTGAGTGGCATCGGTGACGGCATCGAGGCCTTGGCTGCCGATCGACTGGGCTCGGGCGGATGCCTTGCGGATCAGCGGCGTTGCCTCGCTGCGCAGATCGTCGACCTTGTCCGATAGTGCATCGCTGACGTTGCTGGCGGCGCGCTGCGCCGAGCGAATGCCGTTTTGCGCCTTGTCAGCGGCTGAATCAGCCAGCGCCTGGCCCTGCTTCGAAAAATTGTTTGCTGTGCTGTCCATGGAATCTCCCGTTAATTTGGCTCATCGAGCGAAGTGAATGCGATCGGCAGTCTGCTGGAAATCTGCGGTAATTGATTGCCCGAGATTCGCCGCGCCGCGTCGGTAAACGGATATTCGCAATGTAAGACACGCTGCACAAAAGCAGCCGGTCTGCGGCAATGCGATATGACAAAAAACCTCTGCGTATTTGTCCTACAACCAGTAGATTCCCCGGCTTACAACTGAAATTTGGCAGGCTGGCAACATTCCCTCGCGAGTGGCCACTGGGAGCCATTCAATTAATACGCTTCTAGATATAGCCAAAGGATAATCATGAAAACTTTCATTCTCTCTGCGTTTATTGCCGTCGGTGCTGCCGGCGCCATGTCTGTGATGGCCGACTCTTCCGACGCGGGCGTTTACGTCAAAGACTCCGTCATCACCACCAAGGTAAAAACCAAGTTGGCCGCCAAGCACATGTCCACGCTCACCAAGGTCCAGGTTGACACGGATAAGGATGGCGTCGTCTGGTTGAGCGGTTCCGCGCCGACCAAGGACGCGAAGGACTTGGCTGAGATGATCACGAAGAACACCGATGGTGTTCGTTCGGTGCATAACAACATCGTCGTCAACAACTGAGTTTTTCCACGTTGGAATGAGTGTCCCGCCCGAGCGGGCGGGACACTTCGTTGTCATCCATGAAAACCTTCCACTGCACCGCGTGTCAGGCGCTGGTGTTCTTTGAAAATACCACCTGTTTAAGCTGCGGCCGCGCACTGGCCTTTGCGCCCGATCGAATGTCGATCGTGACATTGAGCAAGGACGATGCAGGGGTTTGGCGTCCGGTGGAGGATCCGCCGAATAATCGCGACACCTATCGGTTATGTGAAAATTACGTGACGCACAACGTGTGCAACTGGGCATTGCCGGGTGATTCGCCCGAGTCGTTGTGCCGCTCTTGCAGCCTGACCCATACCATTCCGGTTCAGGACAGCCTCGAGAACCGTGCCGCTTGGTACAAGTTAGAGACGGCGAAGCGCCGCATGCTCTATACCCTATTGAGTCTTGAGTTGCCCGTGGTCAGTAAAATCGCTGAACCGGTCACCGGGCTCGAATTTCAGTTCATGAGCGATATCGTCAAGCCCAGCGGCGACCGCAGCCGCGTGTTGACCGGCCATGACGATGGGCTGATCACCATCAACATCGCGGAGGCCGATGATTTATACCGTGAATCGCAGCGGCTGCATCAGCACGAGCCGTACCGCACCCTGTTGGGGCACTTTCGACATGAAATTGGCCACTACTATTGGGATCGGTTGATCGCGAACAGCGACCGCTTGGAAGAGTTTCGAGCTCTGTTTGGCGACGAACAGATCGACTACGCGCAGTCGCTGCAACGTCACTATGACGAGGGCGCACCCTTGAACTGGGAGGCCAATTACGTCAGCGCTTATGCGACGACTCATCCGTGGGAGGATTGGGCTGAGTCGTGGGCTCACGTCATGCACATGGTGGATGCGTTGGAAACGGCGCGCGCGGTCGGCCTGTCCGTCAAGCCGCAGCGCCGGGATGAACCGGTGCTCATCATCGAATCCAAACCACCGACCAACCGCATCATCGACTTCGACGAATTGGTGGAGGAGTGGCTGGCGCTGACCTATGTGCTCAACAACCTCACCCGTGGATTGGGATTGGCCGATGCCTACCCGTTTGTTCTATCAAAGCCCGTGGTCGAGAAGTTGCGCTTCGTCAGCCGCGCGATGATTGCGTAATCGACTATTGAATTGAAACCACGCGATCGTCGCGTGACCGCGAAAAATGCGGCAAATGGGTCGAATGCATGGCCGCCTTGGCCAACGCCCGCAACAGCAGGGGCAACAAGACAAAGTCATCGACCACGCCGAGGACCGGAATCGCAAAATTCAAAGGGTCTAGGGCGAAAAAGCCCAAGGCCAGCGAGGCCGGCAACAACCAGCCGGGCCGGTTAGGGTGGCGCAACGCAGCCCATAGCACCCGCAAATCACGCCCGCCCAGTCGCCATAATCTAAATAATCTACGCATGCTTTTTCGACCTCGTAGCGTGCACCAGGTTCAATTTCGGGCGTTTTCGCTCAACTCTTGTTCCTGGATGGTGTTGGTCGCTTCAGGGACAGCATCCAAGCGCTCATCGGGGATACGTTTCCCGCTGATGTCGGAGAAACCATAGGTGCCATCCTCGATTTTCGCCAGCGCTCTTTCGACGCGGGACAGCCGCTCCACGCTGCGGTTGACCAAAATGCCTTCCTTTTCAAGCGTGTCCAGCTTCTGCGCATCGTCCTCGAATTCTCGCGGTTGCGATGCAGCGTCGTCCTTCACACCGGCTTCCTCAGACTCGCCGGCGGCGGCGCCGCGCCGTAGTTGCTCGCGCAGAGCGGTCAGTTGTTTGCGCTTGTTGTCGATAAAGTGCTGGTCAAGCTTTGGGGTCGTCATGGGTGTTCTCCGTTACTGTCTGCAACCATATACCACCCTGGATCCGACAGCGGTATCAGCCGGATGGATAAGCGTGTTTGTC
Organism: uncultured Steroidobacteraceae bacterium; assembly: GCA_964657675.1. GTDB lineage: Bacteria > Pseudomonadota > Gammaproteobacteria > Steroidobacterales > Steroidobacteraceae > Bog-1198. The sequence goes on from CAZZWE010000101.1 coordinate 12,912, forward strand.
GCCCCGGATATCAGTCACTTGCAGAGCGCCCTCAGCGTCGTACTCGAGGTAATTGGGGCCCACGGGCACCTTTCCATAGCCGCCTGGAATGTCGAGGACATACATAGGCTGGCAAAGGCCCGACACGGAGCGCCGCAGCTCTCGCATGATGTGCTGACCGTGCTCGATCGATGTCCTGAAGTGCGACGTACCGCGGGCCAGGTCGCCGTGATGTAAATAATACGGTTTGATGCGCATCGCCACCAAGGCGCGGAACAACGTGGTCAGGGTCAGGGCATCGGCGTTGACGCCGCTGAGCAACACGGTCTGGCTCAACATCGGAAACCCGGAATCGATGAGTCGGCTGCAGGCAATCCGCGCCTTGGCAGACAATTCATTCACGTGATTCGTATGCAGCACCACATAAACGGCCTTGTCGATCTTCAAGGCATCGATGAGCGCCGCATCGACCGTGTCGGGACGGACTACCGGCACCCGCGTGTGAAAGCGGATGACACCGATATGCTCAATGCGGTTGAGCCGCTGCATGATCTTTTTCAAACGGCGAGGCGAGAGGATCAACGGATCGCCGCCCGATAAAACCACTTCCCAAATTTGTGGCGTCGACTCGAGGTAGGCAAGGGCCTGCTCAAGCTGCGCCTCGCTCAACGCTTCAGAGCCCTGACCGACCGACTCGCGCCGGAAGCAGAAACGGCAGTACACCGGGCAGGCGTTGGTGAGCTTGAATAACGCCCGATCCGGATAACGATGCACGATGCCAGGCGCGGGCGAGTGCGCCTCATCGCCGATGGGATCCAGCAATTCATCGGGCAACCACTGCATTTCCCGGCTGTCCGGTACAAATTGAGCCGCGATGGGATCGAGCGGGTCGGCGTCATTGATCAGGTCTCGGACCTGAGGCGAGACGCCGATGGCGAAATGCTGGGCGAGCTCGGTGATATTGTGCAAATCCAAGCGATCAATCAGCCCGGCGGACAATAGTTGCTTCGGTGTACCGATGGACTGCCTAGGCGCGGGCAGCGGGAGGGCGGCGGGAGAGGTTTTCATGCCGCGAATTCTACAGAGTCGGTTCGACAATGCGGAGCCTCCCTGGCTCCGCCTTGGGTGCGATCGCGATACCGGGGTTCAAGCGGCCCGGCCGGGTGCCTCACTTCGCGCCGCCATCGAGCTTTTCAAGAAGTTAAGGACATCGTCAATAACGCGCTGCTTGTGAGTGGCAAGCAAACCATGCGCGCCGCCGTCATATTCCAGCAGAGAACTGCCGGCGATGCCCGCGGCCGCAGGGCGGGCGGTGACATCGATCGGTACGGTTTTATCCTTGGTGCCGTGGATGATCAAGGTGGGGACCTTGAACGCCGACAGGTCGGAACGGAAGTCCGTGGTTGAAAATGCGACTGCACAGGCCAGGGTCGCTTTCAGGCTCGCCTGCATGGCGACATCGCGCGACCACTCCAGGACCTCATCGCTGACCGGGTGCGACAGCATGCCCTCACCATAGAAATCCTTGAAGAAAGAGCTCCAGAACTTCGCACGGTCCTCCTGCATGCCTTGAGCCATCGACTCGAACACGCTTTTATCCACGCCCTTCGGATTGTCGTCCGTTTTCAATAGATAGGGAACCACGGAGGAAATCAGGATGGCTTGCTTGACGTTCCTACCGGCATGCCGCGACATGTAGCGCGCCACTTCGCCGCCACCCATGGAGAAGCCGATCAGCGTCGCGTCTTGCGCACCGGTTTGCTCGATGACGGCCGCGAGATCATCGGTGAGCGTGTTGTAATCGTAGCCGCTCCAAGGTTGATCGGAGCGTCCGAAACCGCGGCGGTCGTAGGCGATGGCGCGCAGCCCGGCGTTGGCAATCGCCATTGATAGATCATCGAAGGTGTCGGCCGACAGGGGCCAGCCGTGCATCAGGATCACCGGGCGCCCCTGCCCCCAGTCCTTCACGTAGAGGTTGACGTTGTCTTTCGTCTTCACGTAACTCATCACTTGTTTCCTCGCGTTAAACCAAAAACGCAGGCTAACGGGCCGCAGGCCCATTGACTGTGCGGTGACTGGGAGCAACTCGCGTCAGACGGCGCCGATGGAGCGCGGCAGGATTCGCGTCAATTACAGCAATAGCAACGTCGGGACGCGAAAGCTTTGTTGCAACGAGGCGTGCGCTTTTTCGGCCGGCATGTCCACGGCCAATTCAATGCGCTTTTGTTGTCTCATGATATGTAGCTTCAACGATTCGCCTGCCCGATAGGAGTTCAAGATGCGCAAGGCATGCGAACCATTGGTGGGCACGCGTCCGTCGATATCCAGGATCACATCGCCTTCTTCGAGCTTGAGATTGGAGTCTTTTGGCGGGTGTACCACCAGCAAGCCCTTGTCGGTGCCAAAGTAGCGTCCCAGACCCGGTGTTAATTCCAAGAACTCACCCGACCCGAAGCCGCTCATATTGAAACGCTCGGACAAAAGTTCGAGTTGCTTGGGGAAGCTCTCCATCGTGAATGCACCGTCCATCGGCGGTAGGGGAGGGATATCGACGTTCATGAATAGCTTCACGTCGCTGGGAATGACTTTTACGGATTGTATTTTACCGTCGCGCTGCAATTCGACCGCGATCGGGGAACCCGGCTGCACATCGCGCAAATCGGCAAGCAATACCTGGCGAGGAGACTTGCCGGGGATGGTCAGCACTTTCTTGCCTTGCAGCGATATAAGGACATCGTTGGTCTTGATCCCGGCATTGGCGGCGGGGCCGCCCGGGCTCACGCTGATGACCCGGATTCCCGCGTCGGCCTTGACCGCCGGCGCTGAGTCGACATTGACGCCCAACATGACCCGCGGGCCGGTCAGTGTCATCGGGTCTGCATAGAGTTGCGCGGTCAATTCACCGATTTCGCGCGCGGCCTCGTTGAGTCGGTCGTTCGCCGCATGCAATTTCTCCTCCATTTGAGTTCGAGCCGGGGAATCGCTCTCGGGCCGATCGGCGGCACTCACACTCGCCGCCAGGAAAATCATCAGGACTGTGTATTGCAGATGTTTGACGCTCATCAGATGGCTCCTAGAGAGTTCGAGGGTTCAGAGATATCCGCGCTGCCCGCCGCTTCTGCATAGCGAACATGGACCAAGGAATTCATCAGTTCGACTCGCGCACTCCACAGGCGTTGGGCATCCCGCCGCGGCAACTCGTCTTTGGAGGTGGAGGACAATTGCAGATCAAGCAGCTGAATACGGCTCTGCAGATCATCGATGGTGGCGGAGGTCCCGGCTCGTTCCACCTGCGGCCGCGGCGGCAATACCTGCAGCAAGGCGTCCAGCCGTTGCGAACGGTCCACCAGAACGTTCAGCGGATCCTCCCGGTTGGACGCCTGATGCGCCTCGTTGACCGCGCGCGGCGCCTGATGAATCAACGGCAACACCAAGACGGCAATCGCGACGCTCGCAGCGAGTGCTGCCATGGGCGCGCGGGTGGGTCGACGTTGCCGCGGGCGGCGAGCGGGCGGCTCGAACATCGGCAGCTGGCGCAAGTGATGCTTGACTGTGCCAAGCTGCACCAGCGCGCGGCTGCAGTCGGTGCATTGCTCCACGTGGTGCTTGAGTTGCGCGTCGATGGATTCCCCGTCGCGTAGCGCTAGCAGGGCTTGGATATCGGCATGCATGTCAGTCCTCCGGCTTCGAGCTTCAGGCGCTCGCGCAGTTGTTGATGGGCACGCGCCAGGTGTGCCTTGGAAAAACTGGTGCTGCGGTTGAACAGCCGCGCGATCTCGGCATGCGTCATGTCCTCAACGTCATGCAGCCAGACCACGGTGCGGCCCACGTCGGACAGTTGGCCCAACGCACGTTCAAGATCCGCATCGATGGGTTCGACGACCTCGGCGGCTTCTTGACTCGATGCAGTCACCGTATCCACTGCGATCCACGAGAGGCCACGGTGCCAGGGCGAACGCAAATACATCAGCGACTTGTTGACCGCGATGCTGCGCACCCAGCCCAGAAAGGCACCGCTGCCGCGGTAGGTGTGCATGCTGCAGAAAATCTCGACAAAGGCATCCTGTAGTAATTCTTCGGCGATGGCGGGGCGCACCACCAAGCGACGAATCAGGGTATAAACCGGCTTGGACAACACCCGATAGATATGTTCGTGGGCATCGGCGTCGCCCGCCTTGGCGCGCTCCAGGATGTCGGCGGGTATTTCGCTGCTGTGTAACGAGGGCATACAGCCACTCTAGATGCGGCAGCCCCGAAAATGGTTACTACTGCGAGCAGATTGGCAAAAACGGCTTCGAAAAGCGTTGAGCCTTAGCGGCGCACCAATTTCTCGGGCACGTTGGGATCTTTTTCGTCGGCCCGTGGATCGCCCGAGCGTTCGATTCCCACGGAATGCCATTTATCGGCAGCGTTCGACGGGGGGCGATCCGGCAGGTGGCTGGAGGGCGGGTCGCTGGCGGGGAATGAGTCTTTGAGCGTGTTGTCGATTACGGGGGCCGCGCGCTCGGGTGGCGCTGCGCCTTTGTGTTTCAGCCGCTGCTCTGCGTCGAGCCAAATCTGTTCATGGTCGCCGTCCGGGCGCCCGCGTTCTTCCCAAAGCCGGTAAGCCAACTCGGCAATCGCTTGATGTTCGTCCTGCATGGCCGCCTCTTAATGAATGACTTTGATGCCTCAATGTAGCGACGCACCTGCGGCATTGGGTAGGCGTGCCGCGCTAAATCCTGTAGGTGTATGGCGCTAGGCCTTTCACAGAAAACAGAAAAAAGCGCTAACCGGGTATCCTGTGGGCCCCTTATCTGAGAGCTCTGAATGTCCGCAACGAAATCGCGTGTAAAAGAAGGCAACGCCCAGGCGCATGGCGCCATTTGGGATGGCAAAGGAACCAATTTCACATTATTT
>CAZZWE010000102.1:0-17745 GCA_964657675.1 uncultured Steroidobacteraceae bacterium
CAGCATGATTTTGTCAGGCGACAGACCAGTGATCTTGGCCGCTTCGGCAACCACGCGAGTCGGCACCTGGGTACCCACCCATATTTCGCACTTATCCGCCGTAACCCAGACGGTGGTGTTCAGCGGCTCCATGGGCGCATGCGCCAGCATCGGCTCTTGATAGAGGGCTTTAATTTCCTTACCGGCCGGCCGGGCACCTTCCTCTCGCGCGACAATGGATTTTCCGTTCGCGAGCGCACCGGCCAGATCGGCTCGCAGCGTCTCGGTGGTCAGCTGCGCATTCACCCCCAAGTCCCAGCGGATCTCGAGCGCTTCGAGTCCCTGTTTCGCGGCCCAGAAGTGTTCCCCGATGACAGCCACCGCGTCATCAATCTTGATGACGTCAATCACGCCCGCGATCTGCCGTGCGCGCGCGTCATCCACGCTTAACAACTTGCCGCCGAACGTGGGACAGGCTCTTACCGTCGCGACCTTCATGCCCGGCACTTTCGCATCGATGCCGAACTGGGTGGCGCCGGTGACTTTGTCAGCGGAATCGACACGGCGCAGCGGCTTGCCCAGCAGCTGAAAATCTTTTGGATCTTTCAGAGCGACCTTGGCCGGCATGGGCAGTGCCGCCGCCGCCTTGGCAACCGCGCCGATCCCCAATGTGCGCCCGGACGGCGCGTGCGAAATCACACCCCGTGTGATCGTGCAGGCGGCAGCATCCACATGCCAACGATCCGCAGCGGCGCTGATCAACAGCGCGCGGGCCACGGCGCCCGCCTCTCGCAGGACCTGCCATTGACCGCGGGTGCTGGTCGATCCACCGGTAATTTGTGCGCCCAAGAACGGACTGGCATACAGTTCATCGTTGGGCGGCGAATGCTCCACCGTGATTTGGTCCATGCCGACGCCAAGCTCTTCGGCCAGCATCATGCAGCCGCCGGTGTAGATCCCCTGGCCCATCTCCACGCTCGGCATGACCAGGCGCACGGCGCCATTGGCATCGACGCGTACGAAAGCATTGGGCGCAAATGCCGGATTGCCGTCGGCCGCTGCAGTCGCCGCATCGCTCGCCTGTCGGCGTGAATTCATCGCGGCGCGTGCGCTGCCGCCCGCCCATAAAAACGCGACCGACAGCCCCGTCATTTTCAGCGCCTGGCGCCGGGTGATTGCATCGTTCTTCATGCGGGTCTCGGAGCAATGGCTTGCATCACTTCCACATCGCCCGTTGCCGCCTGCTTGATGGCGGCGCGGATTCGCACATAGGTTCCACAGCGACAGATATTGCCCGACATCGCGGCGTCGATGTCGGCATCACTGGGACTGGGCGTGCGAGCCAGCAACGCCGTCGCCGACATGATCTGGCCGGACTGACAATATCCACACTGCACGACGTCCACGTCGAGCCAAGCTTTTTGAATTTTCTGGCCACTGGGTGTCTGACCGACCGCCTCGATGGTGGTGACGGCCTTATCGCCCACCGCTCCCACCGGGAGCACGCAGGATCTCACTGCCTGACCATTCAAGTGCACGGTGCAAGCACCGCACTGTGCCACGCCGCAGCCGAATTTGGTGCCGGTCAGCCCGATGACATCGCGCAGCACCCATAGCAACGGCATGTCAGCTGGAACATCGACGCTGCGTTGTTCACCATTCACGCGCAGTACAAACATGTATTCTTTCTCCCGTCAGCGCCAACTGCGAGGACCATATTGCGCTCATTGGCGACAGCGGTCACGGCCCTTTATGGCGTGGCGAAATGCGGTGCGATGCAGGTATGATTAATGCGGGTACTAGCGCTGTATACGATCGCGCGATACGTTTTAATCTTCGCGGCGCGGGACAATGGCGAATTCCAAACAAGAAATCATAAGCTTCCTGGCGAGCGAGTTTCCTACCAACCGCTGCGTCGTGCAATCGGTCGGCGAAGGCATGGCCTCGGTCAGTTATGCCGTCACCTCGCAGGACTTGCGTCCTGGCGGCACTGTATCCGGACCGGTGCTAATGGCGGTGGCGGACATCGCTTTGTACATCGCGGTATTGGGAGCCATTGGCATCGTGCCGCTTGCCGTCACCACCAGTCTCAATATCAATTTTCTGCGCAAGCCCGCCGCCGATAGCGACATCATCGCGCAGTGCAAGCTGCTCAAAGTGGGTCGGGCATTGGCGGTGGGCGAAGTGTCGCTCTATTCCGCCGGCTCCGATGCGCTGGTTGCCCACGCCGTCGGCACCTACTCCATACCGCCCAGGGACCGCTCATGACGCTGCAACTGTTTGGACATCCTTTTTCCGCGTACACGCAAAAGGTAAGCATTGCGTTTTATGAGACCCAAACGCCATTCACCCCGCGCGTGTTGAGTCCTGACGATCCTGCCACAGCGCAAGAATTCGTGGCACTGTGGCCGATCAGAAAATTCCCCCTGCTTCTCGATGGCGTTCGCACGCTGATGGAATCCAGCGTCATCATCGAGTATTTGGCGAACCGCAATCCCAGCGCCGGATTGCTGCCCGCTGACGCCGATTCAGCCATCGAGGTGCGCATGCTGGATCGATTCTTTGATCATTACGTCATGACGCCGGTCCAGAAAATCGTCGGCGACCGCGTGCGATCGGAAGACTCTCACGATCCACACGGCGTTGCGGAAGCGCGTTCCCTGCTTGACACCTCTTACGCCTGGCTCAACAAAGCACTCGGTGCCCGCACCTGGGCCTGCGGTAGTGCTTTCAGCATGGCGGACTGCGCCGCGGCCCCCGCACTGTTTTATGCCGACTGGGTGCATCCCATTGACGATGCCGCTTATCCAACGCTGCGCGCGTACCGGCAACGCCTGTTGAAGCGCCCATCTGTGATGCGGGCGGTCGATGAGGCGCGCGCCTATCGCCCGCTTTTTCCTGGCGGTGCCCCGAACCGGGATTAGGACTTATACGCTGACGATTTCACGCATTTTACCGATGCCAAACTTCCATACCTGGCTCAGCTTGACGTGCGGCATGGCGGGTATTTCGGCCGGGTCCACCACCACATCGACGATCACCGGACCGGGTGTGGCCAGCGCTTGAGCGATCGTATCGCGCAGTGCCTGTGGATGAGTCACGCGAAAACCTTGCCCCCCGCAGGCCTTGGCAAACAGGGCAAAGTCCGGATTCTTGAACACGGCGCCTCGTTCAAACACCGGCAGCGCCGCCTCCTCCATCTCCAAGTGCACCAGGCCCCAACCGGAATTATTGAACACGAATACCTTGATGGGCAGTCCGTGCTGTGCCGAGGTCACAAACTCCTGCATCAACATGGCGAAACCCCCATCACCGCACATCGCAATGACTTGGCGATTGCGATCCAAGGCCTGGATGCCGTTGGCCATGCCAAGTGCCACGCCCACCGCCGCGTTGTTAAAGGAGCCGGTGATCCGTTGGCGCGCGCGGGGCCGTAGCCAATTCGCTGTCCACAAAGTCACCTCACCGGTATCGACGACGAACACCGCATCGTCAGCGGCCAGGTCACTGACCAGCCGGGCCAGCGCCTGCGGATGGATGCGATCCTGGCTGCGTTTTACATCCGCTTTCTCATCCAGCATGTGCTTCCACGACTGCCAGTCCTTCTGCGCCGACTGCAGGAATGCGTCCGTGGACTTGGCCGCGACGCGCCCAAGCAGTCCGGCGACGCTGGGTCGGCTTGAGCCGACAATGGCCTGCGCGACGGGCAAGCGGCGGCCGATGACCGCGGCTCGCTCGTCAATTTGAATCGCTTTGGCTTTCTGCGGCAAAAACTCGCTGTAGGGATAATCACTGCCGATCATGACGAGCACATCGCATTCGTGCACTGCATCGTATCCGGCCTTCGATCCAATCAAACCCAGCCCTCCAATCACCAACGGATTGTCGAACGAGTACAGGTCCAGCGCTCGGTAGGTGTGCACAATGGGCGCCTGCAGTTTGCGGGCCAAGGCCTCGATCTCCTGCTTGGCATCGCGTGCGCCGAAACCGACGAATAGAACCACGGACTTCGCCGCATCGATAATGGCCGCCGCCCGATCCACGTCTACCTCCGCCGGCGAGACTTCGGCTGCCGGTCGCAGGGTGGCGAGGCTCGGCGTCATCTTGGAAGTCTTCGCATCGAAGACATCCTGGGGGATGTTGAGCAAGGCGACACCGCGCGAGCCGTAGGCCGCCGCAATGGCCTCATGGATTTGCGCCGCCGCGCCGTCGGCCGAATTCACAGAAGCCGCGTAGACGCACGCATCGCGGAACGATTGCACGTGATCGGCCGCTTGCAGGTAGTCGATGCCACCGAGGGAATTCGGCACATCGCCAGCGATCGCGAGCACCGGCGCATGGTCGTGCCTCGCCTCATACAATCCCGCCAGCAAATGAGTCGCGCCAGGACCGGTCGTGCCGGCGCACACGCCAAGCCGGCCGGTGAGTTTTGCCTGCCCGGCGGCCGCCAGTGCCGCCCCTTCCTCGTGTCGCACGCCAACCCACGAGATGCTCTTGTCGCGGCGTATTGCATCAGTGAAGGGATTCAAGGCATCGCCGACGATGCCGAATACTTGAGTGACGCCCAACTCCGCCAATGTGGCGGTAAGCAATTGGCCGACCGTATGGCTCAGAGCGGTCCCCGCGTCAGCGATCGAGCGAACGGCGGGTCGCGGACGTCGCGAGAATACCCAGCGTCGACGCCACCAGCACGCCGGTGGCTAGCGCAAGCCAAGGATAGGAGCGCACGTACTCGTTAACCGAAGCCGCGACGTGCCGTACTTTGACGTGAGCATCTCGGTGACCGTTGTCTTCCGCCTCGGCGTCGTCGGCCTCATTGCGGCTGTGCAAAAATGACTTGGTGCTCTTGATCGAATCGGTCAGACGCCGCCGAAGCTCTTGGATTTCGGGACTGCGCTGATCGACGATTTCGTGCAGCAACTCCTCGGTGTCGGTGACCAACTGTTTTAGTTTGCGCTTGCTGTCCATACTCAAAGTCTCCGACAAATTATTTCCGTGCCTACAAGACTACGTACTTGCGCTGTTTTGTTTAATCCGGGCTGTCGCTCTCTGCCTGTAGGAAGCAGCCTACAGGCGCAAAACTCCTCAGAATATGTCCAAACATCAAAGCATGGCGGACGCGATCCACCGCACAGTTCGGAGCACCGATCCCAACCCTCGGTACGGCAAAGCGCAAGATAGTCGGCCATGTTGCCGCGCATCCGCCAGAAGATAAAAACGCTGTTTCCATTGGGAATTGTGTCGCGTCTGGCGCTGTCATTCCTGGCAGTTGCGGTGCTTGCAGCCACTGCCAACTTCATCGCGCGCGAAACGGTATCAGTCATTTATCTGCCTCCGATCGAAACCATGGTTCCGGCCAAACCGGCTCCGGTCGTGGTCATTCCCAAGCCCACCGGACACTTCGCGCTGACCACGGCAGCCCAAGAATTCGAACAGGCCCTGCAGCAGCGAATCAATATCAACTCCAAGCTTGCCGACAGCGAATTCGGCAAGGCCGCGGAATCTCTCCGGCATAACGCGTCTGACTCACCTTCGCTTCAAAGCGCCGCTGTTGACCTCATTGCGCGTGGCGAAAAGGCCATCCATCTCGCTGATCAGCGCCGCACCGAACGACTGGCCTACGCGAAGCTCACGGACAATTTGTACCAGCGCTTGCGGGCCTCCCTTGACGGCTCGTTCAAAATATTTGGCCGCGTGTTGGCGCGCCAGTCATTGGTGCAGCTACGCAACGACTTCGACCGCGTCCGCAGCTTGTCGCAAAACTTCTCCGAGGGCGATGCGCCGTCGGCCAGCGAACTCGAGCAAATGAGTGCCGCGGAAAACGCTTTTAAGAACACGCTCACCGTCAATCGAGCCAGCCTGGAGCGCTCCGAAGGCGCCGAGTGGGTCACCGCCATGACCGCGGACTTCTCCGAATTGATGGGCGCGCGCGAAACGCTGCAACGCAGCTTCATCGACTCCGCTGAAGGATCCCGCAAGATCTCACTCGCGCGTGCGACGCTTGGGGCCGCGATCTTGGCCGCCGATGTTGCGGCTAATCGAACCTACGTGTTGAAGGCGCCGCCGGCAACGCCGGCTGACCGCAGCGTCGCCCAGGGAGCGGAACAGCAGGCCATACAGACCGCCGCGCAAGCCGCAGTCCGCGAGCGCAACCGCCAGTCGCGTGATCTGATGGCCGCTGTTACCGCGATGGTGATGCTGCTGGTCATCGCAATCTCCTTGGCCACTATTCGCAGCATGTCAGCCCCGGTCCGCCGTATCGTGGAAGCCTCCAAGAAACTCGCGTCGGGTAATGCCAGGATCTCGGTGCCACGCGGCGGCATCCGCGAACTCGACACGCTCGCGGCCGCCTTCAATTCCATGGCCTCAGAATTATCCAAAGCCCAGGATGCCGCCCGTCAGCACCAGGCGACGCTCGAGAACAAGGTGCTCGAGCGCACTCACAAACTGAGCCAGCTGGCCCATCAAGATCCGCTGACCTCGTTGCCGAACCGCCGCCATTTGCTCACGCTGCTCAATTACTCATTGGAAATGGCCGAACGCGAACATCGCAATGTCTGGGTTTACTTCATCGACCTCGATAATTTCAAAAACTTCAATGACAGCGAGGGACATGTGTTCGGTGACCGCGTACTCATGAGCGTCGCGAACCGGCTGGAGGAGATAGCCGACGGACTTGGCTTCGTGGCGCGGCTCGGCGGCGATGAATTTACGCTGGTCTGCGACCAAGCCTTGGCGGCGGAGACGGTGCACAGCATCGGCGCGCGCATCGTCAACACTTTCCAAACCTTGGTGTCCGTTGATCACCGCGACTTGTCGGTGAGTGTCAGCATCGGCGCCAGCGTCTATCCGGATCATGGTCGGGATGCGGAAAGTTTGCTGCGGGCTGCGGACTCGGCACTGTTTCGCGCCAAAGAACTCGGGCGCAGCCAGCTCGCGGTGTTTACGCCCGAACTGATCGAATCGGCCGCGCAGCGTTTCACCATTGAGCAGGGCCTGCGCCGGGCGCTCGAAGCGCAGCAATTCGAGTTGCATTTCCAACCCGAATTTAACCTGGCCACCGCGGAAATGGACTTGGTCGAGGCACTGCTGCGATGGCGCATGCCCGACGGCCGCCTCGCAAGGCCGGGAGAGTTTTTGGCCGTTGCTGAACAGTCTGGGATTATCGGCGAGATCAACGAGTGGGTGCTGAAAACCGCCATCGAAGCCGCGGCGCGTTGGCACCATGGCGCTTGGCCCGAGGTCAAGGTGGCGGTGAACATTTCTCCCCGCCAACTCATGGATCACCGATTCGTGGATACGGTGGTGGGACTGTTACGCCAACACGATCTGCCTCCCGAATGCATCGAGTTGGAGCTGACGGAGACTTTGCTGCAAACCGGTCCAGTGACCATCGCCGCATTGCGCAAGCTGCACGCCCATGGAGTCGGCATTGCACTGGATGATTTTGGTACCGGTTATTCCTCGCTGACCTCGCTCGAGCAACTACCGCTGTCGCGTATCAAACTGGACCGCTCATTGATCGCACGAATCGATACCAGCCCACGCTCCGCATCAATAGCGCGGGCCATCATTGAGCTGTGCGCGGGACTGTCTTTGAAGGTCACCGCGGAAGGCGTGGAGCGCACTCAGCAACTGCAGTGGCTGTTGAACTTCTCGGAACTGACCGTCCAAGGCTTCTTGCTGTCGGATTCATTGCCATTCGAGCAAGTGACTGCTGCCCGAACCATCATGGCGCGGGTGCTGGACGACCTAAGGCTGTCAGCACCCGCGCAACCTATTGCGCTAACCTCGAACGTTACGGATGTTCGTCGCGCAGCCGGCCACCCAACGCAGCTGAAACACTGGCGATGAACGCGCCCACCAACATGGACAGCGCCAGATAGATGGATGCCTGAGCAGCGGCTTTACGCGCCGCATCTGCATCGGCCTTGACCTTCTCCTGTGCCTGCTGAAGCGTGGTTACGAATGCATCGACGCGCGACTGTGCTTCCTGAGGGGTGATGCCCGTTCGTGCAGCCACTTGCTCGACCAGGTAGCTGCGATCTGCATCGCTCACACCACCGTTCGCGGCCGCGTTGGCAACGATGTGAGCCGTCTCCATGCGCGGATCGGTGTTGCTTTGGGCGGCACCGGTGCCCGATGTCCGGAATAGCTTATCGACCGCATAGGGGTTCGAAGCCTGTGCGCCCACGGCCTGAACGCCCGCCGATGCGGCCTCACCCACGGCATGTGCGCCCGCGCCTACGCCTGAGGCCGCGGACCCTGCGGCCACGGCAAACACCACGACAGTTGCCACCGCCCAGGTGATCAAGCCATGTGCGGTATCGCGGAAGAAAATCTCATGGGTATGCGTTCCGATCCAACGAGTCCGCAAGCGACCCGAGATATAGCCGCCCATAGCCGAAGAAATCCACTGTGTCACGATCAACCAAATCGCGGTCGTAATCGCAAAGGTAGTGACCGAGGCGCCCCGACCGGACCACGGTGAGATTGACGCAAATCCAATTCCTGAACCCAAGGCGATCAAGATCAGTGTGACTGCCACCGCCACCACGGCGCCCGCGATGATGGCCGCCCATGAAGCCGCAGGCTTCGCCGGCGTTATTACTTGTTCCATACATTCTTCCTTAATGGTGCGAACACATCGCTAACAGAAGAATGATTGGAAGCGGTACACCTAACATCCACAATAAAATTCCACGGCCCACGGTTTGCTCCTTTTAAATTTAAGTATGGGAGCGCTGTCGCTCGCTGATAACGGCGGTAAGGTTGCACTGCTACATCCTCTTTCGGTATTCCTAGGAAGATTCACCAAGTGTAAGGCCCTTCTGACGACACCTGCCTTTGCGACGCCGATGTCAATATCGCGCGTCCATCACTAATTTGTGCTCTCCCCCATTAAAACGAGAAACACCATGAATAAGCTTTTGCTTCCGATCGCCGCGTTGCTGCTGAGCACAAGTTTGGCTGCTTGCAACAACGCCAAGTCGCCCGATGCCGTCGCAAGCGACGTCGCAGCGGCGAAATCAAAAAGCGCCGCGGCAGTGGCTGATGCTGAGAAGAGCGCCTCTAAGGATGTGGCGGCCGCAGACAACAAGGTCGACGAGAAAACCAAGGATTTGGACAACGCTCAAGCCAAGGGCAACTACGATGTGGCGCTAGCGAAAGCCGATGGCGATCACTCGGTCGCGCTCGAAAAATGCAAAGTGCTGAGCGGCGATGCGCAAGGCAAGTGCAAGGATGTGGCCGATGCGGATTACGCCGCGGCGAAGGCCAACGCGAAGGCCATTGAAACCGCGCAAAAACAATAGACGTCGATAGCAGCAACGCTGGCGGGGAGATTCAACTCCCTGCCGGCGTTTTCGTGCACGCGGGTATATCCGCGCACAATTTACAAATGCGCGAGCGAGCTGTATAAACGTACAGCATGACTTCCACTGCAGCGCACACGGTCTCCGTTCGGTCTCTGTGCGAATTCGCGGCAAAACGCGGCGACTTGGACACCCGCTTCACCCCCAGCACCACGGCCCTCGAAGGCATCAACGGACATCGAGTCGTCGGCGAACGCCGCGCGCCGGGCTATCAGCGCGAAGTCTCGGTGAAGGGCGATTATCTTGGCCTGCATGTCCGCGGTCGCGCCGACGGGTTCGACCCCATCGCAAATCGACTGGAGGAATTCAAAACCTACCGCGGTGCGCTCGAGCGCATGCCCATGAACCGACGCCATCTGCATTGGGCACAGCTCAAGACGTATGGCGCCCTGACCTGCTGCCTCAAGGAGTTGCCCGAGATCGAACTGGCGTTGGTGTACTTCGAGGTGGCCACGCAACGCGAAACGGTATTACGCCAGACATTCGGCGCGCCAGACTTGCAACTCGAGTTTCAGCGGCTGTGCGCGGCTTACATCGCGTGGGCCGATCAAGAAGCGGTGCATCGACTGGCGCGGGACGGTTCGATCGCCGCAGTGCAGTTTCCCCATGCCGCGATGCATGCTTCTCAGCGACAACTCGCCGAGAGCGTTTATCGAACCGTGCAGCGGCGCGGCTTTCTTCTCGCGCAGGCACCGACCGGCATCGGCAAAACCATTGGCACCCTTTTTCCCGCGTTGAAGGCACTCGGCCAGCAAGGCTTCGACAAACTGTTTTTTCTAGTAGCGAAGACCTCTGGTCGCCGTGCTGCGCTCGATGCGCTGCGCTCCCTTCTCTGTGCCACGCCGGTCCTGCCACTTCGCGTGTTGGAATACGCCGCCAAAGAGCGCGCCTGCGTGTATCCAGACCGATCCTGTCATGGCGACAGTTGTCCCTTGGCGAAAGGATTCTATGACCGATTGCCGCAGGCGCGCGCGCTGGCGGCGAGCAAGAGCCTGCTGGATCAGGCAGCGCTGCGTGAGGTGGCGCTTGAGACCCAGGTATGCCCTTACTACCTCACCCAGGAAATGACGCGCTGGTGCGACGTCATTGTTGCTGACTACAATTATTACTTTGACGCGAGCGCGGCCTTGCACGCGCTTACCGCCGAACATCAATGGCGAGTGGCGCTATTGGTCGACGAATCCCACAATTTACTGCCGCGGGCCCGGGCAATGTATTCGGCTGAGCTAGACGCCGGCAATCTCGCGGCCGCGATCGCTGCGGCGCCGAGCGCCCTGGCATTACAGTTACGCCGTCTTGATCGCGCGTGGCAAGAACTCGAGCACTTGGATGATGCGGACTATCGGGTACTGCCCTCGGTTCCGGATTCTCTGCTTCAGCAAATAGAACGCACCGCCGTCATGATCCGCGACAGGCTGGCCGATGACCCGAACACCGTGATCGATCGCGTATCGCAGTTCTATTTTGATTTGCTGTACTTCAAGCAGCTGATCGACAGTTTCGGGCCGCACTCCATTTTTGATTTGGCACGAGACTCAGCGCAATCCTCGGCCCGGGCGTCCCTGTGTATTCGCAATGTGTGTCCGGCCCCCTTCTTGGGACCGCGTTTCGCGGCGAGTGCCGCCACGGTATTGTTCTCGGCCACGCTGGCGCCCGAGGATTATTTCCGCCAATTGCTCGGCGTGCCTACCACGGCGACCTGGCTCGATGTCGCTTCGCCGTTTCACTCCGCTCAATTGCAGGTACGTGTCCTGCCGACGCTGTCGACCCGTTACGCAGACCGCGCAGACTCGTTATCGGCGGTGGTCGCGGCCATCGCCGCCCAATATCGAGCACAGCCCGGAAACTACCTTGCGTTCTTCAGCAGTTTTACCTATTTGGAACAGGTGGCTTGCGCGCTCATGTCCGCACACAGCGATATCACAGTCTGGCGCCAGACCCGAGCGATGGACGGCGCACAGAGGGACGAATTTCTGCGACGTTTCTGCCTGGATGGCCAGGGCATCGGCTTTGCCGTATTAGGAGGAGTGTTCGCCGAGGGCATCGACTTGCCGGGCAGCCGACTGATTGGCGCGTTCATCGCCACCCTGGGGCTGCCGCAAATCAATCCCATCAATGCCGAATACGAACAACGCATGCAGCAACTCTTCGGTCGTGGCTTTGAGTACGCCTATCTCTATCCTGGTCTGCAGAAGGTGGTGCAAGCGGCCGGCCGGATCATCCGCTCGACCGACGATGCCGGAACGCTCCTATTGATGGACGACCGCTTCATGCAGCCGCAAGTTCGCGAGCTGCTGCCCTCCTGGTGGGAATTACAGTGCTCCTGACCAACGTTTTCTATTACCTCGACAATTTTCAGCAGGTCTTGGACTCCATTGCCCATCGATATGCCGACCTATTGAGCGAGCAAGAAGCGGCTTTCATTCACGGCTTCAGGCAACTGCCGTGCGCTTCGCGGGCCTTGATGGTCCGCATGATCATGCGCAAGCCGCGCCTGTTCAGGGCTGAACAGTTGCAGTATGGGGAAGTGGGTCCGCTGGCAGCGGCCATGCAACCACTGTTGACGGCGGAATGGGTCACCGGCGACCCTGAGTTGAGCATCGATGAGTTGTTTGGTCTATTCACCAAGCGGCGCTTGATCCACTCGCTCGACCTGCCCCGCGCTGAGGCGCAGCTTGGAAAAGCGGCGTTGCTCGAACGAGTCAAATCCTTAACCGTCCCGGCATCGCACAACTGGTCGTCCACCTTCGCCACGCAGATTTTTCGGCTGAATGTGGGGCCGCTGTGCGATCGGTTCCGCCTGCTCTATTTCGGCAACTTTCGCCAGACCTGGTCGGAATTTGTGCTCGCCGATCTGGGCATCACGCAGTTTGAACGCTTTGAAGTCGGGGCAACGCGAGCCTTCCCAACCCGGCGGCACTGGGATGATTTCGAACAAATCTATCGATGCCGTGAACGACTGTATGCGGAGGAGGACCCCAACCTAGTCTTGGCGGGGGTACCTAAACCCATGCAGAGCTGTCCATGGCTCGAGGCACGGCGGCAGCGACTGTTATTCCGGATCGGCCAGGCGCTGGAGCGGGCCGATCGGGCCGCGCAAGCGCTCGAGGTCTTTGAACAAATCTCGCACCCGGGGGCGGCCGTGCGCGCCATTCGTATTCGAGAGAAACTCGACGAACCGTCTGCCGCTCTCGCGGCCTGCGAAGCCGCCATCGCGCTCAGCATGATTGATAACGACCGTCTACTGCTGCAGCGAGTCCGCCATCGGTTGCGCCGCCGCTTGGCACTGAAGTCGCAGCGGGACGACTATCGCGCGACCGCACCACCGCTGGGTATCGATTTGGTCCTGGAAGAGCCCGATGAACCTTACTCGGTGGAACTTGAAGTAGGCGCCTTCCTCATGCGTCAGGATCCCGAGGCCAAGGTGTACTACGTGGAGAATTGCCTGATGAACAGCCTGTTTGGGTTGCTGTGCTGGCGCGCGCTGTTCGCGCCGGTCGAAGGGGCTTTCTTTCACCCCTTTCACCGTGAGCCAGCCGACTTGGCCGACGCTCATTTTTTCGAGCGCCGACGCGAGGCGTTCGGCGCATGCCTGGCTGAACTGGACGATGGCAGTTATCGACGAAGCATTGTCAGCAACTTCGAATCAAAGCAAGGCATCGACAATGGGTTTGTCGTGTGGCCGGTCATCGACAGCGAGATATTGAGCAACGCATTGGATTGCATTCCCGCGCGGCACTTGAAACCCTGGTTTGAATTGATGGCCAAAGACTTGCAAAGCAACCGGTGTGGCTTTCCCGATTTGGTCCAGCTATGGCCAAAAGAACGGCGCTATCGGTTGATCGAAGTCAAGGCTCCGGGTGATCGCCTGCAAAATAACCAGCGGCGGGTGCTTGCCCTGTGCGCTCAGTTCGAAATTCCCGTCGCCATCTGCAAAGTCCAATGGAAAGGCCGCGATTTGCACTAGCAAACCGCGGCCCATCGACTTTGCTTGACGCGCTGCCTCAGCCGGCGCCGCGCTCGCGGAACGAGAAGTGCTGACCGGCAATCGCCGCCGAGTACATCAAACCGCCCTTCGCAACGCTGAACACCGCCATGCCGTCATTCCAATTGCCATCGGTACGGGCATCTCCGTTATAGGCGCTCGCGCCACGCTGCGTACCGTTGGTGGCGGCACTGGCATTGGCGGCTGCGGTGATCGCAATTGCGCTCGCACCGGCCGAGAACTCAAAGTTTCCGGACTCGAATTGTTCCAGCGCATGCTTGTCTTTGAAGAAGATGATCTGGCTGAATACCTTACCGCCGGCCTGGAAGCCAACGCTGACCTGTTTCATGGTGGTGTCGCCGACTAAGCGGCCATGAACGTACACTCGGCCCTTGCCCAAGGCTGCGCCGACGCCCAGTGCGCCTTCACCGACGTTCGGGAACACCGCATAACCATAGCTGTGGGCAAAGAAATCGCCGCTCTCGCCGGCATTTCTAAAGATCGTAATGGTATCGGCATATTTGCCGGTGGCCGCATTGGCTACGGTGACACCCGCGAGCAGCGAGACCGCCAACACGGCGCTTTGAATCATGCGTTTCATATCGAACTCCTAACAGCCCTGTGGGCGTGAATTAACAGGGGCTAAGATGCCGCCGCGATCGTATTACAGTTGTAGGACGTGCGGCGCACCGCGTGTCAGATAAGCGTGATTTCGCATTTGTAATGCTGCCGCTGCACATTTTTATCACTAATCTGGCGGGTCATCTTATTGTTGGGAGAAACGCATGGCTCGCTCCGTCTGGCATGGCGCCATCTCTTTCGGCTTGATCTATGTGCCAGTTGATTTGTACTCGGCCACCAAGGACGGCTCGCTGGCACTTCATTTGTTGGACAGCCGTGATTTTGCCCCCGTGGGCTACCACCGCATCAATAAAACGACAGGCAAGGAGGTCGACTGGGCTCATATCGTCAAGGGCTACGAATACAAAAAAGGCCAGTATGTCGCCTTGAGCGATGCCGACTTCAAACATGCCAACGTCAAGGCCTCCGAGACCATCGATATCGCCAGCTTCACCGATGCGCAAGACATTCCGGCCATGTACTACGACAGTCCTTACTACTTGGCCCCCGGAAAAGGCGGCCAAAAGGTGTACTCGCTGTTGCGCCAGGCGCTCCAAAAGACCAAGAAAGTGGCGGTGGCTACCTTCGTCATGCGCGGCCGGCAGCACTTATGCGTGGTTGTGCCGCAGGGCAACTTGATGATGCTAATGACACTGCGCTTCGCCGCCGAAGTGCTGCCGCCGGGATCGGTCAAGGACGCGGCGGCATCCAGCAAATCCGCGGCCATATCGCCGGCGGAGTTGGCCATGGCTCAAAAGTTGGTCACCGGCATGTCCGCCCCTTTTAAGCCCGACGCTTTTAAAGACACCTACCGAACCGATCTAAAACGGCGCATCGACGAAAAAATAAAGAACAAGGAATTCCATTCGTTGAAGTCCGTTGAAACCGATTCGGCGCAGCGTCCCAAGGCTCAAGTGATCGATCTCATGGAAGCGCTTCGCAATAGCATTTGCAAGCACGGCAAACCGCCATCACGCAGTCCGGCCAAAAAATCGAGTGCGAAGGTGCGCAGGCGTGCCTGAATAGCCGTCGCACTGACTTCACTTGGTGCAACAGGCCTACGCACATCGATCAACTGGGATGGCAACGTAACAGCTCCGTAACTCCCAAGGATGTTCCCATGTCTACTGCCGCCAAGAAAAAAGTCGTAAGTTTTAAAACGCCAGACGCGGTCGCATTGCTCAAGGCCGATCACCGCCAGGTTAAACAATGGTTCGAAGAATTCGAGAAGTCGCGCTCCGCAAAGGTGAAGCAGACATTGGCTGCCAATATTTGCAAGGCGTTGACAGTGCACACCGAAATCGAGGAGGAGATCTTCTATCCGGCCTTCCTTGCGGCCACCAAGGATAAGGACATGCATCACGAGGCCATCATCGAGCATGACGGCGCGAAAAAATTGATTGCAGAGATCGAAGCCTCCAGTCCCGCCGATGACTACTTTGATTCAAAAGTTCACGTGCTCTCCGAGATGATCAAGCATCACGTCAAGGAAGAAGAACAGCCGGATGGCATGTTCGCCGAAGCCAAGGGTTCCAAGAAAATGGATCTGATGGCCTTGGGCGCGCAAATGGCAGAACGTAAAGAACAGCTGATGAACTAGTCTTCTAGGCGCCCGCGTTGGCCGGACGTCTGGCGCGCGGGCTTTCCTTGCGATAGGCCTCGATGATCGAATGCAACAATCCCGGAAAGCGGGTCTCGAGTTCCGCCTCTCGCACCCGGCTCGTTAGATCAACGCCGATGCGCTCGCTGCTGATCACGCCGGCCTCCCGCAAAATTCGATAGTGCTGCGAACAGGTCGACTTCGCCATCGGCTGCTTCAGCCGCTGCGTGGTCTCGGTACAATTCATACGATCCGCCGAACGCATCAGCTCGCAAACAATGGCCAGGCGCACCGGATCCGACAGGGCGTGCAAAATAGCTGCCACTGTAAAATCGCGCATATGGGGATGGGTGAGCGGCCGCGTCATTGAAGCAACGATACCGCGGAACTTGCCAACGCGATAGTTCTATAGTTCAATAATACCGAACTATTGCATCACCCCGGAATCATTATGACCAGCCTGTTTGATTCGTTAAAGATTGGCGACCTGACTGTCGCAAACCGCATATTCATGGCGCCTCTCACGCGCAGCCGGGCCGCCGGCGCCGAGCGTATCCCCAACCAACTGATGGCCGAATACTACGCTCAGCGAGCCTCCGCCGGCTTGATCATCACCGAGGCCACGGTGGTCTCGCCGATGGGCATCGGCTATGCGGATACCCCGGGCATCTGGTCAGCCGAGCAGGTGGAAGGCTGGAAGCTCACGACCCGTGCGGTGCATGCTGCGGGTGGACGGATCTTCTTGCAACTTTGGCATGTGGGTCGCATTTCCGACCCGCGATTTCTGAACGGCGCTTTGCCGGTGGCGCCGAGCGCCATTGCCGCACAGGGCAACGTCAGCTTGGTGCGACCGCCGACGCCTTATCCGACACCCCGCGCGCTCGACCTGGGCGAAATTCCCGGAATCATCGAAGCTTTTCGCCTAGGCGCGCAGAATGCGCAGCTCGCAGGCTTCGACGGCGTCGAATTACACGGCGCCAATGGCTATCTGCTGGATCAATTCCTCCAGGACGGCAGCAACCACCGGCATGACGAGTA
Source organism: uncultured Steroidobacteraceae bacterium (assembly GCA_964657675.1). Classification (GTDB taxonomy): domain Bacteria; phylum Pseudomonadota; class Gammaproteobacteria; order Steroidobacterales; family Steroidobacteraceae; genus Bog-1198. The sequence continues at coordinate 16,598 of CAZZWE010000102.1, forward strand.
CGGCGGTGCGGTGGAAAATCGCGCTCGTTTGATGCTCGAGTGCACGGATGCGGCGATTTCTGTCTGGGGCCCGGGTCGTGTCGGTGTACACCTGGCGCCTCGCGCCGATGCACACGCGATGGGGGACTCAAACCTGGCGGCGACCTTCGGGTACGCAGCGAGTCAGCTCGGTAAGCGGAAGATCGCATTCCTATGTGCGCGCGAGTCGCTGGGGCCGGACAGTCTCGGGCCGAAACTCAAGGCCTTGTTTGGCGGCGTCTACGTTGCCAACGAGAAGTACACCTTCGAAACCGCTACGCAGGCCGTACGCAGCGGCGAGGCCGACGCGGTGGCCTTCGGAAAATTGTTTATTGCGAATCCCGACCTGCCCGAGCGCTTCAAGCTGGGTGCAGCCTTCAACGAACCGAAGGTGCCTGAGTTCTACTCGGGTGGCGCGACGGGCTACACGGACTATCCGACCCTCGAGCAGGCGGTCACCGCCTAGGGAGGCGGCAGTTCGAGTTCGACCTCATCGACAAAGCACCAGCTCCAATCCTCACCGGGTTGAAACGAGGTGATGATGGGGTGCTTTTCGGCGGCCGCATGCTTGCGGGCGTGCCGATTCTTGGAATCGTCACAGCAGCCGACGTGGCCGCAGGTTCTGCAGAGTCGCAGGTGCACCCAGGTATCACCGCTCGCCAAGCACTCTACGCATCCATCGCCGGACGGGGTGATCCGCCGGACGCTGTTCAAATGCTTGCAGTGTTGGTTGGGCTGCGTCATGGATCAAAGATAGCATTTCAGGCCGCAACCGCGCCGTGGATTAGCGGCCATCGGCGAAAAATGTAATACCATGCCCCCGAAAACCATGAGGGGATGATATGGATCGACGCGACTTTCTAGTGGCCACCGGCGTGGCTGCCACTTCGGTGGGCGGTCTATCAAATGCCGCCGGCCCCGCCTCACCGCCAATGCCGGAGCTGTCCTTGGATGACATCGGTGCTGCGTACAAGAGCGGCGCGTTGACTTGCGTGAAGTTGACCCAGATGTATTTGGATCGTATCGAACGCTTGGACCGGCACGGGCCCAGCCTGACGGCAGTGATACAAGTCAATCCGCTCGCATTGCAGGCCGCCACGGAACTGGACGCTGAGCTGAACTCAAAAGGG
>CAZZWE010000103.1:0-17645 GCA_964657675.1 uncultured Steroidobacteraceae bacterium
CGGGCATTTTTCTGGGAAGACTTTGTCAGCATGTTCGTGCTCGCCCTGCACACCGCCTATCTGTGCGCGTTGCTGTTCGGCCGAGTGCATGCCCGCTATCAAATGTACATCGCGTTGTTAGCCTATTCCGCCTATTTACTCAACGCAACTCAGTTTCTGATCAAGCTGCGTGCGGCCCGACTGGAAAGCAACGGCCAGACGCCCGCCGCCCCAGCGTCCTACGGGTTGACCGCATGATGCAAACCTCGAGCGCCGTTATTTCGAGCCATATACCACTGCGCACCGATCTCAAAGTTGCCTCGGAACGAGGCCAACGCGAGGTGTTCTGCGGGCTCACGGGAATCATCTGGCTGCACCGAAAAATACAGGACGCCTTCTTCCTGGTCGTTGGATCCCGCACCTGTGCGCATCTGATTCAGTCAGCCGCCGGCGTGATGATTTTTGCAGAGCCGCGCTTTGCGACCGCCATCATCGATGAGCGCGATTTGGCCGGGCTGGCTGACGCCAATGAAGAACTGGATCGAGTGGTCACGCAGCTGCTGGCCCGACGTCCGGACATTAAATTGCTGTTCTTGGTCGGCTCCTGCCCCTCCGAAGTCATCAAGCTGGACTTGTCCCGTGCCGCGCTGCGCCTATCCGGGCGCTTTACCCCGCACGTGCGAGTTCTGAATTACTCGGGCAGCGGCATCGAAACGACATTCACGCAGGGTGAGGATGCTTGCCTGGCGGCATTGGTACCCAGCTTGGCCCCGCAACCTGCCGCCGCTACGCCCAATCTCCTGGTAGTGGGCGCGCTGGCGGACGTGGTTGAAGACCAGATGCTGAGACTTTTTCAGGCGATTGGTATCGAACAGGTCAATTTCTTCCCGCCTCGACGCTCTACTGAAATGCCGCGGGTGGGTCCGCAGACGCGATTCTTATTGGCACAACCGTTTTTAGCGGACACTGCGCGGGCACTCGAGGCACGGGGCGCGACATTTATCCCGGCGCCATTTCCGTTGGGTGCAGAGGGCACTCTGGGATGGCTGAAAGCGGCCGCGTCCGCCTGGCAAATCGATAAGGAAGCATTTCGCAGCGCAACGCTGCCCGCCTATCAGCGTGCCAATCGCGCGCTCGCCACCTATCGGGAGCGTCTGGCGGGCAAGCGCATTTTCTTTTTCCCGGACTCGCAGCTGGAAATTCCCCTGGCTCGATTTCTGGCCAATGAAATGGGCATGGAGTTGGTCGAGGTAGGCACGCCCTATCTGCATCGCGCGCACCTGGCGGCGGAACTGCAGCTACTGCCTGCCGGCGTTTCCATCGTGGAGGGTCAGCACGTCGAGAATCAGCTGGACCGTTGTCGCGCTGCCAAGCCCGATCTGGTCGTCTGCGGCTTGGGGCTGGCAAATCCGCTTGAGGCATCCGGCCTCACCACCAAGTGGTCGATCGAATTGGTGTTCACGCCGATCCAAGGTTTCAATCAAGCCACCGACCTGGCTGAATTATTTTGCCGGCCGCTGGTGCGCCGTTCCCGGCTGGTGGCCTAGCCCATGCAACTCACCGTATGGACTTACGAAGGACCACCCCATGTAGGAGCCATGCGTGTGGCGACTGCCATGCGCAACCTGCATTACGTGCTGCACGCCCCGCAGGGCGATACCTACGCGGACTTGTTGTTCACTATGATTGAGCGCCTGCCGCGCCGTCCACCGGTGACCTATACCACCTTTCAGGCTCGGGACTTGGGCGGCGATACCGCCGGTTTGCTGCAAAATGCCGTTGCAGAGGCCTATGAACGCTTCGCGCCGGAAGCCATGTTGGTCGGCGCCTCGTGCACGGCCGAGCTGATTCAGGACGATCCGGGCGGCTTGGCCAAGGCGCTGAATCTGCCCATTCCCGTGATCGCCTTGGAACTGCCCTCTTACCAAAAAAAGGAAAACTGGGGGGCGGCCGAGACCTTCTATCGATTGGTGCGCACCCTGTGCGCGCCGCATGTGCCGGCCGGCGGTTTCAAACGTCCCGCAAGAGATCCGGACGCACCGGTTACCTGCAACATCCTCGGACCGAGCGCCTTAGGTTTTCGTCATCGCGACGATCTGCGCGCCATTACTGAAATTCTTCGCCTCTTGGAAGTGGAAATAAACGTCGTGGCGCCGTTGGGCGCATCGCCTGCCGATCTGTCGCGATTGGGGGATGCGGATTTCAACGTGTTGATGTATCCCGAAATTGGCGGATCGGCGGCGCAATGGCTCGGCCGCACCTTTGATCAGCCCTGCATCAAAACCATACCCATCGGTTTCAACGCCACCCGCGAATTCATCGCGGAGGTGGCTGCGCTCGCAGGCCGCGATGCAACGGCGGCGCTCGAGGGTACTGCTTCGCATTCTCAGTGGTATTCGCACTCGGTGGATTCGAACTACCTCACCGGCAAGCGGGTATTCGTATTCGGCGATGCCACCCACGCGATCGCCGCAGCACGAATTGCGCGCGACGAATTGGGCTTTACCGTGGTTGGACTCGGCACCTATAGCCGCGAATTCGCCCGCGAAGTACGCGAGGCAGCCCAGCAGTACGGGCTCGAAGCACTGATCACCGACGACTACCTCGAAGTTGAAGCGAAAGTGGCCGAACTGCAACCTGAGCTGGTGCTTGGTACGCAGATGGAGCGGCACATTGCCAAGCGCTTGGGCGTTCCCTGTGCCGTTATTTCAGCGCCGGTGCACGTCCAGGATTATCCGGCGCGCTACTCGCCGCAAATGGGATTCGAAGGCGCGAACGTGATCTTCGACACGTGGGTGCACCCGCTGATGATGGGCTTGGAAGAGCACTTGTTGACCATGTTTCGCGGCGACTTTGAATTCAACGACACCGCCCCCGCCTCGCATCTCGGCTCGAGCAGCCCGATGCCCGAACAACCCATCGCTGTCGCGAATCCGGGCAGTTATACCTGGGCGCCGGATGCGGAAAAGGAACTGGGAAAAATACCGTTTTTTGTCCGCGGCAAGGCGCGCCGCAACACCGAGCGATTTGCGGCCGAGCGCGCCGTCAGCTTGATCACCGTGGAGACTTTATACGATGCCAAAGCGCACTTCAGTCGCTGACGCGGTCGCGATCCGATTCGTGATGGTGACCATGGACAGTCATCTGTCGAGTGCCATTGCACGTGCCGCGCAGCGTTTGGCTCTCGAGATGCCCGGTTTGACGCTCAGTATTCACGCAGCAGACGAGTGGGGCAGCGATCCCACGGCATTGCAGCGTTGCCAAGAGGACATCGCTCGCGGCGACATCATCGTAACCACGATGCTGTTTATGGAGGATCATTTTCAACCGCTGCTGCCGGCCTTGCAGGCACGGCGCGAGCAGTGCGATGCCATGGTCTGCGCCATGTCGGCGGGCGAAGTTGTGCGTCTGACCCGCCTGGGTCGATTCAGCATGGACGGCAAGCAGAGCGGACCTCTGGCGTTGTTGAAACGTTTGCGCGGCTCGAAAAAAGACAGCCGCACCGCCGGTGCCGATCAGATGAAAATGCTGCGGCGGATACCGCAGTTCCTGCGTTTCATACCCGGCGCAGCCCAGGATGTGCGCGCTTATTTCTTGACGTTGCAATACTGGCTGGCAGGATCCGAAGACAATCTGGTTAATCTGGTGCGCTTCCTGATCGGGCGGTACGCGGCCGGAGCGCGCGTGAGTCTGCAGTCTGCAGCCAAAGTGGCGCCGCCGATCGAGTACCCCGAGGTCGGCGTTTACCATCCACGACTGGCCAACCGATTCAGCGATCGCGCGCAAGATCTGCCTGTGGCGGGCACGCAGGGAACGGTGGGCGTGCTGTTGCTGCGTTCCTATCTACTGGCCGGCAACACCGGTCACTACGACGGTGTAATCGCGGCGCTCGAAGCACGCGGTCTGCGGGTGGTTACGGCCTTTGCCGCCGGACTCGATGCCAGACCGGCCATCGACAAGTTCTTCACCTGCGACGGCAAGACGACCATTGACGCACTGGTGTCATTGACGGGCTTTTCGCTGGTGGGCGGCCCCGCTTATAACGATTCGAAATCGGCCGAGGATACCTTGGCAAAACTCGATGTGCCTTATGTGGCGGCGCATCCAGTCGAGTTTCAAACGCTGCAACAATGGGAAGGATCGGAGCGAGGTTTGCTGCCGGTGGAGTCCACCATCATGGTGGCCATTCCGGAACTGGACGGGGCCACCGGCCCCATGGTCTTCGGCGGACGTTCGCAGTCAGCGACTTCGTCCAAGGACATGGTGGCACACACGGAGCGCGCCGAAACCCTGGCGGCAAGGGTTGCCAAGTTGGTCGCGCTGCGACGCACCGCTCGCCGCGACCGCAAGCTCGGCATCGTGTTGTTCAACTTTCCGCCGAACGCAGGCAATACCGGCACCGCCGCGTTCTTGTCGGTGTTCGAATCGCTTTACAGCACCTTGAGCGCGCTGCGGCGCGAAGGCTACAGCGTCGAATTGCCAGCCAACGTCGATGAATTGCGCGAGCGCGTCATCAACGGCAACGCCGGGCAGTTGGGCGCCATTGCGAACGTGCACAAGCGTATCGCAGCCAGTGACCACGTGCGGCGTGAGCGCCACCTCAAAGAAATCGAAGCGCAATGGGGTCCGGCCCCTGGAAAACAGCAGAGCGACGGGTCCTCGATATTCGTCCTCGGGGAACGCTTCGGCAATGTATTCGTCGGCATCCAGCCTGCCTTTGGCTTTGAAGGCGATCCCATGCGGCTGATGTTCGAGAAAGGCTTTGCGCCCACCCACGCGTTCTCGGCGTTCTACCGATTTCTGCGCGAAGATTTTGCTGCCCACGCGTTACTGCACTTTGGTACGCACGGCGCGCTGGAGTTCATGCCCGGCAAACAGTCCGGCATGAGCGCCGCCTGCTGGCCGGATCGCTTGATCGGCGATATGCCGAACCTTTATCTTTATGCCTCGAATAATCCCTCTGAGGGGAGCATCGCGAAGCGGCGCATTGGCGCGACGTTGATCAGTTATCTCACGCCCCCCATGGCGCGTGCCGGTTTGTATCGCGGTTTGGTGGACTTGAAAGGGTCACTCGACAGCTGGCGAGCACTCGAGTCCGGCGCAGCCAACCGCGAAAGCCTGATTGCAGTGATTCAATCGCAGGCGGCGGCCCTCGATCTGGCTAAGAGCGAACCCGCCTGGAGCGCCGATGCGGCGGCGTGCGTGGATAAACTCCTCGGACAGGTATTGGAACTCGAATACACCCTGATCCCGCATGGATTGCACGTGGTGGGCAAGGCCTGCTCACCGCGCGAGCAGATCGATTTTCTGATGGCTATGATGGAGGCCTCGCCGAACGCTGCGGTGCTGGCGGCCAATCCCCAACAAATTCAGATCGCCGTCGAGGCACTGCTCGCAGGCAAGGCACCTGAACAGGCTCTGTTGCAAGCCGGGCTGCCGAGTTCGCCGGCAGCGCTTGAACATCTCACCGAGCTGGCTCAAGCGGGCCGATTGCTGGCGCAAAATCCAGAAATCGACGCCATCGTTCACGCCCTCGATGGCGGCTTCTTGAGGCCAGCGCCCGGCGGCGATGTGGTGCGCACAGCCAACGTCCTGCCCACCGGTCGAAATCTGCATGGATTTGATCCATTCAAGATTCCCAGCCAATTCGCCGTCATGCAAGGCGCCATTCAAGCGCAGCAGCTGCTGGCCGCTCATTTGGCAGCCGGTCATCCGCTGCCCGAATCGATCGCCTTGGTCCTCTGGGGCACGGATAATTTGAAAACCGAAGGCAGCCCCATCGGACAGGCCATGGCGCTGGTCGGCGCGCGGCCCCGCTTCGACGCCTACGGCCGCATCGCGGGCGCCACGCTGATCCCACTGGCTGAGTTGGGACGTCCGCGCATCGATGTCATGGTGACTTTATCTGGGATCTTCCGCGACCTGTTGCCGCTGCAAATCAAATTGCTGGCGGAGACCGCATTCCTGGCCGCGTCCGCCGATGAGCCGTTGGAGCAAAACTTCGTGCGCAAGCACGCGCTGCAATATCAGCGCGAACATAACTGTGATTTGGAGACTGCGGCGCTGCGCGTATATGGCAATGCCGAGAGCACTTACGGATCCAATGTAAATCACATGATCGAGAACGGCCGCTGGGATCAAGAAGACGAGCTGGCCGAGATTTACACGCGCCGCAAGAGCTTTGCTTATGGGCGCGCGGGACGACCGATGCAGCACGCGAAGCTTCTGAACAGCGTGCTGGCTGATGTGCAGCTGACCTACCAAAATCTTGATTCCGTCGAGCTCGGTGTCACCACCGTAGACACGTATTTCGACACCCTGGGCGGCATCAGCAGCGCCGTACGGCGCGCCAAAGGCGGAATCGCGACGCCGGTGTACATCGCCGATCACACCAACGGCGCCGGCGCGGTGCGCACCTTGGCCGAGCAAGTGAGTTTGGAGACCCGCACCCGCACTTTGAACCCCAAGTGGTACGAGGGAATGCTGGAACATGGCTACGAAGGGGTGCGCCAGATCGAAGCCCATGTCACCAACACCATGGGATGGTCGGCGACCACCGGCGAGGTGCAGCCGTGGGTTTACCAGCAAATCACCCAAACCTTCATCTTGGATCCGGAAATGCGCGCGCGGCTCGCCAAGCTGAATCCAACGGCATCGACCAAGGTGGCCAACCGCCTGCTCGAAGCCTCTGAACGCAAGTATTGGCAGCCGGATGCAACTATGCTCGCAGCCCTGCGCTCCGCCAGTGAAGAATTAGAAGATCGGCTCGAAGGCATTTATCAAGGAGTTGCCGCATGATCACCGCAACCGTTCCGGTTTCGGCATTGAAGCATCGCGCGGTTCGTCCGCCCGATGGAGAAGGCAGCCTACAGGTGCCGCTTGACCCGAATTTGAAAATTGGCAACGCCAAGGTATTTGCCGTTTACGGCAAGGGGGGAATCGGCAAAAGCACCACCTCCTCCAACTTGTCCGTGGCATTTTCAAAACTCGGCAAACGGGTGCTGCAGATTGGATGTGATCCAAAACACGACTCTACTTTCACGTTGACCAAGTGCTTGGTGCCGACGGTGATCGATGTGCTTGAGTCCGTGAATTTTCACTCCGAGGAATTGCGCGTCGAAGACTTCGTCTACCAGGGCTACAACGGCGTCATGTGCGTCGAGGCTGGCGGACCGCCGGCGGGCACCGGATGCGGCGGCTATGTCGTAGGCCAGACCGTAAAACTGCTCAAGGAGCATCACCTGCTCGAAGACACCGACGTCGTTATTTTCGACGTATTGGGTGACGTTGTGTGCGGCGGTTTCGCGGCGCCGCTGCAGCACGCCGATCGAGCGCTGATTGTCACCGCCAATGATTTCGATTCCATTTTTGCCATGAACCGAATCGTGGCGGCCATTCAGGCCAAGTCAAAAAATTATGCGGTTCGGCTGGGCGGCGTGATTGCAAACCGCAGCGCCGGCACCGACCAGATCGACAAATTCAACAACAAGGTCGGCTTGAAAACCATGGCGCGGTTTCCGGACCTGGATGTCGTTCGGCGCAGCCGCTTGAAAAAGGCAACGCTGTTCGAAATGGAAAGCTCGCCTGAATTGGACGCCGTGCAGGCGGAATACATGCGGCTCGCGCAAGCACTCTGGGACGGCACCGATCCCCTGATTGCCCAAGCCATGAAGGATCGTGACATTTTCGACTTGCTGGGGTTCGACTGATGACGCAGCTGAGTTATCAGCAACGTCGCGGTGAGTTGCAAACCTACTTCGACCGCACGGCTGTCGATGCCTGGGCGCGGCTCACCTCGTCCGCACCGGTCAGCAAGATTCGGGCGACGGTGCGCGCCGGTCGCGACGAGATGCGTTCCACCTTGCTGTCGGTGTTGCCGGCGGATTTGGTCGGCAGGCGCTTGCTGGACGCCGGATGTGGCACCGGCGCGCTCAGCGTCAGCGCCGCACAGCGCGGTGCCGAGGTGCTGGCCATCGATCTGTCACCGACCTTGGTAGGACTCGCGCAAGAACGGCTGCCCACGCGACTGGGATTGGGCAAAATAGATTTTCGTGTCGGCGACATGTTCGACCCCGCCTTGGGCAACTTCAATCATGTGGTGGCCATGGATTCGCTGATCCACTATGAGCTTGCCGACGTCGTGCGCGTGCTCGCCGGCTTCGCCGCCCGCACCCAAGACTCGATCGCCTTTACATTCGCACCGAAAACACCGGCACTGACCTTGATGTGGGCCGGAGGCCGATTGTTCCCACGCAGCGACCGCGCGCCCGCCATTGTGCCCATTTCTGAAACAGCCTTGAGACATGCCCTGGCTAGCGAACCTGGACTCAAGGACTGGCGGGTAGCGTTCACGCGTCGAGTCGCCAGCGGCTTCTACAAATCTCAAGCGATGGAGCTCGTCAGAATATGAATCTGGTCAGCGGCAAACTTGCGCGCCGTTGGATGCGCATCAGCACCGAATTCCTTCCCTTCGCGGATGCCGCGAGTGCGCAGATGCCGCTATCGCGGCTGATGCGGCTGTCGCTGTTTCAAGTATCGGTGGGCATGGCCATGGTGCTGTTGATCGGCACGTTGAACCGAGTGTTGATCGTCGAGCTGCACGTTCCGGCTTGGCTGGTATCGCTCATGGTGGGGCTGCCGTTGGTGTTCGCACCCTTCCGCGCCTTCATCGGCTTTCGCTCGGATAATCACCGGTCGGCGTTAGGCTGGCGCCGCGTGCCTTACATTTGGATGGGAACCCTGCTCCAATTCGGCGGCTTGGCCATTATGCCCTTCGCGCTGGTCATTTTGTCAGGCGACACGCATGGGCCGCTCTGGATCGGGCAATTTGCCTCCGCGTTTGCATTTCTGCTGGTGGGCGCCGGATTGCAGACCACCCAGACGGCGGGTCTTGCGCTCGCCACCGATTTAGCGCCCGCTGAGTCGCGTCCCAGCGTCGTGGCGCTGATGTACGTGATGTTGCTGGTCGGTATGGTGGCAGCTGGCTTGGCCTTTGGCCGGCTGTTGGCGAATTTCAGTGAAATTCGCCTGATCCAAGTGGTGCAAGGCTCGGCGTTGGTCACCATGGCGTTGAACATCGCTGCTCTGTGGAAGCAGGAAGCACGCACCAACGTGCGCACTGTGGTGCTCGAATCGAGCGCCAAATTCTTGGACTCGTGGCGTGAATTCACCAAACATGCGCGGGCCGTTCGGTTCCTCGTCACGGTGGGACTTGGCACTGCGGCTTTTAATATGCAGGATATCGTCCTCGAGCCGTATGGTGGCGAGATCCTGCATTTGCCCGTGGCCGCAACCACTGCGCTCACGGCCATGTTGGCCGGCGGCATGTTGGCTGCCTTCCTGCTGGCGGCGCGTTTCCTGGTGCATGGCGCGGATCCCTATCGTGTGGCGGCCTACGGCACGCTGGTTGGATTGGTCGCCTTTGCCGGCGTGATCTTCGCGGCTCCCATGGAATCGCCACTGATGTTTCGCCTCGGTGTACTCATGATTGGCTTTGGCGCCGGTTTCTTTTTGGTCGGCACATTGGCCGGCGCCATGGCGCGCGAACGCAACGGCGAGACCGGCTTGGCGCTGGGCGCTTGGGGCGCCGTTCAGGCCAGCAGCGCCGGCATTGCAATCGCCTTGGGCGGCGCGGTGCGCGATGGCGTCACCAGTCTCGCGCTGCACGGCTCGTTGGGCCCGGTACTGACCAGCGCATCGAGCGGCTATACCGCGGTGTATCAAATAGAAATCATTTTGTTGTTCGCGACCCTGATCGCGATTGGGCCGTTGGTCAGGTCGGGGAATCCATCGATTCCGCGCCGGGCCACGGGCATGGAGTTGGCTTAATTTTTTTCCTGAACGTGCTTTCGAAGGGGACTGCGTAATGAACACGGGCGCTATAACGGGATATTTCGATGTCGCACAAATTGTGCTGTACGCGTTTTGGATTTTCTTTGCCGGGTTGATCATTTACCTGCGCAAAGAGGATAAACGCGAGGGTTACCCACTCGAATCCGACCGCTCAGGCGGCCGCATCAGAGTACAGGGGTTCCCCGCCATGCCGACCGCCAAGATTTTTTACCTGGCCGACGGCACCACGGTAAAAGCGCCCCGCGACGAACGCGATACGCGCGTCGTGCTCGCGCATCCCATGGGCGGCTATTTAGGAGCGCCGTTGTTACCGGACGGCAATCCAATGCTGGATGCGGTGGGCCCGGCATCGTTTGCCGAACGTGCCAATATTCCGGATCACACCATCGACGGCCGCCCCATGATCGTGCCGCTGCGAGTGGCGCCTGGGTTTACGGTGTCGAGCAAAGACCCTGATCCGCGCGGCATGGGCGTGTACGGCGCCGATCGTGAACGCGGCGGGACGGTGTTGGAACTCTGGGTCGACCGGGCCGAACCGCAGATCCGCTATCTCGAAGTCGACACCGGCGCACGCCGCGTCCTGCTGCCCATCAATTTCGCGAAGATTGACGGTGACCGCCGCCGCGTCAACGTCAAATCGATTCTCGGCGCGCAGTTTGCGGGCGTTCCCGGGCTGTCCAACCCTGAGCAGGTGACACGCCGCGAGGAGGATAAGATCATGGCCTATTATTCGAGTGGCCATCTTTACGCCACCCCCAGCCGGTCGGAACCGCTGCTATGAGCCATGATGATTTTGATTTCGAACCACAACGTGGTTTGCCGGCCATGCTGCCGGAGGGCGAAACATTGTTGTGGCAGGGATCCCCGAATTGGCGCTCATTGGCTGTGCATGGCTATCATGTCCGCAAAGTAGCTATTTATTTTCTGCTGCTGTTGGCATGGCGCGTGGGCGTGGGCATCTTCAACGGTCACAGCGGCGCTGCCATCGCACTTTCCTGTGCGTTCCTGGGGCTGCTCGGATTGGTGGCCATTGGCGTACTGTCGCTGTTGGCCTACTTTACAGCCCGCGAAACTGTTTACAGCATCACCAGCCGACGGATTTTATTGCGCCATGGAGTCGCGGTGCCGCTGACCATGAACATTCCCTTCAAAGTCATCGAAGCAGCCGACGTCAAAACCTTCGCCGACGGCACTGGCGATGTGTCGATCAAGACCCAGGCCGACCAACGTGTAGGTTATTTGATCACCTGGCCTCACCTGCGTCCTGGGTTCATTACACGGCCGCAGCCGAGTTTTCGATCGCTGCCCGACGCGCGCAATGCGGCCGCGATTCTCGGCAAGGCGCTTACGGCGGAGGGCGGTGTGTCGCATTCGCCCATGGCCGACGTGGCGCCTGCGCGGATTGCCGCAACGGCGTAAGGAGCGATCATGCAGAACATCGTGGTGCAAAACGCATTGCCGCGCGGCGCGTTGATTGGCGCGGGTACGCTGGTGCTCGCCTCGTTGCTGATGGTGGCGACCGCGCGCTTGACCGGCTATGGGCCGGCGAAGCCGCCCGTCAGCGCCGTCGTGGCCCAATCGGATTTGCGGTTTGAAGACCGAGCCGACGGCGCGGTGCTCATTTATTCGCCCGAGACCAATCAGCTGCTCGATACTCTGGCGCCCGGCACCAATGGATTTGTGCGCGGGGTGTTGCGCGGCTTGGTCAGGGAGCGGCGCGCCGACCACATCGGACCTACCCCGCCTTTTCGGCTGACGCGATGGGCCGACGGACGCCTTTCGCTGGATGATCCCTCCACCGGCAGACACGTCGACCTCGAAGTTTTTGGTCCGACCAACGCGGGCGCGTTCGCCGACATTTTAATCGCCAGCACATCGTCGAAGGAAAAATCATGATCGATGAAGTCATCGGTATTGATAGCGGCACGGCCGCCACCCGCAAGGCCGAGGCCAACACGTTGCTCAGTCCGCGCTTTTACAAAACCGACTACGCAGCCTTGGAGCGGTTCGACGCGAGCCCGGTGCGCGGCGAGTGGGACCAGATGATGTCGGAATTCAAGCGCGATGTGAATCGCGATCACTTCGAAAGAACCGCGGAGTTCGACGCCGAGGTTCGAAAATTGCCGGCCGACCTGCATCAAGAATTTCTGGATTTTTTAATCAGTTCGGTCACGGCGGAGTTTTCCGGCTGCGTGCTGTACAGCGAAATCAAACGACGCGTCGCGAATTCGGACATGCGCGAATTGATGGGCTACATGGCGCGTGATGAGGCCCGCCATGCAGGCTTCATCAACCAGGCATTGAAAGATTTTGGCGTCGGCGTTGATCTGGGATTCTTGAGGCGCGACAAAAAGTATACGCACTTTCGCCCTAAATTCATTTACTACGCCACTTACCTGTCTGAAAAGATCGGCTATGCGCGCTACATCACCATCTATCGGCATCTTGAAAGGCACCCCGATAAGCGCTTCCACCCGATTTTTCGGTGGTTCGAGCGCTGGTGCAACGACGAATTCCGTCACGGCGAAGCGTTTGCGCTCATCATGCGCGCCAATCCGCATCTGCTGCGCGGCCATAACAAACTTTGGATCCGGTTCTTTCTGTTGGCCGTGTTCGCCACCATGTATGTACGCGACCATGACCGACCGCTGATGCACGAAGCATTTAATATGGACCCCACGGAATACGATTTCACGGTGTTTCGCATCACCAGTGAGATTTCCAAACAGGTGTTTCCACTTACTTTGGACTTGGATAACCCCGAGTTCCACCGGGGATTGGAGCGATTGCGGAAGATTGCGGCGCGGATGGCGGCAGCCAAGGCGCGTGGGGGTCTAGTGGCCCAGCTGCAGCGAGCCGGCTTGGCCGCATCAGCTGCCATGACTTTCTGTCGCCTGTATCTGCTGCCAGTACACCGTCACGATCTGCCAAGCCAAGTGCGCATGGCGCCGGCTTGGTGAGGGTGTAATGCCCGCGATCGTCGCGCCGGCACTGTTCGCAGTGATTGCCTGGTGGTTCACCACCGGGCTTATCCTGCTGCTCGACGGTCTGCCGCGGCGCACCTTCCCCTGGAGCATGGCGGGCGCGACCCTGATATTGCTGGCCGCAAGCTACGTCGCGCCCACCAATGCGCGCGATCTTACGGTTCGGGGCGCTTACATCGGCTTCAGCTGCGCGATCTTGATTTGGGGTTGGCTCGAGATGAGCTTTCTGATGGGATTCATCACCGGACCCCGCAAGCAGGGCTGTACTGCCCGCTGTACCGGCTGGCGGCGCTTCGTGCACGCGACCCAAGCCATTGCTTACAACGAGATCGCCACGCTGATTGGTGCTGTGGCACTGTTTCTGCTGACGCGCCAGGGCGCCAATCACATTGCGTTTTGGACTTATCTGATCCTCTGGAGCATGCGCATCAGCGCAAAACTCAACCTGTTTCTGGGTGTGCCCAATCTCGGCGAAAAATTTCTGCCGCCGCATCTGCAATACCTGAAAGGCTTTTTCCGCAAGCGATCCATGAATTTCTTGTTCCCCTTCTCGATCAGTGCTTCCACCATCGCCGCAGCCTTGTTGCTGCAAAGCTATATAAAAAGCGCTGTCAGCTATCAGGCGGTAGGCCTCGCGTTGCTATTCAGCCTGCTGGCACTCGCCATAATCGAACACTGGTTTATGGTGATACCGCTGCCGAGCGAGAAACTCTGGAATTGGGCCTTGAAGCCAAAGATGCAGCGGCAGATAGCCGTCAAGTCGCCTTAACTCGAAAGTCGGCGACTGGGGCGCCGCCCTGCCCAATGTGGCACCATATCCCGCCATGATCGCCTCCTCCAACAGCGCCATGGCAAAGCTGCGCGCCGCAACCGCCCTCTCGCATCAGCGGCTCGAAAAGCGGCTCGATATCAAGACCCGCTTTTCGGATTTGACGGCGTATCGGTCGCACCTGGAAAAGATGTGGGGATTCTGCGCTGGATTGGAACACTCACTGCGCCCTGAATCCTTCGATGGCGCGCTGCCGGATTACGACGCACGCCGCAAGCTGCCGTTGCTGACGCAGGATTTACTGGCCGTGGGTTCAGACCCCGCTCGACTAGGCGCGTTGCAAACTTGCACCCAGCTGCCAAGCGTCATGGATGCGGCGGCGGCGTTCGGCTGCACCTATGTCATGGAAGGCGCCACCTTGGGCGGACGTGTGCTGCTGCCCCTGGTCGAGGAACGTCTCGGGCTCACGCCGGACCGCGGCGCAGCCTTCCTCGGCAGTTATCGCGAGAATGTTACCGGCATGTGGCGTGACTTCAGTGCGGCGGTCGATGACTGGTGTCATTCGCGCGAACGCCAAGACGCCGCTGCGGGCGCGGCGGTGATGACGTTCGACCTGCTGAGCGTGTGGTTATGCGAGGCGCGCGAGTGAATCAGACCGTGGTCAAGTTCGGCGAAGCGGATCTCACCACCTGCGATCGCGAGCCCATTCACATCCCAGGCTCGATCCAGCCGCACGGCGTGCTGCTGGTTTTGGATCGTCACCGCCAGATCGTCGAACAAGTCGCAGGCGATTGCCAAGCGATGCTGGGCATTGCTCCGGCGCGCATGATCGGCGCTAGCACAGCAGAATTCTTGGAACAGGACGTCCACAGCTTCGTCCGCGCGCAACTCGCCTCGGCGTCGGCGAATATTGCAGCCCTCATGCGCCTCGGCGTGCGCTCTCGCTCCGGTTCGCTGCCCCTGGACCTGACGTTGCAGGCGGCGGGCGACACCGCCATCATCGAACTCGAGCCCGCGAGGCGCGCCGAATCGGCCATTGCCGATCCGATCGAACAATTGAAGTCGCTGCTGGCTGCGGTACAACGCACTTCGACCCTGCAGGAATGCTGTTCCGCGGCCGCGATCAGCATGCGCTCTGCCACCGGCTTCGACCGCGCCATGGTGTATCGGTTTCTTCCCAACGGCAGCGGCATCGTTGCGGCGGAAGATGCGAATGCCGGGCTTGAGTCGTTTCTGGGCTTGCATTACCCAGCGTCCGATATCCCGAAGCAGGCGCGCGAACTGTATCGACGCAACTGGCTCCGCGCGATTCCCAATATCGACTATCAACCGGCGCCGCTGCAGCCGGAGTTGAATCCCAGAACCCGGCAGCCGATCGACATGAGCCATTGCGATCTGCGCAGCGTCTCGCCGATTCACTTGGAATACTTGCGCAATATGGGGGTGTGTGCCTCGTTGTCCGCGTCCATCGTTTGCCAAGATGCGCTATGGGGGATGCTGGTGCTGCACCACTACTCGCCGCGCTATGTGTCGGCGGACCTGCGGGTGGCCTGCGAAACCTTCGCGCAGATTCTGTCGCTGCATGTGGAAACCAAAGTGCAGTCGGAAAATTCGGTGTTACGCGCCAATGCCTCGCGCATCCGCGAGCGCGCCATTGACCGTCTCAAGGGGGCGACCGACATTGCCGCGACGCTGGCATCGGCGGAGCTGCTGCCGTACATGAGCGCGTCGGGCGCGGCGGTTTATTTGGACGGCCACCTACATCTCGTGGGTGAAACGCCGTCCGAGGAGCAAATCCTCGACTTGGTGAAATGGCTGAATGGCATCAAGGAATCTTTGGTTGCCACCGAGTTTCTTTCATCGATCTACCCGCCCGCAGCGCAGTTCGCGGCGATTGCCAGCGGCATGGTGGCGGTGGGCTTATCACGCACGCCGCGCGACTACACGTTGTGGTTTCGACCCGAAATGGGACGCACGGTGCGCTGGGCCGGCGATCCTTCAAAGCCGATCAAAGTCGACCGACACGGCGCACGTTTGACGCCCCGCGGCTCATTCGCCGAGTGGCTGGAAGTCACCAAAATGCAGTCGGCGCCCTGGTCGCAGGTCGATCTGGAATCGGCCGAGGCATTGCGCGTCGTGTTGCTGGAAAGCGTGCTCAAGAGCGTGGACATTGCGCGACGTGAGCGCGAGTTCGAACAGACCCGCGTCATGGCGGAGGAACTGGAAAAACGGGTGGCGCAGCGTACCGAACAGCTGCGCGCGTTGGCAGCCGACCTTGAAGCCGTGGAAGACCGCGAACGGCGGCAAATCGCCCGCGACCTGCACGACCATCTGGGACAAATACTGGCGGCCGCGCGAATCCGCCTTGCCGGATTGGTCCAGCATACGGGTACCGATGTGTCCGACGCGGCCTCGCAAGTCGGCGCCCTCATCGATCGCGCCAACAATGCGATCCGCTCATTGGCGGCGCAGCTTGCCCCGGATGTGCTGCACGAATTGGGGCTGGCGCCGGCGTTGGATTGGCTGGCCGAGGAAATCGAGGGCAATTTCGACAATCTCAAAGTCAGCGTGCGCGATGACGGTCGTCCCAAGCCGCTCAGCCAGGAGACTCGATCAATTCTGTATCGGGGCGTACGCGAACTGCTCATCAACGTGGCAAAGCACGCGAAAACCAATCGGGCCACCGTCGAGTCAATCGCCAATCGGGATCAAGTGGTGGTAACGGTATCGGACTCCGGGGTCGGGTTCGACGCAGCGTCGGCCTCGTCGGGAAACCAGCGGCGCCTCGGATTGATCAGCTTACGTGAGCGGCTGTCCCATATCGGCGGAACGGTGGAGATCCGCTCTGCGCCCGGCCAAGGCAGCAGCATTATCCTATCGGCGCCGGCCCTCCCATGAGCATTCGCCTGGTATTGGTCGAAGACCACCGGATGGTTCGCGAGGCGCTGGGTGAGGTGCTGCGCAAGGTTCCCGACATCGACGTGGTCGGTGAAGCCGGCGATGCCAAGGAGGGGTTGAAGCTTGCGCTCACCTTGAAACCCGACGTGCTGGTGCTGGATTTTCGCCTGCCCGACTTGAACGGCATCGAGGTGGCCGCACGCGTGCGCGATTCCGGCATCAATATCAAAATCGTCGCACTGTCGGCCTTTGCGGATAAACGCTTCGTCACCGCGATGTTGCGCGCGGGGGCTTCCGCCTACGTGACCAAGTCGGCGGCCGGGACCGAACTGGTGCGAGCCATCCGTGCGGTGGCCGCCGGACACGGCTATTTCTCGCCCGACATCGCCGGAACGCTGGTATCTGAAATGCAGAATCGCAGCCGCCAAGCGGAAGGCATACCGCTGGCTAGGCGCGAACGCGAGGTGTTGCGTCTGATTGCCGAAGGAGTCCGCACCCCGGCCATCGCGGAGCAATTGCATGTCACCGTGGGGACGGTCGAAGTACACCGTAGAAACATCATGCGTAAATTGGGCCTGCGCACCGTGGCTGAGTTGACCAAGCACGCGATTCGCGAAGGCATCGTCTCCCTCTGACGCGTATGCGCCGACTACCGGTAAACCGGTAGTCCGGCGAAAGGGAACCGGGAATGGGCTAAATGTGTTCCGGGCGATACGCTCACCAGTGCGTCATGCCATCTTTACACCCATGGTTAGCCTTGAATCCGGAGAACGCGACCGCCTCACCGGCCCACGAATGCGCGCCGTGCGCGCTTCCTGCCGAATTGCTGTTCGCGATGTCCCAAGAACCCGTGGTCATTGTCAACGCGGCAACCGGCATCATTATCCACGCGAACCCCGCCGCCGCGCATTGGGTGCGCGTAGGCGGCTCCGAACTGATCGGCATGAAGTTTGCCTCTCTATTTGAAAGCGCGAGCGCCCCCCATCTGCTGGCCGCGTTGGCCGAAGCCGAATCTGTTGGACACTCGACCTCCCGCAACCTGCGAACGTCCTGCGGCAGGGAGTTGAGCGCTGCGCTGTCATTGGTGCGGGCACCGCCAGACTCTTTTGTCTTGGTGCGCATGTCGGAGCCTAGGCCCCTGGGGTCGCCAGCCAACACGCCCG
>CAZZWE010000104.1:0-1161 GCA_964657675.1 uncultured Steroidobacteraceae bacterium
GTAAACCGCTCGGCGCCACGGTTCGAAGCACCGCGCCTCCATCGCTGACCACGGGTACCGGTGCCCGCGGCGACTGATCCGCAGTCGCAGTGAAAAGCCCTGCCAGCGTGCCACGCATATCAGACCACATGGGTTGCTGATTGTTGAAGTGACCTTGCGCCCACTGCGCAGAGCGTTGCTCGCGTGCGAGTTCCTCGGCATCGGGTTTCGCGTTGAAGGTGCTGCAACCATTGATCGATAGGGTGCTCACCGCCACGACTAACATCACAGCGCCCGCCACGACCCACCATCGACTTTTGATAGAGGCGCGCCTCAAGTCTCGGCGACGATCCATGCGGCCGCCTTCTCGGCCATCATCAACGTGGGACTGTTGGTGTTGCCGCTGGTGATGGTGGGCATCGCGCCGGCATCGACCACGCGCAAGCCTGCAATGCCGCGCACCCTGAAATGCGAATCAAGCACGGCCATCGGATCGCCGGCTGCGCCCATCTTGGTGGTGCCCACTGGATGAAAGATGGTGGTCGCGATATCGCCCGCCAACCGCGCCAGGTCTTCATCGGTCTGGTATTGAACGCCGGGCTTCCATTCCACCGGCTTGAATCGGGCGAGCGCCGGCTGCGCCACAATACGGCGAGTGACGCGCAATGACTCGGCCGCAACCTGTCGATCTACCTCGGTGCTTAGATAGTGCGGATGAATGGCGGGCGCATCTTGGAACTGGGGCGAGCGAATTCTCACCGTGCCGCGACTGGTGGGATTTAAGTTGCAGACACTGGCCGTGAAGGCCGCAAAGCGATGCAATGGCTCGCCGAAGGCATCCAACGATAACGGCTGCACGTGATACTCGAGGTTCGGCCAACGCTGCTCGGCGGAACTGCGTGTGAATGCGCCCAACTGCGACGGCGCCATGCTCATGGGGCCGCTGCGGCGCAACATGTATTCCAGTCCGATCTTTGCCCTGCCGAACAACGAGGAGCTCAGCACGTTTAAGGTCGGCGCCCCTTCGATTTTGTACACGGCCCTAATCTGCAGGTGGTCTTGTAGATTTGCCCCCACACCGGGTGCATCCAACGCCACATCAATGCCATGCTCACGCAGCAAGTCGGCCGGCCCCACACCGGATAACTGCAGAATTTGCGGCGAGCCGATGCTGCCGGCGCT
>CAZZWE010000104.1:1171-17363 GCA_964657675.1 uncultured Steroidobacteraceae bacterium
ATGACTGCACGAGACGCACGCACGTTGAGCGCTTGTCCGTCCCTCCACACTTGCGCGCCCGTACATCGCAACTCACCCTCACGCCTTTCCAGGTGCAATCGGCTGACGTGCGCGTGCGTCCAGAGCGTGAAATTGGGGCGGTTGTGGCACGCGGGCCGCAGAAACGCCTTGGCGGTGTTCCAACGCCAGCCGGATTTTTGATTCACCTCAAAATACGCCACGCCCTCATTGCTGCCGCGATTAAAATCCGCGGTGCGCGGAATGCCGCATTGCTGCGCCGCGTCTGCGAAGGCATCCAACACCTCCCAGCGCAGCCGCTGCTTCTCGACCCGCCATTCACCGCCGGTGCCGTGATAGCGCTCAAACTCCGGGTCGTTGCCGGGAAAGTGATCTTCATGTTTGCGAAAGGCCGGCAGCACCTTGTCCCAACTCCATTCCGCATCGCCGGTTAAATGCGCCCATTGATCGTAATCTCGCGACTGGCCGCGCATGTAGATCATGCCGTTGATGCTCGAGCTTCCGCCCAAGGTTTTGCCGCGCGGATAGCGCAGCGAGCGGCCATTGAGACCCGCCGCGGGCTCCGTGGTGTAGAGCCAGTCGGTGCGCGGATTGCCGATGCAATATAGATAACCTACGGGAATGTGGATCCAGTGGTAGTTGTCGCGGCCGCCGGCCTCGATCAACAACACGCGCCGGCTCGTATCGGCGCTCAAACGATTCGCGAGCAGTGCGCCCGCAGTACCGGCGCCGATAATGACGAAATCGAACGAATAATCGGCCACTGGCGGGATTGGAAGCGCGCCTCAGCGCTGCACTTCTTCCACGACGGCCTGACCCGATACCCGCACGCGAATCAATCCCCAGCAAAGGCCGATGGTCAACATGAAAGACACAATCAGCAAGCCGAGCCAAATCAGCGAATCGTGACTCGAAGCCCCGAGCCATCCCCAACTGCTCAACAGCCATACCACCGCCGCGAAGAATGCCGTACCCAAGCACACCCCGAGCGCACCCAGCGATCGCCAGGTGGCGTGTACGAAGAAGATCCAGACGGCCAACAAGCCGATCCCGACAACCGCCTGTGCAGGCTGAATGTGCGGGAAATTGTTGCCGATCCAACCGAGGTAGGAGTACCCGCTGGGATTGTAAGTCACGAAAACCAGGGCCAGTGCGGCCAGGAAGCGCACGCCAAATCCACCCAACGTCAACCTGCCCATAACTAAACCCCGCTCATTCGACGCAAAGATGGTAGCGCAAAAGGTGACTTGCCATGAACCACGGCATGCTCCGCCATGAGAAACGCAGCCGCATTCCACGACTGGCCCGGCATTCCCCGCGGCGCAAAGGTTTTTCCATGCAACCACTCGGTAAACCGCCAGTTGCGCAAAGCACAGACGCGAGCCAGCTTCAGCAGTTCGTGTCGCGCCAACTCCATTTCACCCGCAGCGACCAATGCGACCACCCAAAAGCCGCCCACCATGGGCCAAATGCCGCCATTGTGGTACTGCCAAACAAAGTTTTGACGGTGTCGAGCCATGTAGGGTCGCCACAATGAGTGGCTCTCTTTGATGGGATGGGTGACCGCGCGGATCGGGTACGGGGAACTCGCCTGCGATTCGATCAGGGCCTTGAGAGTTCGACGCTGCGCCGAGGTGTCACACAGCCCCATCAGCAATGCCAATACATTGCCGAAAACATCGCCCTCGTCGCCGAAAAAGGAGAAGTTCACGAAACTCAAAAAGAACTCGCGGTTGCGCCCGCCACGCAGGGCGTAATCATTGAGCAGCCGTGCTCGACGATATTCAGGCAGGCCGGCAGAAAACGGATGGAACAGCCCGTTGAAGTTCGCGCGCGTCTGAGCGGCGCCCTCGATCCCATAAAGTCGCTTTGCGAAGTACCACAGGGCGTTGGTGTACAGCACGAAGCCTGAACGCGGCATGATGTCAGCCCAGTCGCTGGCTTCGTTTTGCTGCAGCAGAGAGAATCGCTGATGCTCTTGGGCACGTAGCCATTGAATGGCGAGCTCGATCTTCGCCGCGTATTGCCGCCGCAACCCGCCAGGACACCGCAGCTTATCCAAAATGGCCAGCGCAATAATCCACCACAGCGTGGCATCGATGCAGCCCAAGTACCAAAAGTCAGCTTCTCGGCGGGTCAAATCAACGAATTTGGGAATCTGACCGTTCGCCGCTTGATGGCTCGCCAGCGTATGCAATCCCGCCGGCGCTGCGCGCTGCAGCGCTGCGTTACCGGACAGCGCCATGCCGATGGCGCACACCGCGGCATCGCGCCCGAAGATGGCGGTGTAGCCACGCTGGACGGCTCTAGGATTCGACGTGGCCGCGAGTACACCGCCTCGCACGGCATTGGCTCGCAACAATTCCACAGACTTCGCATGGCAAGTTTCGAGCATCGCAAAATCGCGAGTACGCATGGGCATTGCTGTAAATTTTACCCGCTTTTTGTCAATGTAAGAGATTGTCTGACAACGACAAGCGGTCGGCGACTTTTATCGAAAATGATGCAGGTGGCGCACTATCGCCGCCTTGCTAACAATGTTACGGGGATCTTTTATGCGTGCACAGTTATCTCTTGTCCTGGTCGCTTCAGTGTTTTTCGCCGCGGGCTGCAACAATGCCAAGTCGCCGGATGCTGTCGCCAAGGATGTCGCCAATGCCGAGCAAAAAGCGGATAAGGAAGTCGCCAAGAGCGAGGATTCTGCCGCGAAAGATTTGGGCAACCAAGCCGGCAAGGTGGACGACAAATTAGTGACTTTTAACAATGCCGCTGCCAAGGATGCTTATAACCTGGCCGTTGCGCAGGCTGACGGGAATCGCAAGGTGGCCTTGGCGAACTGCGAAGCCCAATCGGGCGATGCCCAGAAGATGTGCAAGGACCAGGCCGAAGCCGACTACACCGCCGCCAAAGCGAATGCCAAAGCCACTGCGCAATCCGAGAAGCAATAGTCGACTGATTCAAAAATCTTCTTTAGTCGATATCACTCACGACGCGCCCTTCATTGGGCGCGTCGTCGTTTACGCGATCCCCCGGTGGGAAAGCGCGCGTGCGTATGGTATTAACGAGGTGATCAATTCGTGATCACCTGTTTTTTAAAATAGGAGCGAAGAGAGATGGCCACGGCCCGCAAGAAAACGATCAAGGCGAAACCCAGTTCGTTCGATCCGCCGCAGCAACCCGATTGGCACCGCATGATTGCCGAAGCCGCGTACTACCGCGCTGAGAGCCGCGGCTTTCAAGGCGATCATCGGCTGGAGGACTGGCTCGCCGCTGAGCAGCAGGTAAAACACCAACTATCGGCTTGAGGCTGCCGACCGCGGCGGTTGATCGATCCATTTCCAGTCCTTCGCGGATGCGCGGCAGCCCCCAGCCGCGCCGGGCGTCGCGCCGCCGGTCCATGCTCTGCCCCTCAAGATTCGACCTGTGGCGAGGCCAGTGGGTTCGCCGTCTCTAAGCGCGAGCTTGCCGTTGATGACAACGTCGCTCACACCGCTCGCATACTGCATCGGCTTCGCGTAGGTGGAATTATCTTGGATGGTCTTAGGATCGAACACCACGATGTCGGCGAAGGCGCCTTTCCTCAGCCGCCCGCGCTCCGGCAGCGACAACACATCCGCCGGCAGCGAGGTGATTTTGCGGATTGCCTCCTCCACGCTGACCACATGCTCTTCGCGAACATACTTGGCAAAGATGCGCGCAAAATTTCCGTAGGCGCGCGGATGGGTCGAGGACAACAGGAACACCCCTTCCGGCGCGCTCGACTCCGCGTCTGACCCCGAGCTGACCCAGGGCAATACCCACTGCTTCGGAATATTATCCTCGCTGATGATGGTGTACGCCGCGCCGGCGCCCGCATCATCGGCGATCACCAAATCGATGATGGCGTCTTCGGCACTGACTCCTCTAGATTGCGCGATTTCGGTCACCGTCTTGCCAATCAGGTTTTTAAGTTCCGGATGCTTGATCGCCAGAATCAACATGCCATCGGGTCCCGCTTGGCGATACAGGTTCTCCCAGTCCTTGGGGTGCTCTTCGCGCATGGCGGCCAGCACTTTGGCACGCACCTCGGGTGTTTTGAGCCGCGCCACCATGGCTTCTGGCCCGCCGGCGTGCACCCAGGGCGGCAGGGAGGCGTCCAACGCCGTGCCGCCGGCCGTGTACAGGTACATGTCGGCGGTGATGCGCACACCGGAGGCGCGCGCCGCCTCGATCATCGCGACGACGCGCTCCCGCTTGTCCCAGTTGGAGCGGCCGATGAATTTCAAATGGTGAATTTCGGCAGGGGCTCCGCTGGCCCGGGCAATGTCGATGGTCTCCTGAACGGCGTCCTCAATGTGATCACCCTCGCTGCGCATATGCGCCGTGTAAATTCCGCCGCAGCGTGCCGACTCCTCCGCCATGGCGATCAACTCAGGCGTCTTCGCGTAGTTCATCGGTGCGTAGATCAAAGCGGTGGTCAAACCCATGGCACCCTGTTCCATCGCTTGGTGGACCAAGCCGCGCATGGCCTTCAGCTGCGACTCATTGGGCGTCACATCGCCCTCCCCCAACACGTTCACCCGCACTTCACCTTCACCGACGAAACTTGCGACATTGGGCGCAATACCCCGCTTTTGCAGGCGATCCAGATATTGGCCGAGCGTGCGCCAGTCAACCTCGTATTTAATGTCGCTTTGGCGCGCCGCCGCCTGCTTGGCCATCTCCTCGTTCAAGGGCCCCATGGACAATTCCGTGAAGACATCGAGCGTAATGCCCTGCTTGAGTCCGCTGACTGCACGGCCGTCCGCCAGCAGCGACTCTTCCGAATGTCCCATCATGTCGATGAACCCCGGCGCCACGGCTTGGCCCTTCGCATCGATCTGAGTGCGGCCTTTCGAGCCTCGGGCCGGGCCCACGTAGGCGATCCGGTCGGCGTCGACGGCCACTTCGCCGGCGTAGGGTTTTCCGCCCAAACCGTCGTAAATCTGCGCATTGGAAATCACCACATCGTGTATCGCCTGCGCAGCCCATGCCCCGGGCGCGGCACAACAGACCGTCACGCACAGCACTACTGCGCGCGCCTTTGATAAATTGCTCATTGCACACTCCTACGATCCAACCACAAGCGGCGTAATCCAATCGTCATCACCGGCAACACGAACACCAGCAGCAGCAAGTAGGCGAGGCCGCGATAGCCGCTAGCGATCAATGTGACCAGGCCAAAGCGCGCCGCCAAAAATATCGAGCCAATTAAAAGCGCCGAGGTAATTGCGGCGCGCGCACTGACCGGCAGGGTGCGGCCGGTGCGGATCGAATAAGCGAGCGCGGCACGTTCGTTGATGGCATGAACAAATCCCGTGCCGCTTTCGAGCAGCGCCAAGAAAATCATCAGCTGAAAAAGCCAGTGAAAGATCGGGAAATTCAGCTGGTTGAGCAAGAAGTCTGAGGGCAACGGCTCAGCGCCGATTTGCGGATAGTAGGCAATCATGCAAACGAAGAACAACAACGCCGGCAGCATGGCCAGGGGCCCTGCCAGCAAGCCGGCGATCATCGCATCGCGTCGGCCGCGAAGATGGCGCAGCACGGGCAGGATAATGACGGCACCGACCACGTTGTAGCTCGCGTAGGTCACTCCGCCCAGGGCCCACCCTGCGCCATTGCCGGCAACCGCCAGATTTGCGTGGATCTTATCGCCGAATGCGACCAGCGACAGCACGACGAATACGGCATACACGCCGTACAAGAAAAATGACACCCACTTGAACAGGCGCTCGACCGACTGGGTGCCGTTTGCAGACACCACCACGATGCACACGATCAAACACAAAGTGCCGGCCAACGCTGGCCAGCCGAACAAGGCGCTACCGATGGCGCCCGCGGCTGCGCCAAATACGGCGAGAATCAAAATCATGAAGATGATGTAGGCGCCTTCGAATATTCCCCACCAGGGTCCCAATAATTTCCTGAAAAACGTTTTGTATTCGAAGCTGTGCGTGGCGCGAGCCAGCGCGAAGGTGACGGCACACACCACGCTCCAGATCAGCATGGCCAGCAGCATGCCGAGCAAACCGCCGCGCGGACCGCTCGGAATGAAAAATTCGGCCAGCTCGCGGCCCGTGGCGTAGCCGCCGCCGATGACCACCGCCTTGAACGCGAGTCCCGGCAGCAAATAGCGCTGAAACCAAGTTCCGCCGCCCGGTGCTGCAGCACTCATGGCGTCGCCTCCCGGGGCGTGAACAACAAATCTTGGTAGTCGTAACTGAAATCAGCGATGGGCGAGACCGGCTTTAAGGTGATGCGCTCGACATGACCATCCGCGTTGAGTCCGAACGTTACATAGGCCGGCTCAATGGTTTTATCGTCGAAGCGGGTGACGAAACTGTCGTACTGATAATGATCCAGGGCACCGCCCATGCGCGGAGTCGACTTGAAATCGATGTGCAATCCCGTTTTGGTCTGCGCGATTTCAATGTTTCCGTACCAAGGATCCTGGTAAGTGCCTACGTAATTTGCCAACGGCAACGAAGGTCCGGCCTTGGCGGGTTTTGACACCGCTGACTTGTAGGCCTTCAGTGCATCTTGAGCGCGCTGCTGTTTAAAGGCCTGAAACTTAGCCGGCCAATCAGCATTCGGTTGTCCCAAATAATGATCGAGCAACTCATACATCAGGCCGTTGATGAGTTCGCCATCCTCGCTGTTGATCAAAATCGAAAAGCCCACTTGCTTCTCTGGAATCAATACCACGGCGGCGAGAAATCCAAACACGGCGCCGCCGTGCCAAACGATCTTCGCGCCTCGATAATCGCGCACGTCCCAACCCAACGCATAGGTGTTGAACATAGGTTGAGTCAGTTTGAGTGCATCGGGCCGGGGCGTGACGGGTTGCAAGGTCATGGGCCGCCACATTTGCTCGTGCGCGGCCTCACTGAATAGCCGGCCGTCTTGTCCTGGCAGCTTGCCGGCGTCCAGCTGGATCATCAGCCAGCGAGCCATGTCATTGGCGCTGATCGCGAGACCGCCCGCCGGCGCCGCGTTGGCGCCCAAATCATCCCGCTCATCGAGGCGGCTTTGAGTGCCGATGCCCCGCAAACCTCCGTCCATGCGCGCGTGCGGCTGTGCGCGGTCCGCGGTGGCGAAGCGATGGGCATCGTCGGTGGTGGAATGAATCATGCCGGCCGGTTTCAAAACATGCTCGGCGGTGAACTGTTCCCAGGTTTGCCCGCTGACGGACTCGATCAGCTGCCCCGCGACCATGTACAGCACGTTGTCATAGGCAAAGCCGCTGCGAAAGCTGGTCGCGGGCTTGATATAGCGCAGCCGGCGAACCGACTCGGCACGGCTTAGGTTGGTTCGCGGCACGAACAGCAGATCGCCGGCCCCTAAACCCAATCCGCTGCGATGGACCAGCAAATCGCGAATGGTCATCTCGCGCGTGACCCACGGGTCGTACATTTGAAATCCGGGCAGATGATCGATGACCTTGTCGTCCCATTTGATTTTTCCCGCATCCACCAGCACTCCCAAGGCAGCGACCGTGAATGCCTTGCCGGTGGAACCGGTGGGGAAAATTGTGTCGGCATCGACGGCTTGCGCCGAGCCGAGCGCTCTCACGCCAAAGCCTTGGGCGAGCGTCACTTGATGATCCTCGACGATGGCAATAGAAAGGCCGGGCACCCCAATCTGCTGGCGCAACTGTTCGACCCGGTTCTCAAACCCTGCCGGTGGTGCCGCAAACGCGGCATGGCTGACCGCCCATGAGATGACCCAGGCTGTAGCGAGGCGCTTCATAAAAACTCCGGTTGCAACACACCCGATGAGACGAGTTCGAGCGCACGCCGCTTTTCTGTGCGCCGCGTAACACCGTCCAGACACAGCAGCAGCCCGGCCGATAGCGCCGCGATGACGCTCAACAACACAAAAAAGCGGCTGTGGCTCGTGGCGCTCCACAGGGTTCCAACCGCGCCGGCCGCCAAACTGCCGCTGAATATCGCCAGGTACCAGGCGGCAACCGTAGTCGAGCCATACCCAATAGGCGCTAAACGGGCGAACAAACCCAGTCCCGTCGGCAAGATGTACAGCTCGCCCAAGGTAAAGAGACTGAAAAACAGCACCAGCCAAATCCAGTTCGCACGGCCGGGCTCGGCGTTGAACGCAACCATCGCCAACAAAAGATAGGCGGACCCGACGACCAAAGCGCCCCACGCCATTTTGCGCATCGATGACGCCTCACGTCCGGCGGCGGCAGAGCGACGCCATCGTGCCAGGAGCAACGGCGTCATCAGAAACACCAACAGCGGATTGAGCGATTGAAACCAGGTCATCGGTATCACGGCGTGGCCAATGGCGCGATCGACCCCGCTATCGGTCCACAGTGCCACCGTATTGCCCACCTGCTCGTAAGAGCCGCGAAATACGGTGACCGCGAAACCGATCGCCAGCAGCAACAGCAGCGTGGTTCGGCTGGTCAGTTGCGGCGGCACCTCACCCGGCGCAGTCCGCAGCGTGGGTCCTTGCTCCGGCAGGTAGCGCGTGCCGTATAAATAGATGCACAGCCCCGCCAACATGCCGATCCCCGCGGCGCCGAAGCCCCAGTGCCAACCGTAAAACTCTCCCAAAGCGCCGCACACCAGCGGCGCCAGGAACGCGCCGATGTTGATGCCGACGTAATACACGTTGTAAGCCCAGCCGCGGCGCGGATCCTCGGGTCGGTACAGATCATTGATTTGACTCGGCAGGCTGGGCAGGAACAGCCCATTGCCGAGGGCAATGGTCGCCAACGCCAGGTAGAACAACGGCTCAAAGGTCATCATGAAATGGCCGGCGGCCATCACAGCGGCGCCAATGGTGACCGCGCGTCGTTTTCCGAGCCAACGGTCTGCAACTACGCCGCCGATGATGGGCGTGAAGTACGCCATAGCCGTGTATAGGCCGTAAATGAAAGAGGCTTTCTCTTGCCCGATGAGCAATTGCTTGGTCATGTAATAGACCAGCAGCGCCCGCATGCCATAGTAGGAGAACTGTGACCACATCTCGGTCAGAAATAGAATGGTCAGGCCACGGGGCTGCCCAAACCAGTTCGATGGAGCCGAGTTCACGCCAAGACCGCGTGCGTCGCCCCCCAAACTTCTTCGCCGCTCCACGCCTTGCCGTGGGTGTAGGTGATGCTGGGGACCCGGTCTTGCGAAAGAAAAATGGGTCCATCCAAATCCACCACATCGCACAGCTGTCCGAGCACGAACGCGGGCGCCATCGCCCAACTCGAACCCACCATGTTGCCGACCATTACTTTTAGGCCGAGCTTTTGCGCTTGGCGCGCCATGGCCAGGCCTTCGGTCAGACCGCCGCACTTGTCGAGCTTGATGTTGACCACATCGAACCGGCCAACCAGTCCCGCCAAGTCCGCTATGCTCAATGCACTTTCATCCGCCGCCAACGGAATCGGCGACTTGAAATTGTCCAAGTCCGCCTCGCGGCCGCGCTTCAACGGCTGTTCCAACAAGGAAATATCGAGCGGCAGCAACGCGTCGATCAACGGCTGTAATTGGCCGATCGAATAGCCCTGGTTCGCATCCACGCCCATCCAGACTCCCGGCCGGGCCGCCCGGACGGCCTGCACTCGGGCGATGTCAACGTCCAGCTCGCCGGTGAGCTTCAATTTAAGCGCCACCGCTTGGGCGTACTTGCGCGCGCCGACCGCCATCGCGGCCGGATCGTCCGCGCCGAGAGTGAACGTGGTCACCAACGGTTTAGCCCCCGAAAGACCGGCCAATTTCCAAACCGGTGTCGCCAACCGCCCCGCATCGTATTCCCATAAGGCGCAATCGACCGCATTGCGCGCACCGCCCGGCGGCAATAAAGACTGCAGTCCGGCGCGATCGATGCCGGCTTCGATGGGGCCGCGCACTGCCTCGATGGCATCGACGATGCCCTGAGCCGTATCGCCGAGATAATAAACGCCCGACGCCTCGCCGCGACCGCGGTGAGTACCGTCATCGAGCGTCACGACCACCACTTCCTGGACTTCGAAAACAAATCCGGAGATTCGAAACGGCGCCGACAGGCGCAGTTTCTCGATGGCGATCGACAGCTTCATGGCGCTCATTAGTAATTCACACCCCAGGTTAAAAGTTTATAGACGAACGCCGTCCACAGCACCGCGGAGGCCGATATCGCCAACACAATGCTCCAGACTTTAGCCGGCCAGCGGCGCGAGCCACCCCAGACTTTCGCCACATGCCACCATAGGACCAGAAAGCCGCCGATGAAACACACCACGCCGAGCAGCTGCGCAATATGCACCATACCGTCGGACTTGGCGCTGAGGTTATTCAAGTCGCCCAGCAGCTTGGTCAAAGTGACTCCCCAAACGGCCAAAGCCAACAAGATTGCCGCAGCGGCGAGCTTGCTGAACTTATAGGCACGCAGCGACGCGGCATCGAGTGCCAGCCGAGCGCCGAAGCTTTTGCGCACCATGGCGGTAATCGGCCACAGAATGACGGTCAGCAACAAGGCCGTCACGCTGGCGATCAACAGCGGCAACAGCCATGCGGCGTTTTGATACCAAGGTGTGCGATCAAAGACCATGAAGGGCGAGATGCCGTCGATGCTGAATCGCACAACCTGGCCATCCACCACCTTCGCCGCCAACCGCTCGTGACTGGCGCCTTCGGCACGCCACACGAACGGCGCAATCTCCACCCATTTCAATGGCAGGCCATTCAAGCCTTTGAAGGGGGTCACTAACTTTCCCTTGCCATCGACCGTCACCTTGGTCTGACCCACCAACCCCAATGCGGAGATGAAGCTCGACTGCGAGCCGCGTGAGTTGACCCATTGGCCGCGCAGCATTGCCGCGTGCGCCGCGGCAGTAGCCGCATCGACGCTGCCGTTCTTTTCCTCAGTCGGAAAATAGCGGTCGGCGAAATCATCGAACAGCGCGCCACGCAGGCCGCCTACGGCGCCCGCCTTACCAGGACTATTGAAG
The DNA here is from genome assembly GCA_964657675.1 of uncultured Steroidobacteraceae bacterium. GTDB lineage: Bacteria > Pseudomonadota > Gammaproteobacteria > Steroidobacterales > Steroidobacteraceae > Bog-1198. The sequence continues at coordinate 12,153 of CAZZWE010000104.1, forward strand.
GAGACATAAAAACCGACATTTTCTTTGAGAAACAGGTGCAGCGAGGTATGAAAGTGGCCGGTGTCGCCCAAGTGCGCAATCACTTCGCGGCCGTTGATATTCGTTTCGAAAAATCCCAATTCCATCCGGTTCAGCGGCGGCAGCACCGTCAGCGGGCTGTTGTGCATCATTTCCGCGGTCTCGGCTTTCAGAATGCGATTGCCTTGATATTCGCCGTTCTGCAGGTGCGCAATCATAAAATGCGCCATGTCCTCGGCCGGAGATGACAGGGATCCGGCGGGCGCGGGGCCGATGATTTCAAACGGGTGCGGTTCGCCGGACCCCAACTGATAACCCTTGGACATCAGCGGCGCCAGATCGGCAGGCAGGGGCTGGCGGAAGGTCGAGTACTTCATATCCAGTGGTCCAAAGATATGCTTGTCGAGGTAGTCATCGAAGGTCTCGCCGGAGACTCGTTGCACGATATATCCAGCGAGCGATGCGCCATAGTTGGAATAGGCCGGCGTCGATCCTGCGGCAAACACCCGCGTCGGGACCCATTGCTTCAGTAGCGCATCGTAGCCGGGCGTCTTCGGATCTTCCGAAATAATGTTCTTGGCCTGCTCTTCGAACCCGGCCGTATGCTGCATGAGATTGCGCATGGTGATGGGCTTGCCGTCGAGCGGCGGAATTTTAAAGTCGATGTATTGATTCACATCGGCGTCCAAATCAATTTTCCCTTGCTCCACCAGCTGCATGACGGCGGTCCAGGTAAACAGTTTCGACACCGAGCCGGGCCGAAACAACGTGCGCTGCGGATCGACCGGCGTGTGGTTTGCGACATCGGCATACCCGTAACCTCGCTCCGTGAGCACCTTGCCATCCTTCACCACCGCAACGACGGCGCCGGCAATGTCATCAACATGCAAGGCGTACGGCAGGTAGCCATCAAGCCAGGCGTTCACGTCGTCGGCCGTGAGCGGTACGCCGGCGGGGCTCTGAGCAAATGCGCAGCTCACAGTCAGCGAGAGCAGCAATGCTGCGATTTGTTTGGTCATACCCATTGTTTTTCCCTAGCGGTTAGATTCCATCAGACAGGCATCGACGAGCGCATCGAATTCCTTCCCGCCACGCATTGGATCCGCTACCGGTAGCGACAAGCGTTTGCTCTCCGCGGCCATCCACTCGCGAGCCGCGCTCAACTCCAGATGCGAGGTATCCAAACTCACGCCGGCGCAACGAATTGCAGGGTTGGTGCGCGAGCCCAACCGAAGATTCAAATCAATGGTGTCCTCGATGCTGGGAAGTTCATAGCCCGTATGGCCCATGATTTGCACACGGCCCGGCTGGTGGCAGACCACGATGACGTCCGGTTGACTGCCGTGCAGCAACGCAAGCGACACCCCGGCATAGGCGGGATGGAACAATGAGCCCTGCCCCTCGATCACGTCCCAATGAGCGGGAGCTGCATCGGGACTTAAAATTTCGGCTGCACCGGCGGCGAAGTCTGCAATCACCGCATCCATCGGGATGCCAAAGCCAGAGATCATGATGCCGGTCTGTCCGGTACCGCGAAAATCAACTTCGAGTCCGCGCACCTCGAACGCACGCGCCAAGGCGAGCGCGGTGTATTTTTTCCCCAGCGCACAATCGGTGCCCACGGTGAGCAGGCGCTGGCCTGAACGCTTGCGGCCTGTCGCGATCGGTATATTGGCGGGCGGCGTTCGAACATCGATCAGCCTACGGCCATGGCTCTCGGCGGCCTGCTTAAGCTGCGGCACGCTGGCAAGCTTCGCATGCATGCCACTGATCAGGTCGAGGCCGGATTCGAGCGCCTCAACCAGGGACGGCAACCAACTCTCCGTAATGATGCCGCCCATGTTGGCGACACCGATGACCAGGGCCTTGGCGCCCCGCGCCTTGGCCTCTTTTGGCGTGAGTCGCGGCAGACCGGTGCTCACCGTGGCATCTGCGCAAGACCATTCGCCGATGCACCGATCAGAAGCCCAATCCCGCAAGCCGAATGCCGTCTTGGCGTAACTCTTTTCGGTCGAATCCCCGAGAAACAGCAAGTAGGGATGGGGAAGTTCGACGACTTCAGGCTTTGCGTTCATGAATGCTCTTTAAAATTTCGCCGACAGCGTGACGCCGATCGTGCGCGGCTGAATCACCGTGACTTCGCCGTTCAACCCAGGCGCCCCGCTGCTGATGTAGTTGGTCACACCGCGCGAGTCACCGATGTTCTTTGCGTATACCGTCACACGATAATGATCGTTATCGATGCCGAGCCGCGCGTCGACCTTGTTGTAATGCGGCAGGCCGAGTTGGCCGTCGACCAGTGAGCTGGCGAAATCCGTGTTGCGCGTGCCGACATAGCTCCAGGTGGAGCCGACGAATCCCTTGAAACCGGCGAAGGCGTTGAAATCGTATTCGCCATCCAATCCGCTGCTCCACTTCGGCGCATACGGTAACGAATCGCCGGAATGACCATTCACACCGGGTGCATCGTCGGTCAGGTTGGCCTCGGTGAACGCGCCGTTCCATAGGAAGGTGAGACCTTTCACCGGCACATAGCCGAAAGTCCATTCAAGCCCCTGGCTGCGAGCCGTCCCGCCGTTGCCGTTGATGCCCGTGTTGTCCACCACCTCAAACAGCTGAATATTCTTCCACTTCACATAGAAGGCGTCGGCGTCCAAGGACAACGCCCCGTCCAACAGCGTGGTACGCGCCCCGAGTTCGAAGTTGGTGGTCTTGTCCGCGCCGTACTCGCGCGGCACGTCCGGCGGTGCTACGGGAGGCAATGCATTGGGGCCACCGGGTCGATAACCGCTGGCCACTCGCGCGTACACCATGGTGTTGGCGTCGATGTGCCACCGCGGCGCGACCGAATAAGTGACCACGCTGCCGCTGGACGGTGTGGTGAAGGCCTGGGCAGGCACCAATAAACCCGTGATGCTTTCCGCTGCGGTTTGTTCGTTCTTGGAATAACGGCCGCCGGCCTGAATGTCGAATTGCGGAATGATGTGATAAGTCACATCCGCGAAGCCGGCATACTCTTTGTACGTCGAACCCAAACTGACGATCTCAAGCCCGGGAAGTCCGGCGGGCACTGCACTGGGCAGCGTCACGGTGTTCAGAAGCTGCGCGAGTTCGCCTGTTTCGCGGGTGAAGTAGCCTCCGACCTGCCATTCCAACAGATCGGTTGACGGCGAGGACAAACGCACCTCCTGGGTCAACTTTTTCAAGCTGGCATTATTGTCTTCATAGGCGCCTAGATTGGGGCCGATCGCACCGGCGAGAATATCCCCCAACGTCGTCGAGGGCGGCGCGAGCACCACCGATGTGGCGTCGCTGACCACATCGGAGCTCAAAATACTGTAGCTGGTGGATGACAACACACTGAACGGGCCCAAGTTCCAATTCACCGTCGCGTTGTAGTTTTCATATTTGAAGCTGCTCGGTTCGGAGACGAATCGCTCCTGAGTCAGGTCACCGTGCACCGGCTGAAGCGTCACCGGATCGCTGTCGACCGTATTCGTACCGCTGTATTTGGACTGTTGCGAAACGGCCGTTATTTGAATGCTCAAATCATCGCTGGGCTTGACCAGCAACGAGACGCGGCCGCCTTCCTTGTGCCCGTCATTGATGTCTTTAAGACCCCGCGACGGATCGTTGATGTAGCCTGGAACGTCCGCGGTATAGCCGCTGATGCGTAGGGCCGCGATATCGCCGAGCGGCAGATTCAGCATGCCGCGAATGTCACCGCCCTGCCCGCCGTGATCGACGCTTTCTCCGGTGACTTCGGCCGCACCGGACAAGCTGCCCAGCACCGGCGCATTGGTTACGAACTTGAGGAGGCCGCCTTCACTGTTGGCGCCGTACAAAGTCCCTTGCGGTCCGCGCAAGACCTCGATGCGAGCCAGGTCCCAGGTGTCGAAATCGCCGCTGATAATGGAGCCATTCAGCAGCGCGCTGCTTGAACCGAACGGCGACTCATCCAGATAGACAGCAACGGTTGAACCGACGCCGCCGGCATTTTGCCCGCGCAGGGTCAATCGGGTGAGGCCAGGCTGGCTACTATTGAGAGACAATCCGGGCACCATCGAGGCGTAGTCCGCGAAATCGCGATCCTGCAGCCGGTCCAGGGAAGCACCCGTGAGCGCCGTGATGCTCATGGGCACATCTTTTAAGTTTTCAGCGCGTTTTTCGGCGGTGACGACGATGACTTCCAATGCATCGCGTTCCGAGGGATCCGCGGCGCCTTCGGCGCGGGCTTGTTGAAAACACCACGGGCCGCTCAAACCCAATGCGGCGAGCACCGCCAATTTTACTGTCGTGTTCACGTTAACCCCTTATTTTTTAAAAGATCTGCACACGTGCTGATCGCGAGCATCGCCAGAGTCGCAATGGGGCACGGAGCGGACGCTGATGGCTTCACTACAACTTTGTGACCGCGTCGTAGCTGGGTCAGTATGATCCTGGGTAGAGAATTGTCAAACTTTTTTCTCTAATCAGGTCGCTTAGTGATTTTTGGAAAAACCAGTGCAATTCGCGGTTGACCCCGCTCCTGCCGTCTGTATGCTTCCGCCCATCAATGGACGCAAAAACCCGTCACACGACCCTGGGAAGCCTGCTGCGCAAGCTGCGCGATCGCAACGGTTGGACGTTGAAGGAAATGAGTGAGCGCACGGATATTCCCGTGTCGACTCTGTCGAAAGTTGAGCATGACCGGCTCACGCTGACCTATGACAAGTTGGTGCAGCTGAGCCAGCGGCTCAATATCCGCACCTCAGAGCTGTTCGCCGATCCCGATGACGTGGTTGAAGCCGCCGTCACCGCGCGACGCAGCATTGGCACCATGGATGCTGCCGTGCGCGTCAACACCAAGAATTACGATTATCACTATGTATGCCCGGAACTGCGCCGCAAGCGAATGATTCCCATCGTCACGCGCATCCGGGCCAAGAGCGCTGAGGAATTTGGCTCATTAGTGCACCACTCCGGCGAGGAATACATCTACGTTCTCGAGGGCGCCATTCAGGTGCTGACACAATTCTACGATCCGGTGGTACTGCAGGTGGGCGAGTCTATCTATCTCGATAGCAACATGGGCCACGGCTATGTGACGGCTGAAGGCTGCGATGAGGCGCTGGTGCTGGCTGTCTGCTCCAGCACGGATGAGAGCCTGATGGAATCATTGATGTCGTTGCACGGCGATGCAAAGACCACGAC
>CAZZWE010000105.1:0-17251 GCA_964657675.1 uncultured Steroidobacteraceae bacterium
CGCTTCGGCACTCTTCAGTTCCAAGCTGGCCGTGGCGCCGAATGCGGCTGCCGCCAAGTGCACGGCCGTTCTCGCCGCCTCATCGGCCCACTCGTGAAACCAACCGCCCAAGATGCCGATTCGCAGCCGCGGTGTGCGGTCCAAGGATGCGGATATCGGCTCAAGTGCACGTCGAGCGCAGGCAACATCGGCCAAATCTTCGCCCTGTAAAACGTCATAGACCGCCGCGAGATCCGCAACGTTCGCTGCAAAGGGTCCGACGTGATCCAGACTGTCGATGAAGGGAAAGCTGCCGCTGCGACCCAGCCGACCGTAGGTCGGTTTGAGGCCGAAGACTCCGCAGAACGAGGCAGGTACCCGAATGGAACCATTGGTGTCCGAACCCAGACTCAACGGCACGATGCCCGCCGCCACGACAGCGCCGCTACCACCCGAAGAACCACCGCAGATGCGGTTGCGGTCATGGGGATTGCGAGTCACCCCATAGTGGGTATTTTCAGTAGTGAAGCCGTAGGCGTTCTCGTCCATATTCAGGGCGCCCACCAAAATCGCGCCAGCGCGACGCAGGCGCGCCACCAAATTCGCATCGGCCGCAGCGGGCGGATTGCCGGCGTTGACCTTCGCGCCGGCGAGGGTGACTTGCCCTTCGATGTCGTACAAATTTTTCACCGCATAGGGCACACCGGCCAACGGCGGCAGCAGCGTACCGCGGGCGCGTAGGGCATCAACCTCCGCGGCTTCGCGGCGCGCCCGCTCGAACGTGGTGAGCGTGAAGCAATTGAGATCAGGGTTCAGCGTTTGGATACGCGCTTCGGTGTGTGCCAGAACTTCCAGGGCGCTCGAGCGGCCCTCGCGAATGTCGCGAGCGATTCCCAGCGCGCTGATCACGGACGAAATACCGGCGCCGATTGCGAGGCGAACGGCATCGGCCAATTCAAGACGGTTTGCGCGATGGCCTCGATGCGCGAGAATTGCAGCACGATCTCGGCGGTCTGCGTTTCGTCGAACTCATAGCCTTGCAGGGCCAACGCGGCGCGTACGTACGCTTCGGGTGAGGTAGACATGCCGCATGATGTCACCGCCTCGGGCCCCGCGCCATCCTGTCATTGGAGCCGCTCGTCCCGCGCTCAGTCCCACTCGTCCCAGGTTCGTTGTTGCCTCAGCCAAATGCCCACAAGCTGTGTTCACGGCACAACGAGGATCTCCCATGAGCACGCAGCATACGAGCGACACATCGAGTTCACGGCTGGGTTTAGGCGAACGGCGCTTTGACCTCGACTGGGTCCGCATCCTCGCCTTCATGCTGCTCATCGGCTACCACGTCGGCATGTACCACGTGACTTGGGACTGGCACGTGAAAAGTGCACACGCCTCGTCGGCCATCGAGCCGCTCATGCAACTCACCTCGCCCTGGCGGCTGTCGTTGCTGTTCCTGGTGTCGGGCGTTGCCACTGCGTACTTGCTGGCCCGCCAAGGCACGAGACACTTTCTCGGCGGCCGATCCTTCCGCCTGCTCGTCCCGCTGCTATTCGGCATGGCCTGCATCGTTCCGCCCCAATCGTATCTGGAGGTGGTGGAGAAGCTCAGTTACCCCGGCAGCTATCTGGATTTTTGGCACCTCTACATCACCGGTTTTCACGGGTTTTGCCGCGACGGGGAATGCTTGCTGCTGCCGACCTGGAATCATTTGTGGTTCGTGGCCTATTTGTGGGTTTACACCGTGGCGCTGTATGCGGCGATTCGCCTGGCGCCGCGCCTAGCCCCTTTGCTGCGCGCCGCGGCCGAACGCAGTTTCGCCGGCCTCGGCATTCTGATTTGGCCGTTGCTGTACCTGTGCGCCATCCGCATCGGCTTGGCCGGCCGATTTCCAGCGACTCATGCCCTGGTCGGCGACTGGTATAACCACGCGCTGTACTTCGGGATCTTTCTGCTGGGCTTCACCATGGCCGGCACGCGCGCGCCCTGGCCCGCGCTGGAACGTTTTCGTTGGCATTCGTTGGCCGTAGCCATACTTGCCTGGGCGCTCATCTGCGCCTACTACGGTTACTTCAATGATGCGAGCGCCGCGCCGCCTGAACTCCTCAAGAATGTCATGCGGGCCGTCTATGCCGCTGAACAGTGGCTGGCCATCACGGCCGTGTTGGGCTTCGCCGGCCGCCATTTGAAGATCGACAATCCGGCGCGTCGCTATCTCACCACGGCGATTTTTCCGGTGTACATCCTGCATCAAACCGTCATCGTCATGGCCGCGCACGCCCTGAAACCGGCCAACCTCTATCCGCCGGTCGAGGCACTGCTGCTGATGCTGTTCACCGCCGCCTTCTGCTTCATGGGTTATGAAATCGTTCGACGCATCCAGCCCTTGCGCCCGCTGTTTGGATTGGCCCGCGAATCTCGCCAATCAACGCACCCAGCCCCCGTGGTTGCTTACCGCGGGCCGGCGATGCACCGCGTCGTGTGGCAAGACATAAACTAAGATAAGACGATGGCCGCCGACTCGAACCGTGTATCGCTCGCCGTAGCGCCCATCCGGCCCAACCGCACCGGATGGGCGATCTACATTGCCTGCGGATTGTTGTACGGGGTGTATCTCGGCATCAATCAAATCATCGGCATGGCCGGTGAGCAGGAGATGGCGACCTGGAAGCCGCTGGTTTGGGAATTGAGCAGCGTCACCGTGGTGTTTTGCCTGGTCCCGCTCATCGTTTTGTTTGAACGCCGCTTCCGCCTGACCGCCCGCCCGCGGTGGCGGACCTTCCTGCTGCACCTGGCCGCGGCGCTGGTGTTTTCCATCGTTCACATTGCCGGCATGCTGGTGCTGCGGCAAATGGCCTATGCGATTGCGGGCGAGCATTACGACGTGGGCGATCTGACGTTGCGCTTTTTTTACGAGCTGCAGAAGGATCTGGTGACGTATCTGATCATCCTGCTGGTCATTTTCGCCGGCCGGGAGTTTCAGGTGCGCCGCACCGGCGAGTTGCGCGCCGCAGAGCTTGCAGGGGAACTCAGCCAGGCACGCTTGAGCCAACTCACCGCGCAAATCGAACCGCACTTTCTATTCAATGCACTGAATGCCATCTCCAACCGCATGCACGAAGATGTCGAGGCCGCGGATCGCATGATCAGTGATCTCGGCAACCTCATGCGAGCCGCCTACGACTCCGGCAATCAAGCGCTAGTGCCGCTGTCGCGCGAGCTCGAGTGGCTGCGCGGCTACGCCTCGATGATGACCGAGCGATTCCGAGGACAGTTAAGCGTCGTGCTCAACGTGCCGCCGCAATTGGGCGCCATCCAAGTTCCCCGCCTGTTGTTACAGCCATTGGTCGAAAACGCGCTACGCCACGGACTGACCAGCGGCCACGGCACGCTCAGCGTCGATGTGGTGCCGCGCGACGGGCACCTGTATTACACCATTCGCGACTACGGCGTTGGCGTCAAGGACGGCGCCGTGAATTTCGGCACCGGACTGTCGAACGTGGCGCGCCGCCTCGAGCTGCTATATCCCGGCACGCATCGCTTCGAAATCCGCGGCCTCGAACCTCGAGGCACGGAAGTCTCACTGAGTTTCCCCATCGATTCCGCCGCGCCGGCATGACCCACGCCGTCGTCATCGTCGACGATGAGCCGCCGGCGCGCGCCAAATTGGTCCGCCTGCTCGAACCCCTGCCCGAATTTCAAGTCGTAGGCCAGGCCGATACGGTCAAATCGGCCATCGAGCAGATCAACCAGCATCAGCCCGACATCGTTTACCTGGACATCCAACTGGCCGATCGCAGCGGCTTCGAAGTAATCGAAGCATTGGGCGGCGAGGTTTCACCGCACATCGTTTTCACCACCGCGTATTCGGAATATGCCGTGAAGGCCTTCGATGTGCAGGCGCTGGACTATCTGCTGAAGCCCTTCGACCGCGAGCGCTTCATGCGCAGCATCGAACGCGTCAGAGAGGCCATGACCGAATCTGATCACGGCGACTTGGAAGAACGGGTGCGCCGGGTGTTGTCCGACATGCCGGGAAGACCACCGGCGGTCAAGCAGCTGCTGGTTCGCGACCGCAGCCGAGCCTACTTTGTTGCCACGGACTTAATCGACCGATTGAGTGCGGCAGGCAACTATGTCGAGATCCACACGGCCGGCAAGGTCCATCTGGTGCGCGAGCCGCTGGCAAAATTGGCGGCGCAACTGGATCCCGGCGAATTCATTCGAGTGCATCGCTCGCACGTGGTCAGGGTGAGCTTCATCACCGAGCTACAGCCGATGTTTCACGGCGACTACGAGCTGATATTGCGCAACGGCGAGCGTCTGTCCCTCAGCCGCCGCTACAAAGCGCTACTGCCCGCCTCCATCCGTGAGCGCCTGTAGTTTCGTCACACCAGCGGCGCACCATGCCGCCGGGAGCGCACTACCACGGTCCCGGCAATCTTGTCGTGCCAGGCTTGATGGTTGTCATCGAGTGCGATCCAAATGAACCCCAGGCCCACCACGGCCAGCGACAGGAAGCAGCCCAGCGCGCGAATGATTGCCGTCTCCCAATCAACCGGTCTGCCATCGAGCCGCACCACATGCAGATCGAAGACGATGCCGCCGACGGTGGTACCGCGCAGCTTCCACATCACGGCGCCATAGATGGCCAAGACGACGATATGAAAATCGCCGAAGGGATGCAGCAAGCTCATGGCGAAGCCTACCAAGATGGTGTCGAGCAATAGCGCCGCCATGCGAATCCAAAATCCGGCGCGCGGCATATCGGCCAGGGGAGCGACGTAGGCGGCTGCTGCCGGAATCGCAGCAGCGTATGTCGCGCCGGCCGCGTAGTCCGCACCCGGTGCGCCCGGTCCGCCCGATGCGCCTGGTGCGCTCGCCGAACCGCTTGTCGCACCCGCAACCCCCGCCGGCCCATCACCCGCCGGCGCAGCGCCGACGCTGGCGCCACTGGCTGGCGCGTTAACGCCCGCCGGCGGCACCGCATGGGCGGCCCGACGCGCGCGCGCGCGTGCAATCAATGTGTACAACACCGCCCCGAAACCGAAGAAGCCCAGCAATTTGTAGACCAGGAATCCGATCACCGGCACGACGTACAGTGCCAAGGCGACGACGCCGCCCACCAGCACCGCAACAGCCGGGTGGCTGGTCGGACCCGGACGGCGGCCCACGATGCGGCCGCCCAGCCAAGCCAAGATCACTGCCTTGCCGAACAGCGCCATGCAAAACAGTCCTGCGATCACGAAGGGTACCGCGGCAATGCCAATGACCGTCACGCACAACAACACCAACAGCACGGGCGTCAGCAAGCCGCCGATCAACGCCGCCAACGCCGTTTGTCCCGGCTGCGTCTCCAAGGTGTGCACGCACTCATCCACGCTCGAGCGGAACATCAGTGCCAGCACCGCGTAGAACGCCAGCAGGCCGAGGGCCAACGTCCACGCCCAGTCAAGGCTCGACGACAGCGCCAGTGGCCGGCCCAGCAGCAGGCATTTTTTGACCCAGACCTGGAGCCAGCCTGCCGATCCCAAGCCATGCACACCGCTGACATCGACATCGAAAATGTTTTGGACATCGCCGTGAATCACCGCGGCCGGGTCCCGCGTCACGGTACCGAACACAGCGACCACATCGCCGCCGACGTCCGCGTGCGGTCCCAGATCGACATTGCCGAAAACGGCGACCACGTCGTGATCGACCGGGCTGTCGACATAGACACTGCCGAATACGGCCACCGCGGTGTCGTGCACCGGACCCGTCGCGCGCACATTGCCCACCACCGCGGTGACGTCGTTGGCTTCACCCTCGCTGGTCGCCGAACCCAATACCGCCACCACCGTGTCGGCATGCTCATCGGCGCGCAACACGGAATCGTGGCCGACCGCGACCCTATCGGTATCCTTTTTTCCATGGCGGACGAAGCGCAAATGACTGTGATCGCGCCATTCCGAGTCCGAGTCCTCGTCAGTCACGTCTTTTTTGTCGGCGTCATCATCGGCGTCGTCGTGAGCCACGGTCGTGACCGCCGCCTTGGATGTCGACGAGGCGGCATTCGAATGGCCGGCGAAACCGGTCACACACACCAACAAAAACAGGGGGCTGAGCTTGCGCATCAGGGACATATTCATGATCGATCACCTGCCATTGAGGGCCGCATATAGAGCGTGCGATAGGCCGCAGCACCGAGCCCGAACAAAGTCGCGTACAGCAGGACAGCCACCGCCGCGCCGACGTACAACCACACCGACGGAATTGAATGCAACAGAATGGGCGTCAGCCCACCCACGGAAGACGCCACCGACAAAAACGGCCGCATCCACGTCATCACCATGGCGGCAAAATCCGAGAACGATCGGCCGCCGACGACATTGGAGAAGCCGCTGAGAAAGGTGACGGCGACCAGTCCCACGTTCAGGAATACGAAGGCCGCCCGCGCCGCGGCCGGCCAATAAGCAAAACTGCGGCGCCACCACACCAGCACGGCACGGCGCTGCAATTCTCCGAGCACCCGGGATTCGAGCGACAGCGGTGCGCGGCGCGCCGGCAGGCCACGCAGCGTCTCGGTCATCACTTGCTCAAGTTTTTCGTCGTGGTGGCTGGTCATGATTTAGGCATCCATCGCATCGCGGGCGTCGCTGCGGGCCTGCAGCAGCGGCAACAGCGCCGCACGGGCGCGGAAAATGTCGGTTTTCACCTTGGTGAGCGAGACCCCCAGCTTGCTGGCAATCTCCTGATAAGACAGCTCTTCGAAGTGGTACAGCACCAATGGAATTCGTTGATGGTCGGGCAACTGATGCAGCACCGAATCCACCAGCTGGCGGCGCTGTTCGGCACCCAAGTCTTCCAGCAAGGTGTCCGGGACCTCAAATTCGACTTCCGGCGAGTCGTCGCTGTCATCCGCGGGCGAGTGCATTTCCGAGAACAGGCGCCACCGCTTGCGGTCGCGGTTCAAGTAGTTCAGCGACAGGTTGGTCGCGACGGTCTTCAGCCAGCCGCCCGCCGTGGGGCTCGAGCGCAGATCCGCAAAGTGTTCGTAGGCCCGAATAAAGACTTCCTGGGCGATATCCTCAGCCTGGGCATCGCTGCCGGCCAGCCGGAATGCGGTCGAAAAAACCATGTCCTGATAGGCGCGCATGAACCTCGTAAACTCGGCCGTAGATTGCGTTTGCACTGGAGTGTGTGTTCGTTTAGAAACAAAACACCGCTGGCCGGGTAAAGTTGCGGTTTAGTCGGTCTGCAGCAGCGCCTGCCCCATTTTAAGGCGCACCCCCTCCGCAATCCCTTCCGCCAGCCCCATCCCAGGCGGCGCGAACACTATGATAGTCGAGCCGTGCTCGAACCAGCCCATTTCTTCACCCCGCAGGGCCGGCACATCGCAGGCAATGACATTGGGCCCCCGATAGCCCATATGCAGCAATACGTCGAGACAGCGCAGGCGGATGCTGGCCACCAAAATGGCGGCCACCGGCACCAGCGTCAGCAGGCTGCCCAACGGTAACCGGCACCGCAGTACCGCCCGTTCATTTTTACAGAACAGCGCCTCCACACGCTTGAGCGCGATCGGATTCACATTCCAGGTGTCGCCGGCGATGTAGGTGACTTGCTCGACGCGGCAGTCATCCGGCGCATGAAAGCGGTGATACATGGCCGAGGTCAGCCGGATGGTGAGGTACTGACAGCCCTCGTAGTAGCGCACCAGCGCAGGGTCGGCCAGCAAATCCATCAGCGGGTAGGCAAAGCCCTTGGCTTGCAGCACCGTTCCCGCAGTCACCCGGCCGCAGGCGCCCACGATTCCATCGCTCGGACTGACCATGCGATCAGGCCGAGGGTCGATGGGCCGCGCGCCGGCTTTCAGCTCGCGCGTGAAGCAGTCATGCAGGCTCTTGAAGCGGGTGTGCTTCGCCTCACTCAAATCAAGGTCGGAAAACAGCCGCCACACTGCGATGCTGCCCCAGCACACCCACGGGTGCTCGATGCCGCTCCACCACCCCATGAAGCGCGTCAACAGCCGGCGCGGAATGCGATTCGTGAGCAGGAAGTTGAGATCCTCCTGCTGCGTCACGCGCGTCAGCCAACCGCCCTTGGTCATCTTAATGTCATTCGTCTGCAATACAGTTCCTTCGGCAAATCACTGTGGGAATCAACCATTAATACCGTACTCGTTTACTTATTGGTGGGCATTGCCCTGGCGCTGTTGATCAACAAAGTGCGCGTGCGTTTGCAGCTGTCCCGCGCCAAACATCCCTCGCTCACCGGCCATTCGAAAATGGCTCGGCGTTTTGCAGCCCAAGTGCCGTACTACGAATACGAGGAGTCGCAATTCTTTCGGGCCGACTCGGCGCCTGAAGAAGTGGCTACGGCGCGCCGCGCCGGCTTCATGCGAATGTCGGCGCTGTACACGCAGCGCTTCGCCAAGTCCGCCGCCCAAACCGCGCAGCTGATGCCGGCGGTCTCGGACCTCGATTTCACCTCGCGCTACCGCGTGCCGTTTCAATTCAGCCGCATCGTTCGGCAACATTTCAAGGCCGGCTCCTTCCTGCAATCCTCGTCCGGCGTGACCGTGACTGACCTCGATGGCAATCAGCTTTACGACCTCACGGGTTCCTACGGCGTGAACGTCTTTGGCTACGACTTCTACAAAGAATGCATCGAGGCCGGCAGCGAAAGGGTGCGCGACCTGGGACCCGTGCTCGGCGCCTATCACCCCGTGGTCGCTTACAACGTCAAACGACTGCTCGAGATCTCGGGACTCGACGAAATCTCCTTTCACATGTCCGGCACCGAAGCCGTCATGCAGGCGGTACGCCTGGCGCGCTATCACACCGGGCGCAGTCACCTGGTGCGATTCTGCGGCTCGTACCACGGCTGGTGGGGCGATGTGCAGCCGGGCGTCGGCAACCCTCAGCCCGCCGATGAGACCTACACATTGAACGACATGGACCCCGCGGCGCTGAAGGTGCTGCGCACGCGGCGCGACATTGCCTGCGTGCTGATCAACCCGTTGCAGGCCTTGCACCCGAACAAACCGGCGCCCGGTGATTCCACCCTGCTCGATAGCAGCCGCCGTGCGCATTTCGACCGCGAAGCGTATGCCACGTGGCTGAAGCAATTGCGCGAGGTGTGCACCGATCGCAGCATCGCGCTGATTTTCGATGAGGTGTTCGTGGGCTTTCGCCTCGCCGCCGGCGGCGCGCAGGAATACTTCGGCGTGCGCGCTGACATGGTCACCTACGGCAAGACCGTGGCCGGCGGCTTGCCGGTGGGTGTGCTGTGCGGCAGCCATCACTTCATGCAGCGCTTTCGCGAAGACCGTCCGGCCGATATCTGCTTCGCCCGCGGCACGTTCAATTCGCATCCGTACGTGATGGGCGCGATGTACGAATTTCTGCAGCGGCTCGAGAGCGAGCCCGTGCGTGCGCTGTATCGCAACCTCGATGCCACGTGGGATGCACGCGCGAGCGCGTTGAACGCGCGGCTGCAGGCGGCGGAACTGCCGGTGCGCGTCGCCAACCTGTCCAGCATCTGGACCGTCTACTACGTCGGGGTGTCCCGTTATAACTGGATGTTTCAATATTATCTGCGCGCCGCAGGCCTTGCCTTGAGTTGGGTGGGGACGGGACGCTTGATATTCAGTTTGAATTACACCGACGCTGACTACGCCGCCGTCGCCGACGCCTTGGTCAGCGCCGCGCAGGACATGCAGCGCGACGGCTGGTGGTGGTCTGATCCGCAGATGACCAATAAATCCATCAGACGTCGCGTGCTCAAGGAAATGCTCCGCGCGAGATGGCAGGCCGTGCGCCGGCCGGCCCGCGAGTCTTACGCCGGCCGGCCTTCCGACCCATGGTCACCCGCGGCCCGGCCGGTCACATCCAACATCGGGTCGATCAGCTCACCGCGCATCAAATAAAGCGGCGCCTTACAGTAGATCTTGGCGTCGTTGAAGGGATCGGTGAGGATTTTGGTCGCCCACACCAAGCCGGTTTGCACGTCCTTCAAGAAAAACAACTGCACGGTGCGGAAGATCAGCGCACCGGCGCCGACGAACAACCACAATTCACCGACGTGACGCACGAACTCCATGCCATTGTGCGGCGCGGTGAAAAATCCGAAGAAGGTCGGATCGGCCCATAACACCAGCGGCACCAGCCCCCACACCGCGTGCAGGATTATCTTGCGGCGCAGGTTGTAGCCCACCTTGATGTCTTCCTTGTGCTCATGCGAGGCCTGGTTGACGTCGTCATAGCCCTTGGGCTCGAAGAAGAAATGCCCGGACTGGCGGCTGACCATGGCGATGAGCCAGCCGATCAAGGCGGCCATCACCGGATCCTTGAACATCATCACGTAGGCGACGATAAAACTGATGGCGCTCAAGAAGTGCAGCGACTGATTGATGCGGCTGTGGTGATAGAAGCGATGATCATCCCAGCGCTGCGTTTGAAGCTCTGCCCAAAAACTTTGCATAGAGGGTCCTCAAGGGTGCGTTTCGTGGCTCACGAATGAAGCAAATATAGGAATTTCATTGCAAAGCCATGACAAACCCCAAGCGAATGCCGCGAATGCGAATTCGCTCACCTTCATCGAACCGTCATGCCTGCATGCGACTCTCGAGTCCATGAGAATCATGATCGTGACCGACGCTTGGTTCCCGCAGACCAATGGTGTCGTCAGCACCCTGGCGCAGACCGCCGCGTGGCTCGGCCGCTTCGGCCACGAAGTGCGCACGCTGACGCCGCAAGATTTTCGCAGCGTGGCCTGTCCCACCTACCCAGAAATTCGTCTGTCCTTGTTCCCCTATAAGAAAGTTGAACAAAGCATCGTCGACTTCGCGCCGCAAGCGCTGCACATTGCCACCGAAGGTCCCTTGGGCTTGGCCGCGCGGCGTTTCTGCGTACGATGGGGGATTCGTTTCACCACGTCCTATCACACGCAATTTCCGCAGTACCTGCGCGCGCGTTTTCCGATTCCACTGTACGCCTCGTACGCCGCCCTGCGTCGCTTTCATGGCGCCGCCGTGCGCTGCATGGTGAGCACGCCCACCATGCGCAAGGATCTGGCCGCGCATGGGTTCAACAATCTCGCCAGCTGGCGTCGCGGCGTCGACACCGACTTGTTCAAGCCGCGCGCCAAGGGCTTCTTGCAACTGCGGCGCCCGATCGCCGCATACGTCGGCCGCGTGGCGGTGGAAAAAAATATCGACGCCTTCTTGAGCATGCCGTGGCCCGGCAGCAAAATCGTGATCGGCGATGGACCCGAGCGGGCGCGCCTGCAGACCCAATATCCGGATACCACCTTTGCGGGATTTAAATTCGGCGAGGATCTGGCCTGCCATCTGGCCGCCGCCGATATCATGGTATTCCCCAGCCGTACCGATACCTTTGGACTGGTCAATCTCGAAGCCATGGCCTGCGGCGTGCCGGTGGCCGCATATCCGGTCACCGGACCCATCGATGTCATCGATGACGGCGTCACCGGTGCACTCGACACCGATCTTGCCAAGGCAGCCTGGCGCGCCTTGAAAATTGATCCCGAGGCCTGCCGGGCGCGCGCATTAGCGTCAGGCTGGGATATTTGCAGCCGCGAATTCGAGAGTAATTTGGTGCCGTGCCGTGATGTCGCGACTGGCCAATTCCGCCTGGCTCAGCCGAAGTTGATTTTGGCTTCGAGGTTGGTGCGTGAGTCGGCGCTGGACAGCGCCTCTTCCAATTCGATGCGGCCTTCGCGCACCAGGTTATAAAGCGCGCTGTCGAAGCTCAACATGCCGCGCTCGGTGCCGGTGCGGATGGCTTCCTTCACGCCGATCACATCGCCCTGCTTGATCAGTTCCGACACGTGCGGCGTGTTCACCATCACCTCGGACGCCGCAATGCGCGTGCCGGCCTTACCGAACACCAACCGCTGCGACAGGATGGCGCGCAAGTACTGCGATAGATCCAGGAAGATCTGATTGTGCTGATCGCGCGGAAACATGTTGATGATGCGATCCAAGGTCTCGGCGCAATTGTTGGCGTGCAAGGTGGCGATACACAGGTGGCCGGTACCGGCCAAGGCGATCGCCGCCTCCATGGTTTCACGATCGCGGATTTCGCCCACCAGAATCACGTCCGGCGCCGAGCGCACGGCGCTGCGCAATGCGCGGCCAAAGGACTTGGTGTCAAGGCCCACTTCGCGCTGATTGATGATGGACTTCTTGTTGGAGTGCAAGAATTCGATCGGGTCTTCGATGGTCAGAATATGATCAGACGAGGTTTCATTGCGATGATTGATCATCGCCGCAAGCGTGGTTGATTTGCCGGCACCGGCGGCGCCCACCATCAAAATCAAGCCGCGCTTCAGCATCACCAGGTCTTTGTAGATCTCCGGCATGCCAAGATCTTCGAGCCGCGGCATTTCTGCCGTGATGTAGCGCAGCACCATGGCCGGATAACCGCGCTGGTAGAAGACGTTGACACGAAACCGTCCCAAGCCCGGTTCGGAGATCGCGAAATCGATTTCCAACTCGTCGTTGAAATGTTCGATCTGATCCTGAGTCATCAACCCCAAGGCCGCTTGCCGCACCGTTTCGGGGGTGAGCACCTGTTTGTTGACGGGGAAAATCTTGCCTTCGATTTTGATCTTGACCGGTGCGTTGCAGGTGAAGAACAGGTCCGACGCCTTCTTCTCCACCATCAGTTTGAACAACGGCTTGGTGTTCATCACATGAGCAGGCGGCGGCGGTACGGGCTCCACGGCGGACATAGGCTAGAACACCTGTCCTTCTTCTTCCTCGACGATCTCGAGCGACTGACCGCCTTCTTCCGGATTCTTCATTTCGCGCTTGCTCTCGAGTTTGACCCGCAGACGCAGTTCGTTCTTCGAATCGGCGTTGCGCAAAGCATCTTCGTAGGAGATCAATCCCGCCTCGTACAAATCGTACAGGGCCTGATCGAAGGTCTTCATGCCTAAGCGATTGGACCGCGACATGACGTCTTTGATCTTGGCCACTTCGCCCTTGAAGATCAAGTCGGCGATCAGCGGCGAGTTCAGCATGATTTCCATCGCGGCAATGCGGCCGGATCCGGCTTCGCGCGGAATCAAGCGTTGCGAGATCAGTGCGCGGATGTTCAGCGACAAATCCATCAGCAATTGTTCGCGGCGCTCTTCGGGAAAGAAGTTGATCATGCGGTCGATGGCTTGGTTGGAGCTGTTGGCGTGCAGGGTGGCCAGCACCAAGTGTCCGGTTTCGGCGAATTGAATGCCGTATTCCATGGTTTCGCGGTCGCGGATTTCGCCGATCAAAATGACGTCCGGCGCCTGACGCAAGGTGTTCTTGAGGGCCAGGTGCCAGCTTTCGCAGTCCACGCCCACTTCGCGGTGGGTGATCACGCAGCCTTTGTGCGCATGGACGTATTCCACCGGGTCTTCGATGGTCACGATGTGGCCGCGAGTCTTTTCGTTACGATACCCGACCATGGCCGCCATGGAGGTCGATTTACCGGAGCCCGTGCCGCCAACGAGGATCACGAAGCCGCGCTTTGACAGCACCACTTCCTTCAAGATGGGCGGCAGCTCGAGTTCCTCGAGCGTGGGAATCTTGGCGTTGATGGTTCGCACCACGGCGCCGGTATGACCCTGCTGGATGAAGGCGCTGACGCGGAAGCGGCCAATTCCCGGCGGCGCGATGGCGAAATTACATTCCTTGGTCGAATCGAATTCTTTGGTTTGCCGATCATTCATGATGGCGCGCACCATGCTGGCGCTTTGCTCGGGGCTCAAGGAACGGTCCGACTGCGGCCGGATTTCGCCGTCCACCTTGATCGCCGGCGGGAAACCCGCGGTGATGAACAAATCCGAACCCTTCTTCTC
The DNA here is from genome assembly GCA_964657675.1 of uncultured Steroidobacteraceae bacterium. Taxonomy (GTDB): domain Bacteria; phylum Pseudomonadota; class Gammaproteobacteria; order Steroidobacterales; family Steroidobacteraceae; genus Bog-1198. Next base: position 13,825 of record CAZZWE010000105.1, read on the forward strand.
GACCATGCGTCGCAGCAGGTCTTGCATCAAGCGTATGGCTTGCTCGCGTTCCATATTAGATGCTGTCCTTGTTTTGGGCCTTGTACTTCGCTTCTTCGCGACTCACTACACCCTTCTGCACCATGTCTTGTAAACATTGATCCAGTGTCTGCATGCCCTGGCCCTGGCCGGTCTGAATTGCAGAATACATCTGGGCAATCTTGCCTTCACGAATCAAATTGCGGATCGCCGGAGTGCCGATCATGATTTCATGGGCGGCCACGCGGCCGCCGCCGACCCGTTTCATCAGTGTCTGCGAAATCACCGCCCGCAAACTTTCAGACATCATGGCGCGCACCATGTCCTTTTCCGCCGCCGGGAACACGTCGACGATACGGTCGATTGTCTTCGCAGCCGAGCTCGTGTGCAACGTGCCGAACACCAAGTGGCCGGTTTCGGCCGCCGTGAGCGCCAGGCGGATGGTTTCCAAATCCCGCATTTCGCCTACCAGCACGATATCCGGATCTTCGCGCAGCGCCGAACGCAGCGCCTCGCTGAAGCCCAAGGTGTCCCGGTGCACTTCGCGCTGGTTGACCAGACAGCGTTTGGCTTCGTGGACGAACTCGATCGGATCCTCGATCGTGATGATGTGATCGGGACGGTTATCGTTACAATGGTTGACCATGCCGGCAAGGGTGGTCGACTTGCCGGATCCCGTCGGTCCGGTGACCAGCACCAGACCGCGCGGCAGCATGCACAGGTCTTTGAACGACTTGGGCGCGTTCAATTCGTCCAAGGAAAGGATGGTGGACGGAATATTACGAAACACGGCCGCAGCGCCGCGATTCTGGTTGAAAGCGTTGACGCGGAAGCGCGCCAGCTTGGGGATCTCAAATGAAAAGTCGGTCTCGTAAAACTCTTCGAAAGCCTTACGTTGTTTGTCGTTCATGATGTCGTACACCATGCTGTGCACTTCTTTGTGCACCAATGCAGGCATGTTGACGCGCTTCATGTCGCCGTCGACGCGGATCATCGGCGGCACGCCGGCCGACAGATGCAAGTCAGACGCGTTGTTCTTCACCGCGAAGGCGAGAAGCTGCGCAATATCAACCGCCATTTACGGCTCCTAATTCGACTGGTTTTAGCCAGAAACAGTATATAAGAGGGTGTTGCCACCCAATATGTTAATTGGTCCGCAGAATTCCACGGTTCATGTGAACCACGTCCGGTCTCGGATACTTAGTGCAGCGCTTGCCGCCGGCCGGGACCCCAATGGGGTCACTTTGGTCGCTGTCACCAAGGGCAAGACTGCCGAATCCATCCGCCTGGCCGCCACCGCCGGCGTCACGAATTTTGGTGAAAACTATCTCCAAGAGGCTTTACCCAAGCTCGACCTGCTGTCAGACCTGACCCTGACCTGGCATTTCATCGGTGCCATTCAATCAAACAAGACGCGCGATATCGCCGCACGCTTTGACTGGGTGCACAGCGTCGATCGCATCCAAATCGCACGGCGGCTATCGAGTCAGCGGCCCTTCCATGCCCCGCCGTTGAATATTTGCCTGCAGGTGGAGCTCATCCCTGAGCCGAACAAAAGCGGCGTGAACCCGGCGCAATTGAGCGCTCTGGCGGCCGCCGTGGCCGAATTGCCCCATCTGAAATTACGCGGATTGATGTGCGTGCCGCCGCCGCAACCGGACGTCGCGGCAGAGCGGGCGGTGTTCGCGCGTCTGCGCGAACTCAAAGAACAGCTGAATGCCGGCGGCCTCGCGCTCGATACACTGTCGATGGGGATGAGCGGCGATTTCGAAGCAGCCATCGCTGAAGGCGCGACCATCGTCAGAATCGGCACCGCGATTTTCGGCAGCCGCTGAATTTGCTTTAGGGAGAACCATGCAGAACATCCGCAAACTCGCCTTCATCGGCGGCGGCAATATGGCAGTCGCGCTGATCAGCGGCTTGCTGAAGCGCGGCCTGCCGCCAACGCATTGCGTCGTGGCCGATCCGAGCGCGCAACAACGCGCGCGTCTCGTTAAGGATTACGGCATCGCCGCATCCGAAGACAATGCCGTCGCTATGGAGAACGCCGAGGTGGTGGTGCTGGCCGTGAAACCGCAGCAAATGCGCGCCGTGGTTCGCGGCTTGGCGCCGCATTTGGCGCAACACCGTCCCTTGTTGATTTCAGTGGCCGCCGGGATCCCACATGCCGCGATGTCGCGCTGGGCCGGCGCGGGTGTCGACATCGTGCGCTCCATGCCCAATCGCCCGGCGCTCGAGGGGAACGGCGCCACCGGGTTGTACGCGCCCGCTGAAGTTGCCCCTGCGCATCGTGCACTGGCCGAATCCATCATGGCCGCCGTGGGCAGCACGGTGTGGGTCGAACAAGAATCGCAGATGGACACCGTCACCGCCCTCTCCGGCAGCGGCCCGGCTTATTTCTTTCTGCTCATGGAAGCGCTCGAAGCCGCGGCCCGCAAGCTCGGTCTGCCGGAGGATGTGGCGCACCGACTCACCTTGGACACCGCCTTGGGCGCTGCGCACATGGCGCGCCAATCTTCGGAGACGCTCGCAGCGTTGCGCGAGCAGGTGACATCGAAGGGCGGCACCACGGCAGCGGCGCTCGAGGTTCTGGAAGCCGCCGGCCTTCGTGATATCGTCGCGCAGGCCGTGACGGCTGCGGACCGCCGCTCTGCCGAGCTTGCCGCCGAATTCGGCCAGCCCTGAGAGATTTGATATGCAAGCCGTTATATACATCGTCGATACCTTGCTGTGGCTGCTCACGCTGGCGTTTCTGCTGCGCCTGATGTTTCAGCTGGTCAGAGCCGACTTCCGCGATCCCATGGCGGATGCCATCGTCCGCATCACCAACTGGCTGATATTGCCGCTACGCAAGGTGCTGCCGCCGATCGGCAAGGTCGACACCGCCACCGTGGTTGCCGTGCTGCTGATCGCGTGCCTGCGCTCCTTCGTAGTCTTGGCGCTGCAAGGCGCACAGATCACCGACTGGCCGCTGTTCCTGCGGATCACACTGATCGACTTGGTGCGTCTGGTCCTGAACGTTTATCTGTTCGCGATGCTGCTGTATGCACTGACCAGCTACGTGTCGCCAGGTGGCTACGCACCCGGCGTCAGGCTGCTCGCGCAGCTGTGCGAACCGATCTTGAAACCTGTGCGCAGGGTGATCCCGCGCATCGGACAAATTGATTTTTCGGTGCTGTGGGTGTCCATCATCATCGGCGCTTTGCTGGTGCTAATACGTTGAACATCGGCGCGTACATGCCTGATAACACAGTGAACCAGCGACTTTCGAGCGAACGCTCGCGCTCGGCTGTCAGCGGGAAAGCCTAGAAAACCAGCGCCAAACGCATCTTCTTAGAACATCTTTTTTTTCAAATGCGCTAAACATCGGCTTTTTTCTATGTTATTTTCGGCGCCGAGTTGAATTTGT